>JAYZFQ010000096.1:0-15777 GCA_036336695.1 Myxococcota bacterium
GGCCCCGCCCAACGCCGCCCCGGATCTGCCGCGCCTCGTCGCCGCGGAGCGGCCCGCGCACGGCGAACCGGCGCCCGAACTGGCGCGCGCCGTCGCCCTGGCCGTGGCGCTGCCGGAAAGGGGCCTCCCCGCACCCCTCGAAATCGCGATCGCCGCGCCGGGCGATCCGGAGGGCTTCCGCCTGCGGCTCCCAGACCTGGCTCCCGAGGTAGTGCTGGGGCGCGGCGACCTCGACGCGCGCCTCGACGCGCTGGTGGAATTGCTGGACGCGGGGCTCCCGGAACTCTCCCGGGCCTCGCGCATAGATCTTCGGTTCGAGGGCCAGGCGGTCCTCGACGTTTCGCCGTCTCCGAAAGGAGCGGCAAAAGCGGCGGCGGTGCGCGGACGCGCAACGTCGTCCAACTCGCGGCCAACCGGTTGAACCGGCGCCGCACAGGGGGGGAATCATGTCACGCAAGGACGACTTGATCGTCGGTCTCGACATCGGGACCACCAAGATCTGCGTCATCGTCGCCACGCGCACGGAGAATGGCGTCGACGTCGTGGGCATCGGAACGCATCCGTCACGCGGATTGCGCAAGGGGGTGGTCGTCGACATCGACGCCACCGTCGATTCCATCAAGCACGCCGTGGAGGAGGCGGAGTTGATGGCCGACTGCGAGATCACGTCCGTGTACGCCGGAATCGCCGGTGGCCACATCCGCGCCTTCAACAGCCACGGCGTGGTGGCGGTAAAGGACCGCGAAGTCAAGGACGGCGACGTGAGGCGCGTCATCGACGCGGCCAAGGCAGTCGCGATCCCGATGGACCGCGAGGTGATCCACGTAATCCCCCAGGAGTTCATCATCGACGACCAGGACGGGATCCGGGAGCCGCTCGGCATGAGCGGCGTCCGCCTGGAGGCGAAGATCCACATCGTGACGGCGGCCGTGACCAGCGCCCAGAACATCGTGAAATGCGCCAACAAGGCCGGGCTGAACGTGATGGACATCGTCCTCGAGCCGCTCGCCTCCGCCGAGGCGACCTTGGCCGACGACGAGCGGGATCTGGGGGTCTGCCTGATCGACATCGGCGGCGGCACCACGGACGTGGCCGTCTTCGCAGAGGGCTCGATCAAGCACACCTCGGTCCTGGGCCTGGGCGGCTACCACATCTCCAACGACATCGCGGTCGGCCTGCGGACGCCCTTCGAGGAAGCCGAGCGGATCAAGAAGAAGTTCGGTGTGGCCTCGGCCCGGTACCTGGGCAGCGACGACGTCATCAGCGTGCCGAGCGTAGGAGGGCGGCGGCCGCGCCAGGTCTCGCGGAAGATACTTTGTGAGATCATCGAACCGCGTGTGGACGAGATTCTCTCGCTCGCACGCCAGGAAGTCGGCAAAGCGGGCCTCGAGGACCGGATTCCCTCCGGCGTGGTGCTCACCGGTGGGTGCTCCGCCCTCGCTGGGCTGCCGGAACTGGCCGAGGAGATCTTCGAATCTCCGGTACGCCCCGGGACGCCGACCCACGTGGGTGGGCTCCAGGACGTCGTCCGCGGCCCGATGTACGCAACCGGGGTCGGACTGGCGTTATTCGGCGCAGCCCAGGGCCGGACGCGCCACGCGACGCGCTTCCGAATCCGGGACGATTCCATCTTCGGACGCGTCAAGCAGCGGATGCGCGACTGGTTCTACGAAGAACTCAGCTGATGCGCAGGGTAAACTGGATTCGTCGCGTTTTTTGCGACAAAAATGGCGTTTTTCTGTATGGTTTTGCGCGCGCAGCGCGCAGGGGGTGAGTCATGGCGAAGCGTACGCGATCACGCTCGGGCGGGCAGTCGTCCGAGACCCTGATTCCGGAAGACGGAAGGGAAATGCTGGAGTTCGAAGACGCATCGAACCAGCGTGCCTCGATCAAGGTCGTCGGTGTCGGCGGCGGTGGTGGGAACGCCATCAACAACATGATCGAGTCGGGCCTCAAGGGCGTCGAGTTCATCGCCGCCAACACGGACGCCCAGGCACTCCAGTACAACCTGGCTCCGTCGAAGCTGCAGCTCGGATCGGAGATCACCCGCGGCCTCGGCTGCGGGGCCGACCCGGAGAAGGGCCGCGGCTCGGCGCTGGAGGTTCGCGAGCGGATTCGCGAACAGCTCGAGGGCACGGACATGGTGTTCGTGACCGCGGGGCTCGGCGGGGGCACCGGGACGGGCGCCGCCCCGGTGGTCGCCGAGGTCGCCCGGGAAATCGGAGCCCTCACGGTTGGCGTGGTCACCAAGCCCTTCCTCTTCGAGGGACGGGTCCGGCAGAAGCACGCGGAAAAGGGCCTCGACGCCCTCCATCGCGTGGTCGACACCGTGATCACCATCCCGAACCAGCGCCTGCTGGCCCTCGCGGGCAAGAACACAGCGATGCAGGACGCCTTCCAGTTGGCCGACGAGGTGCTCTTCAACGCGGTACGCGGGATCTCCGACCTGATCACGATCCACGGTCTCATCAATCTCGACTTCGCCGACGTGCGGACGATCATGAACGAGATGGGCGTGGCCTTGATGGGGACGGGCTCGGCCCAGGGCGAGGAACGCGCCATGGAAGCGGCCCGGTCCGCCATCTCGAGCCCGCTGCTGGAAGACCTGTCCATCGATGGGGCCCACGGTGTGCTGATCAACATCACGGGCGGATCGGACCTGACGCTGTTCGAAGTGAACGAAGCATCGACCCTGATCCAGGAGGCGGCGCACGAAGAGGCCAACATCATCTTCGGCGCGGTCATCGACGAGACCATCGATGACGGGTCCATGCGCGTCACGGTGATCGCCACCGGGTTGGACGACGACCGCATGCCGCGCGGACACAGCCCGGAGAGCGACGCGGCGCACCACGGCAACGTCACGCCGTTGCACCGGGAGGCCGGAGCGAGCCGATCCGGAGCCCCGGCCGCGGAGCAACAGGCCGAACTCGGCGGTGCAGCGGTCGATGCCAACCTGGAGACCGAGACGATCGATCGGCCCAGCGACTTCCTGTCACCGTTCGAGGAAGACGAACTCGACGTTCCGACCTTCCTGCGCCGCGGCGAAGGCGACGAAGAGGAAGAAAACGAAGACGAGCCCACGTTCCTGCGCCGCCAGATGGACTGAGTCCCCGT
Source organism: Myxococcota bacterium (assembly GCA_036336695.1). Lineage (GTDB taxonomy): Bacteria > Myxococcota_A > UBA9160 > UBA9160 > SMWR01. The sequence goes on from JAYZFQ010000096.1 coordinate 3,118, forward strand.
TTCCGGGGAGGGGGCCCGACGCCCCCTCCCCGCTTCTCCGCTAGCCTTCCGGGCCATGTCTGACCTGGTTCTCGTCCAGCGCGAAGACGACGTCGCCCTCCTCACCTTCAACGATCCCGAACGCCGCAACGCCATGACCCGGGCCATGGGAGAGGCGTTTTCCGCCGCCACCGCAGGACTCGCCCGAGATCCCTCCCTGCGCTGCGTGGTCCTGACCGGCGCGGGTCGCGGATTTTCGGCAGGCGGCGACCTCGGAATGATCCAGGCCCAGTCGGATGCGGGCCGCGCCGACCCCGACGCCGCACAACCCGGGATCCGCGACACCATGCGTGCCTTCTACGAACTCTTCCTATCCGTGCGCGAGATCGATTGCCCGACCGTCGCGGCACTCAACGGCGCGGCGATCGGCGCCGGCCTCTGCGTCGCCCTGGCCTGCGACATGCGGATCGCGAGCGCGGAAGCCAAGCTCGGCCTCAACTTCGCCCGGCTCGGCCTGCACCCCGGTATGGGCGCAACGTGGACCCTGCCACGCCTGGTGGGCCCCGCTCACGCAGCCGAACTCCTCTTCACCGGCCGCACACTCACCGGCGCCGAGGCCGCCGGCATCGGCCTGGTGAACCGCGCGGTTCCGGCCGAGGAAGTCCTGCCTGCGGCTCGGGAACTCGCCCGGGAGATTGCCGGCGCCGGACCCGTCGCGAACCGAGGCATCAAGCGGGCCCTGGCCCGGTCGGCCGGGGCGAGCCTCGAAGACCAGCTCACCTTCGAGGCGAGCGTCCAGGCGGAAACCTTTGCGACCGAGGACGCCCGCGAGGGACTGGCAGCGGCCCAGGAGCGCCGCGCACCGGACTTCAGCGGACGCTGAACCCGCTAGGCGACCTCGGGAAGCCCGTACAGGTCGACCGCATTCAGTCCGAAGATCCGGTCCTGCGCAGCACCGGGCAAACCGTCCATTGCCTCCCGCAACTCATCGACGACCCCCGGAATCTTCGCGTCGGGGTGGGGATAATCGCTCGCCCAGATGATGCGGTCGGCACCCACGAGATCGCTCTCCGCGGTCATGCGCAGCGTGCTCTCATCCGGGTCGAACGAGATCCAGCACTGCCGCTTGAAGTATTCCGACGGCTTCATCTTGAGCTGTGGCACCTCCCACTGGAAGATCTCGTAGTGGTGATCGAGCCGCTCGAGGATCGGCACGATCCAGCCACCATTCGCCTCGAGGAAAATGCAGCGCATGCGCGGGAAGCGTTCGAGGACGCCCCCGCAGATCAACATCGTCAGGGCGATCTGCATGTCGAACACGTTGCCGAGCGCCTGGGTGAAGAAGATGTTCTTGTTGCCGAACGTGCCATCGGCGCGCTGGTCCTGCTCCCCGGTCATCTCCATGACCGACTTCGCTCCGGGGGCGACGAAATCGTTCAGTCCGAGTTGGCGAACCGCACCCGGCATGTCGGGCATGAGATACGGGTGGAAACCCACCGCGAGGTCGAGGTCCTGGAGCGCCGCCCACAGCCTGTCGTAGGCGGGATCACAGAACCACTCACCTGCCCGGCTCGGGTTGGGCCGCAAGAAGACGCCGACGTGGCCGAGCTTCCGCGCGTCTTCGACCACCCGGATGCAGCGCTCCACCTCGGTCTGGGGAGTCACCGCGATACCGAACAGGCGGCTGGGCGATTCCGAGCAGAAATCCGCGATCCACTGGTTGTACGCCCGCGACTGGGCCTCGGCGAAATCGAGGTCGGAAAGACTCGAGATCCCGAGAAACTGGGTCGGATACACGACCGCCTGCTCGATGTCGTCCTGGGCCATTTCGGTGAGGCGCCGAGCGGGGTCGAACGCCCCGGTGCGAATGTCCGTGTACCGCATCTCCCCGGCCAGGCAGCGCTTCCGGTCCTCCAGACTCATGCCTCCGGCCCCGGCCAGTGACATCCGGTTGGCGTAGATCTTGAGATCGTCGTAGAGGCACCACTCCGTCCCCTCTGCATCGGCCTCCACGTGAAAACACCGCTCCCGGTACTCCGTGGGCATGTACTCGAGCATCGCCGTGGGGTGCTCGAGAACATGGCCGTCGGCATCGACGATGCGCGGCTGAGGGGTCGAAATGCTGGCCATGGGGACCTCCTTCGGGGAATGACATCCTACTCCCTGGGTCCCCGGGAAGGAACTCGGGGAGGAACCCGGCGCGCCCTCAACGGCCCCTTGCGAGGAAGCCCGGCTAGCCGGCCTCGCCCGGGCTCAAGAGGCGGCGGACGGTCTCGCTGACCTGCTTGCCATCTGCGCCGCCGCCCAGACGCTCCAGGGCGGGCTTCATGACCCGCCCCATGTCCCGCGGGCTCTCGGCACCGACCTCGGCAATGACCTCCCGCACCACGCGCTCGACATCTCCCGCATCCGGCGCAGCCGGGAGATAGGCCTCCAGGATCTCTCGTTCCCGACTCTCCTTCTCGGCCAGATCTTCGCGACCCCCGGCACGGAATTGCTCGATGGCATCGACCCGCTGCTTCACGAGGCTCCGCAATACCCGGACGATTCCGTCATCGTCGAGACTCCCCCCGGCCTCGATCTCGCGGTTGCGCACGGCCCCGCGCACCCCGCGGATCGTTTCGAGCCGGACCTTGTCCCGCTCACGCATCGCCGCCTTCATGTCGGCCTCGAGCCGTTCGCCCAGGTTCATGTCTCCCCCCCCATCCGGCCCTCTTTCGTGACTCGGGTCACCCCTCGGGACAAGATTGTGTGCTAATCCCTCAAGTGTTTCGAAACTCGTTCGAAAAAGAATGTATGCGACCGACACGAGGAAAGGGGGGGTGACCTCGTGAGCCGAGCTCTCAAGAGCCGGAGCCTGTGGCTGACGTTGACTTATGTGGGTGTGATCCTGCTGATGGCCCGCGCGTACGCCTAGATCGCTTCGACCGGACCCAGAATTTCAGTGGCATTGAAAAAGTAGGACGTCTCGATTCGAGCCGTCTCGGGCGCGTCGGATCCGTGAGAGGCGTTGCGCTCGATGTCGGTTCCGAAATCCCCCCGGATCGTACCCGCTTCTGCCTTCGTCGAGTCCGTGGGACCCATCAGGTCCCGCCAGCGGGCGATGGCGTTCTCGCCTTCCAGGATCGCGACCACGACCGGCCCGGAAGTCATGAACTTCACGAGTTCGCCGTAGAACGGGCGCTCCTTGTGGACGGCATAGAAGCCCCGGGCGTCCTCTTCGCTCAAACGGAGCTTCTTCAGGGCGACGATTTCGAGCCCCGACTCCTCGATCCGCGCCAGGATCTGGCCGGCCGCCCCCGGCCGACCGGCCGCGTCGGGCTTCACGATCGCCAGGGTCCGCTGCACTTCGGGCATTCGCTGCGCTCCTTCTCGGGAAGGCGAGCAGCCTAGCTTGCCGACGCCCGGTCGGCGACCTTGGCGAGGTGCTCGACCTGGCCATCCTCGCGCCCGTGGAGCACGTCGTTGTAGCTGTGCGCGCCCGTATGGGGCCGAACGCTCACCGGCCCGAAGTTGGTGGTGGCGCTGATGCGGTAACGCGCCAGGCCCCGGCGCGTGGGCGGGGGGGCCGCGTGCATCACGTCTCCGAAGTGCAGACTCACGTCGCCGGGTTCTGCCGTGACGCCGATCCCTGCCGGGCCGCCGGCATCCGTCGCTTCCCGGAACGCGCAGGAGGCACGCGCCGAACCGGGCAGGAAGCGCAATTCGCCGGTTTCCGGGGTCGCAGGGGTGAGGAAGACCGAGGCGACCATGACGGGGCACATCAGCGCATGCCCCCCCATGCCGCAATCCCGGTGCCAGGGAAGGTCGGAGAGACCTTCCTCGATTCCGGGGCTCTTGTAGATGCAGGTGACGCCGGTTCCCTCTCCCTCCCGGGGAGCAAGACCCGCTCCGGCCAGGTCGACCAGCCGGCGCAGCCGCGGATCCCCGTAAAGGGTCGCGAGTTTCGGCTTGTCGATGGCCCGCGTGACGCGACAGCAGATCTCCTCACCCTCGGGCGTCGTCGCCCACCAGGAAAGCTTGTCCCCCTTCACGGCCTCGGAACGCAGGGCCTCCGCTTCCGCGAGAAATTCCGCCACCTCGGGGGGCGAGTAGAGCCCCCGGACCACGAGGAAGCCGGCGGCGGTGAGGAAGGCCGCCATCTCCTCCTCGGAATCCTCCGGCCGAAACACGCGCCTCGGATCGACCGCACTCCCGGCGTCGTCCACCAACGGGTCGGCCGGGTCGTAGATCGGCCGGCCCACGAAGAGGGCGCGGAGCACCGGTTCCCAAGCGATGAATGCCATCGCATTCCCGCGCAAACAACGGGCACGGCTCCCATACAACAAACCCGCCGCAGACTCGTAGTCGTGGACCAGGCCCTCCCAGTCTCCGGGCTGGACCTCGATCACGGTGGCGGCGGCATCCGATCCGGCCTCCACGACCACGGTGCCGCCGCGGGGCACGTAGGTATAGGCATCGCCCGAAGGGAGTTGAAAGGCGAGCGCCTCGAGCCCGGGGAGACCGGCGGACGCCGCCGCACCGGCGCCTCCGCCCAGACGCTCGGGCAGGGTGCCGCGGTGGTACGCGTGGAAGTCAATCGACGCAAAGCCCTCGAGCGCCATGAGGCTCTCCCTCCTTGCGCGAGGATACACCGTAAGGGCGACCAGCCTGTCACCGAACGCCGCGACAGGCCGGAGCTTCGAAGCCCTCCTCCGCGAGCATGCCTTAGCTGCCCTCGGCGCCGACTCCAGCCTCGGAGAACTCGTGAGACAGCCGGGCAGCAATGCAATCCATCGCCACCGAGGTGTGGGGATTGAAGCGGCACAAGCGGACCTGGGAACGGAACTCCGCTTCCGCAGGCGTGTAGGTCAGGTCCACCAAGCGCCTCCCAGGAAAGCATCCCCCATACCGGGCGAAGGATCAGTCCGTCATCGGGAAATACACGACCCAGAGGACCGCGAGCGTCGGGGTCACGACCGTGTCGAGAGCAAGGGTCACGGGAAGCAGGGGCCACACCCAGGCGGCGGTTCCGTCCCGGTGGAGCACCGGCGCAGGCAACGCGATCCGTGCGCGGTCCCTTGGGATCTCGGGCGGTGCTTCTCCGGACGCGCCGGCCATGAGACGAACCTCTACCGGTCGACAGCCGGCACGACGCATCACGTCTGCGGGGTCAACCGGTGACACCGCGATCTCGTGGACTGGCAGACGGGGTTGCACGGCCAGCGCGCTGGCGTCGATCGCCGCCCCACGCTCGCGTCTTCCGACGGCTTCGCCAAATTCGGCCGTCACCACGGCCGTGTACCGCACCCGAAGCGTGTCGCCGTCGAGACACGCCTCGTGGAGGGTTTCAGGGCTTTCGTCCAGGCGTCCCCCCTCCAAGGTCTTTCCCGTGAGACAAGCCACCTGGAGACCGCTTGCGGCGACCGCGAAACTCGCGAGCAGGCGCCTAGTAGAGCGGCGCATCGTAGACCTCGTAGACACGCACGGGACCCCCGGAGAAAAAATCACTCTCCGGGTACTCGAACGTTCGCCGCGCACGGTCGTAGCGCATGCGTCGGGGAAGTCCGGGGTAATTTGGATCGTAAAACGCGAAGAGAATCTCCTCGGGTGTCTCCTCAGCGCCGTACACGATCACGGTGTGATTGATGTCGACGGCTGGGAAACGGACGACGTGAACCACCGGCGCCTCGGCACGGCCCATCGCCTCCAGGAAACGTTCCGCCATGTTCCGCTGATGGCCGCGGGTAAAGGGAAGAATCATGCGCCAGTTGCCGCGCTGGAAGTAGGCGCCGAGGCGATCATCCACGACTCGTTTGACCAGGCGTTCCTCCCCCCTGCTGAACGCATAGAGATTCGGGTACCCGGGAATGACGACGGGACCGGAGACGGGCCGCTTGTCACGCGGGTCCCGAGACATCACCTCCTCGACCAAGGCCGTGTAGGTGGCGGCATCGGCCCGAGGCTGGCTGGGCTCGAACCGGGCATGGGCATAGAACAACCGCGCGGCCCGGGCCATCGTCACGCAGTTCTGGCGATACTCCGAGGGCACCTCGCGCGGAACCATGTGGAGCCGCCCGTTGGGGCCCACGACATAGTCCGACACCAGTTCGTTCGCGAAGGCGAAGGTGTCCTCGGGAAATCGGAACGCGGGGCCTGCTTCGCGCGGCGGAGACGCCACACACCCCACCCCGAGCAGCCATGCTCCGAGGACTGCGGCTCCTGCCCTCGCACGTCGAGCGCCGGGCCCGCGAACACGCCCTTCGAGCGGAACCCTATGCCCCGCGAGAGCAGCTTCCCCACCCGCAGCTTCGTCGTGATACCCGCGCCGACGAGAGTCGACATGGCGCACTTCACCGGCGTGGTTGCGGAACGGGACTAGCTGCGAGGCCGCCCCCAGCGCCGAGACACACGCTCCAAGGGTCACCCGCACCACGGTCAGGCGACGCGCAGCACGATCTTGCCGAAGTGCTCGCTCGCTCGCAGAGCGCGGTGCCCTTCCCCAGCCTCATCGAGGGGCAACACCCGGTCGACCACCGGAGAAACCCTGCCCGCGTCGAGCGCCGGACCGAAGCGCGCGAGGAAGGCCTCGACGAGATCGGCCTTCTCCGCCGGCGGGCGCGCGCGAAGTGTCGACCCGATCACCTGGAGGCGGCGCATCAACAGGCGGGCCAGGTCGACCTCGGCCTTTGCGCCGCCCATCAATCCGATGATCACGAGCCGCCCCCCCACGGTGAGCGCCTCCAGGTTGCGCTCGAGGTATTTGGCGCCAATGTGGTCGAGGATGACGTCAACGCCCGCGCCTCCGGTCGCTTCCCGGCAGATGGGAACGAAGTCTTCGTCGCGGTAGTTCACCGCGCGCTCCGCCCCCAGTTCCAGGCAGCGACCACACTTCTCGGCGGACCCCGCGGTGACGAAGATCCGGCCACCCGCCTCCCGGACGAGCTGGATCGCGGCAGTGCCGATCCCAGACCCTCCGCCGTGGACGAGGATCATCCCCCGCTCGGGAAAAGCGGCGAGTTGAAACACGTTGAGAAAGACGGTGAGAAAGACCTCGGGCACGGCGGCAGCCTGTTCGAGGTCGAGACCCGCCGGAACCGGAAGCACGGAGCCTGCGTCCACCACGACTTGTTCCGCGTACCCGCCTCCCGCGAGCAATGCCATGACGCGGTCGCCCGGCTTCCAGCCAGACACGCCATTGCCGACCTCCATGACTTCCCCGGCACACTCGAGACCGAGGATTTCCGAGGCTCCCGGTGGCGGCGGATAGTGCCCGGCCGCCTGCATCAAGTCGGCGCGGTTCACGGCGGCAGCGGCCACACGTATGCGGACCTCGCCCGCACCGAGGCCCGGTGCGGGCACCTCGGCGACGCGGAGCACCGGTGCCTTGCCCGGAGATTCGACGACGACCGCACGCACGGCGCGCAGTCTACCCGATCACCGCGGAGCGACAGCGCCGCCGTCTAGCTCAGGTCCGCTCGCGTGTAGTCGAAGAGCGTCCGCGCGATGATCATGCGCTGGATCTCGCCAGTCCCCTCGTAGATATCGGTGATTCGGACGTCCCGGAACCACTTTTCGAGCAGGTGCTCCCGCGATATCCCGAGCGGTCCCAAGATCTCGATGCAACCCTGGGTGATCTCGCGCACGGCCGAACCGCCCTTCGCCTTGCAGACCGAGGCCTCCATGTTGTTCGGCTGTCCGTGGTCGGACAGCCAGGCCGCGCGAAGGATCGTGAGGCGAGCCGCTTCGAAAGTCCCCTCGAGACGGTGGAACTTGTCGACCACAGCGGGCTGACCGGCGGTGCCTGATCCATAGCCGAGGTCCACACCGGCCTCCGCGAGCTGGCCGCGCGTGAAATCGAGCGCGGCTTCCGCCATCCCCAGTCCGAAGGCGGCAACCCCCGGGCGCGTCAGGTTGAACGTCTTCATGACGCCCTTGAAGCCCCCCGAGCCCGCCTTCGGGATCTCCTCTTTCCCGCCGAGGAGATTGGTGCGGGGCACGCGGCAGTCGGTGAAGACGAATGCGGCGGTGTCGTCGGAACGAATGCCGAGCTTCTTCTCCTTGTGAGCTACCACGAAGCCGGGAGTTCCCTTCTCGATGACGAAGGATTTGATCCCGGCGCGCCCCGCGCTCTTGTCGAGAGTCGCCCAAAGGACGACGCCCTGGGCGCGACAACCCGTGGTGACGAAGATCTTCTCGCCATTGATCACCCACTCGTCCGTCGCCTCGTCGAGGACCGCGGTCGCCTGCACCTGGGAGGGATCCGATCCACACCCGGGTTCGGTGATCGCCATGGCCAGGGTAAGCCCCGCCCAGCGCTTTTTCTGCTCGGGGGTTCCAGCCGCGCTCAGCGCGGCGTTCCCGAGTCCCGCTCCCTTCGGGATGCGGATCCGCACGGAATAGTCGCCCCAGGTCTCGCCCATGGAGATCAGCATCCCGAGAGTGGCAAGACCGCAGTCGCCCTCCCCGCGCTGCATCAGGTCCTTCATGACGCTCGGGTGGTCCTTGGCCTCGGGAAGTTCATCGGGAGGAAATTCGTGCTCGTTCTCGTCGTAATGGCGCGCGTATTTCCGGGCGATCAGCGCCTGGTCGCGCACGCGGTCGAGGATGCTCTGGTCGTGATCCGAGAGAGTGAAATCGATCATGTCTTTTCTCCGGCCGGCCGCCTAAAGCGCCAGCGTGCCTTCGAGGACGCTCAAAGTGCGTGCGTTGCGGTACCACATTTCTACCGGGTGCTCGCGAATGAAGCCGTGCCCCCCGAGCGTCTGTACGCCCTGGTCCGCGATCCACATCGACTTCTCGGCCGAGTACGCCCGGGCCAGGTGGGCGGAACGCGTGCAGTCGACTCCGCGCTCCAACTCGCTCGCCGCCTTCCAGGCAAGCCAGCGCTGGCTCTCGGTTTCGATATGCATCTCCGCCATGGGGAACGCGATCCCCTGCTTCTGCGCGATCGCCTGGTCGAACGCCCGACGATCCTTGGCGTAGGGAACACAGAAGTCGAGCGCCGCCCGGGAGACCCCGGTCATCGTGGTCGCCAACGCCACGCGCGACACATTGACGAGGCGCTGGACGTCGCTGCCACCGGCACCGCCGAGACGCGCCGCGGCCGGAACTTCGACGGATTCCAGTTTCAGCGTCGTTGTCGGCAAGGCCTTGAGGCCGAGGTTCTTCTCGGGCTCCGAGATCGTGAGCCCCGATGCATCTCGCGGCACGACGAAGGCATTTCGGTCCTCACCGCTCCCGGCGACCACGAGGAAATGACTGGCCCGGTCACCGAGGGGAACCAGGCTTTTCGCGCCCGAGATGACGAAGGTGTCACCCTTCGCCTCGGCGCGGGTGGACAGATCGGTCGGGTCGAAGAGGGGGCCGGGTTCGACGAGAGCCAGCGCCGCCGCGTGAAACGACTCGCCGCAGAACAGCGGCAGGAGATCGCGCTTCTGCTCCTCGCTTCCGGCGTCGGCGATCGCAAAGGCAAATGCCGCCGGCGCAAGCGCCGCGGTGGCCAGGGCAGCGTCCCCCCAGGCCAGTTCCTCGAGCACCACCGCCAGTGTCACCGGCGACCGCTCCTCACCGCCCCCACCCAGCGCTTCGGGCAACTGCGTCGCAATCAAGCCGAGCTCGTGCACCTGGGCCAGGAGTTCTTCTGAAAGTTTCGATTCCTCGTCAGCGTCGCGTGCCCCGGGGCGCACCACCTGTTCGGCGAAGTCGTGCATGGCTTCGCGCACGACCTCCTGCTCTTCGGTCAACTGGAAGGAAATCACGGCTTCTTCTCCTTGTTCGATTGCGCCGATGGGACCTGGTGAAAGAAGTGGTCCATGGCGTAGTGCTCGCCTTCTTTGTTCATGAGACCGAGCCGGAAGGCTTCGCGGGCGTCGCGCAGACCCAGGGCCACGGCGCACCAGGTACGTGCGTCCGCCGTGTACCGGACGTGCGCGCCCTCGGCGAACCCGGAACGGGTCGTGCAGATTCCATCGTGGACGCGAACGCTCCACACGCCACCGCCCGGCCCATCGAGACGAATCTCGAAGGTGAGGTCGACATCCCGTGCGCGCTCTTCGCGCACCATGAACGGCAAGGAGTCGATGACCGACTGGGCGGAGGTCTCGGTGAAACGGCTGCCGTCCACGCCCAGCACCTCGAGACCCCGCTGGATCCACCAGCGCCCGATGGAGACCACGACCGGCTCGAGCGACCGTCCCTCATCGGTCAGCGCGTAGACCGAGCGATTCCCGGCGGACTGCGTTTCCACGAACCCCTTGGCCACCAGTTCCCGGAGTCGGCCGGAGAGAACCCGCGGCGCGATCCCCGTACGCTGGCGCAGTTCCTGGAAACCACGCGAGCCACCGAGCAGCTGGCGGACGAGGACCAGGGTCCACCGGTCGCCCACGACCTCGAGTGCCCGGGCCACGGGGTCGAAGATCGACTGCGGCTTGGGAATCGCCGTACTGGAGCCCGTCGTCGGAAGTATCTCTTCCATCCCTAGATCAGTATCTACTAGATATTGATCTGGAGTGCAAACTGATACTCATAGTCAGCTTGACGTGGCCCGCGCTTGGCTCAGACTCTCCGAGCCGGAGGTGGATGGAGGACCGCTGGCAACACCGCCCTCGGGCGGCTGATTGCGGGAGGAAAGTCCGGGCTCCACAGGGACAGGGAGGTCGTTAACGGCGACCCGGGGCAACCCGAGGGAAAGCGCCGCAGAAACCACACCGCCGATGGCTGCCGCTCTCCGGAGCTGCGGCACAGGCAAGGGTGAAATCGTGGGGTAAGAGCCCACGCGCGACAGCCGGGTGACCGGCGGCGGGGCAAGCCCCTCCCGGAGCAAGCTCAAATAGGGACACCGCCGAGGGCGGCCCGTCCGAGTCCGAAAGGACCGGTGTCCGGGTAGAGCGCTCGAGTGGCGCAGCAATGCGTCGCCTAGATGAATGGTCCTCGCCGGTGCGAAAGCCGCGCCGGAACAGAACCCGGCTTACAGTCCACTTCGGGGCCACGCGCCCCAGACCCGGGGCACGAAGCCGCAAGGCCACCGCCCCGGCGCTCCGGCTCGACACGGTGGAGGGGAGGCCGCGAACACGGCCTCCCCTCCTTACCATCCAAGCCGACGGGAAGCGGACCCGAGTCGGCGCGCGCCATCGCTCAACGGAGATCGACGCGGAGGCACCGAACCCGCGCCCGCCGCTCCGGGGCGTAGTCACGCCACTTCGCCGCGGGAACTTCCTCGAAACCCGCCTTTCGAAAGCCGTTGCGTTCGAAGAAACTCACCACGCGGTCCGCCGTCGTGCAGGCAAAGACGTACGCGAAACCGCGCTCGCGCGCTCGGTCGAGGGCAAAGCGAACCAGGTGGCCGCCGACCCCCTCTCCCAGGAACCGGGTCAGCGTGTAGAGCGACACGATCTCGGCGGCGCCCGCATCTGGGTGCTCGAGCAGCGCACCGATACCGGCCAGGTGGGAGCCCTCGAGGAATGCGCCGAAGCCGTTGGCGAGTACCCGGTCCACCTCTTCCGGCGCGCGCGGTGCGAGGTACCCCTCGGCGACGCCGCGCGCAATCAACGGATCGGCGGCGTCGTAGTCGTCGAGTCCGAGCCGGCGGACCTCGACGTAGCGCTGCCGGGTAAAGAGCGTCCCGGAACCCGCGTAGGTGAAGAGTTCGTCGTCCAGACCCTCGGCCGTGCAGAGGTTCACGGCGGGGAGTCCACCGCGGAGGATCCGCTCGATCTCGAGCAGCAGATGCCGTCGGCCGGGGGACTCGTCTCGCGCGCCAGCCGCCAGCAGCCGCTCCAGCTCTTCGAGGTCCACGAACGAGCGCCGCGCACCATCACCGCGCAGCAGACCCCCGCCCGGCTCGAGCCACACGAGTTTGCTCAGTGCCAGGCCCAGGGAGATATCACAGCAGCGTTCGGGAAACGCCGCCGCGTCATCGACCGCGACGCCTACGCAAGGACTGCCCCGCAGCGCGCGCCAGACCCGGCCTTCGAGACGGGCCTCCGCGGAGTCGAGAACGGGACCCTCGAGGAGCTCGGCCAGAGACCCCGCATCAGGGGAGAAGAGGACGACCCGCGTTCGGTTGCTCTCGAGCTCCTTCAGCACGGCCGCGAGGGCGCCCCCACGCTCCAGAACAGGCGTTTCCGCCGCGATGCCGAGCGTGCGGCCGCGGAACTCCGAGAGGTAGAAGTCCTTCTCGGAGAAGCCCTCCGCTCCCGACCCGTCCTCCATGGCACACCAAGTGTGACGGATCCTGGTGTATCGTGCCGCGCGGTGGAACTCGACTGGCAGGGTTGGCTCACACTCGCGGTAGTCGTCGCGAGCTTGGCGGCTATGGTCCGCGAGGTCGCCGCTCCCGACCTCGTGATGATGGCGGGGCTCTTCGTGCTCGCCGCGACGGGCGTCCTGACGCCCCAGGAGACCTTCTCCGGCTTCGCGAACCCCGCACTCGCCGCCGTCGGCGCGCTCTTCATCGTTTCCGCCGGGCTTCGAGAAACGGGAGCCCTCGAACTGGTGACCGCGCGCCTGTTCCGCGGGGCCCAGGGGGAACGGAGCGGCATCCTCCGCATCAGCGGCCCCGTCGCCCTGCTCTCCGGCTTCCTCAACAATGCGCCCATCGTCGCCATGATGACGCCGGTGGTCAGCGGCTGGTCGCGGCGCCTCGGAGTCTCGGCCAGCCGGTTGCTGATCCCGCTGAGCTACGCCTCGATCCTGGGCAGC
>JAYZFQ010000097.1:0-40123 GCA_036336695.1 Myxococcota bacterium
TCAGATGGGAGGTATTGACCAAATCGGAGTTGACGAGCGTCGAGTTCGTCGTCCCCGCGTTGACGGTTTGGGAGTTCACGGTGCTCACGGTGATCGTGTCGCCAGGATCCGCCTGGCCGGTCCCAGCCAGGGCGAAACACACAAACACGGAAACACCGATGCGATAGAGAGGCGACAGCTGACTCATTTCGAATCCCCCCGATTCAGGCCGCGTCGAACGGAAGGAAGACTCCTGAACGGAGTCGAACCGTGGACCAGGCCGCAATCGAAAAACATTTCCAGAGAAACCCTCCTAGCCGTCTAGTCAGTTGCCCTTCCGGACAGAAAGGTGTCGCGAGAATTCTGGTTTCTTGGATGCCATCTGCAGACGCAGCTCCGGGGAAAAGCTGCGGGTTCCTACCGACTTGGGACCCCGATTGCGCGCATGCGCCCGCAAGTTGCACGGGCACGCGCAGGCAGAAAATACGCAACCAATCCGGATCTTCCTCTTATCTCGAGACAAGAGTTGTTAGTCAAAAATCCAAATAACGAAGCGTGTAAATTTCGAATGGGAGCGGAATGCTGCGCTCGATCAACGAGGCCGGCGCCGGGTCGCTACCCAGATCAACCCGAGCGCCAGGAGAGAGGCAGAACTCGGCTCGGGAACCACGGTGAAGCCGATGTCCCGAAAAGACTGGACCGTCGTCTGGCTGATGAAGGTCGGCGGATTCAACCACCCCGTCATCAGTTCGTTGCGAAAATCCTGGCCAACCGGATCCGTGATTCCGGTGAGTCCGGCGCCGAAGTTGTTTTCGTTCCAGTGGCCATTCGCAGTGCCGGCACCGCCACCGAGTTCGACCGGCACGAAGGTGGCCCCGGGCTGGTTGAACTCCTCCCGGTACGCGGCAAGGCCGAAGGGCCCCGTGTATTGGCCGCTGCCCGTGACGTAGACGCCGTTCCAGGTCCACAGCGTGCCGAGGCCCAGCACATGAGCCATCTCGTGGAGGATCACGTCTTCCAGGAAGCCGGCGGTCTCGAGGCTCGCGAGATCGGCGGTATCGAAGCGCATCGACCCTCTGGTCGCGAGGATGAACCCCCCCTGGGCCGTTCCGAACTCGGGCCCGGCCGACCCCAGGATCCCACCGACCCCGTCGAACGCCACGCCGGAAGCGTTCAGGACGACCGCATCGATCGCGATTCCGGGCTGGTAGCCGGTGATGAGCCCCTCCCAGACCGCTTCCGCCTGGAGGAAGACGTCCTGCTGGGACGCCGTCAGCCCGCCCCCGAACACGACGCTGATATCGAATGGCAGCGCCCGGGCGGGGCTGGCGGCCAACAGAATCCAGGCGCACGCGAGGATCCCGGCCCGCGAAAGCCCGCTGGCCACGGTCAACTGTCACGAGAGCACAGCACAAACACCGCGATCCGCTTCCCGGCTCACGAAAACAGCAATTTCCGTTCCTGCGGTTCCCGCGGGGGAAACAAACGCCGTGCTTTCGGGGGGTTACGGCAACGGGGTGGCACGAGGCAGTGCCCGTGGCGGAACGAAAGTTCCTCCACGGAAGAAAACCTTTTCCGAACCTCCGGATGAACTGCTTGTAACGCTCCGGAAACCGCGCTGTAGGGAAGCGGGAACAGGTTCCTCTCGTACCCACCGAAAGGAGGGCACGATGAGCGACTCGAACCCGACCTCCAATCCCCTTGCGCGTGGCCTGAAACGCCCGACCGAGACCACAGCGGGGCCGAGCCTGGTCCCCCTCGACCGGATCGACCGCGCAGACACCCAGTTCCAACTCCGCGTCACGACCGAACCAGACGCCCTGATGTCGACCATTGCAGCCGACGGCCAGCAGTCTCCGGTGGTGCTCTGGCAGGCCGGAGAGGCGGGGCCCTACAAGATTGTCGACGGCTTCCACCGGATCGAGGCGATCGCGAAACTCGGGGGCCGGGAGGTCCTGGCCGTCATCCGCCGAGACATCGACCGGACCGGCGCACTCACCCTGAGCTTCCTGCTCAACGCCCACCGGAGGAACCTCAAGCCCCTCGACAAGGCGAACGCGGTGGCTCGCGCACTCACCTACTTCGGAATGTCAAAGCCCGCCGTCGCGACTGCCCTCGGACTCTCGGTCCGACAGGTCAACCGCTACCTGGCGGCACTCCGCTTCGAAGCGCCGCTGCAGCGCGCGATCGAGGACGGGCGCATCACCCTGCAGCACGCCGCGATTCTCCACCGCCACCGCGTCGCAGAACCGGAAGACTGGATCAGGACGATCGAGCGCGAGTCGTTGTCCAGCCGAGAACTCGGACGGCGGCTGCGGGCCGACGGGGTGCCGCGGCCACGTCGGTCGCCGCTCGTCCGGGACGAACTCGGGTTCAGGCTCGCCGCGATTCGCTACCGGCACAACATGGGAACCGCCGAAAAGAACCGCATCCGCGCCGCACTCGAAGCGGCACTCGCTGCCATGCGCTGACCTTCCAGAAGCGCCCCGGCTGTCCGTGACGGGACAACGACCTCGCAACCCTTTGCAATCTAATCACAAAACCCTATCGGTCACGATGTCCCGAATGCTTGCATCCCGAATCAACGGAGCGCCAAGACGATCACGGGAAAGCTTTTCTACAACCAGGCGCGTTTCGATCGAATAACAAAACAGATTCCAAATCCAAGTTGCGAAAATTCGTCCTTTCGTTCTGTTTCAAAACATTCGCAATCGAGATTTTCTATCCATATGTTTCCAGAAACGCCGAGACTACTTCGCAGGGAAATTGCGATTCTCGGCAACATCGCGAGACAGAGGTCGCGTCAGCCACCGCACACGTCTAGCGCAACGCGTATCAATCCGGAGCAGCCCCCCCATGGCTCCCAGTCGCCACGCTTCTCGCCAGCACGGCAACGTGCTGGTCACCACATGCATGGGAATGTTCGCGCTCGTTTCACTGGCAGCGCTCGCCGTGAACCAGACGCACGTCTACGACGCACAGGCCAAGCTGCAAAACGCTGTTGACGCCGCCGCACTTGCCGGGGTATCGGCGCTTCGAGATGGCGGCGATTCGGGCGTCGCGATCGAGCGCGCGCGTGCTGTCGGCGAAGAATTCGAGCTGCGCGGAGCCCGCAGACTCGACGTCGAAATCGAAGAATCGGACATCGAGGTGGGATTCTTCGATTTCGGTGAAAACGGCTTCGTCGCCGTGTCCGGCGAGGAAACCGTGCCAGCGGTTCGCATCGATATCACCCTGAAGGGGCAGTCGGAACCGGGAAATACCGGCGCGCTGCCGCTGTATCTCGGCGGTCTGATGCAGTCGATCACCGGATCCTCGGTGGCCCGGGTCACCAGCTCTGCCACCGCAGTCGTCCGGCCGCGAGACTTCGTGATCCTTCAGGACATCACCTACTCCTTCGTGGAGGATTTCGAGTACGCCCGCGACGCGGACCTGGCTTTCGTCGATCTTCTCGAGAACAGCTATGGGGGACTCGGCGACCGGGTGGGCGTCGTGACGTTTGCGCGAGAGGCCTACACCGCACTCGACCTCACCCCGATCGCGACCGGCTACGAGGAAATCTCGGATTACCTCGCCTACGACATGGAGGTCTGCCGAAACACCAGCCAGCAAAGCGGACCCGATGAGATCAACTGCCGGGGCAGCGGCACCGCGGATGGAATCGACAAGGCGATCGAATTGTTCGAGGACTCAAGTTCCCTCGGATCCGATCGTGTCCTGGTTCTCGTAACGGACGGCCGCCCCTGCCACTTGGAGCTCGGACTCCCCGAGGCCATCGAGATGGGAGAAGAACTCGCTCTCGATGCGGCGCTCCGGGCATCGGAACTCGGCATCAACATTTTCGTCGTGGAGTTCAGCGAACCCACGCCGGGAAACAGCCACCCCTGCATGCAGCCGAACGCCGACTTCAATACGGCGCTCGCTGACGGGTACGGATACGGAGTGACCACGGAAGACCCCGCCGAACTGGGAGAAAAGCTGGGACGGGTCGCCAAAAAACTTCCGGTCCGCCTGGTGGACTGAATGGACTTGTCCGTCTGTGTTTCATCGAACCGAGACGGCAGGATGCGCCGACCCCTCACTGGGAGGGGTGCGCGAGACCACGAAGCCTCGAATGGAGAACAAGCAATGCTGAAGCGCTTCCTCAAGGAAGAGAGTGGAATGGAGATGGTCGAATGGGCCATCGTCGGGATTCTTTTTGCCGTGGCCGGCGCCGCCGGCTGGGGACTGCTGGCCACCCAGGTGGGGACTACGCTCGGGACCGTCGAGAGTACCCTCCAGGGCAACTAGCCCGCTTGCCAATGGTGAGACTCGACCTGACGAGCGAGGCGACGCCGGCGCCCGCGCTGCGCGCGGCGCCGGAAGTGTCGAAACCGACGCTGGTTTCGGTTGGAACGGGCCTGGCAGTGGCCGGACTCGTGTTGATCTCACCTCCCACGGACCGGCTGCCCCTGTTTGTGGGGGCAGCCGGTTACCTCCTTTTCGCGATCGAGAGCGATGTGCGCTGCCTACGAATTCCCAACTGGCTCAACGCGACCGGACTCGTCCTTGCCCTCGGTCTCGCGGGCGGTCTCGGAGGCATGGCCGGAATCGGTGGGGCGCTGCTCGGCGCCGGAGTCGCGCTGGCGATCGGCTTCGCCCTCTTCGCACTCGGGATCCTGGGGGCCGGCGACGCCAAGGGGCTGACTGTGCTCGGGGCGCTGTTCGGCCTCTCCGCATTTCCCGGCGTGCTTTCCTGGACCGTACTCGTCGCCGGAGCGCTCGGAATCGCGTTGCTTCTCGTGCGCGGTGAGATCCTGGACTTCCTGCAACGCTGGTGGCTCATGGCGCTCGCCTTGCTGGTGACGCGCAAGCCGACCTACGTCGCCCCCGCCGCCGGGAGCGCGGCCGCCACGGGTCTCCCGTTCGCGGTGGCCATGGGCCTCGGAACGGCGGCCAACAGCGCCTGGGGGGCACCGTGGGCCCTGTGACCCGACGGACCCGCCGAGAAGCCGGGACCACCTACGTGGAGATGGTGATCGTCCTGCCCCTGCTGCTGATCATGTTGTTCGGAATCGCCGAATTCGCCCGCCTGTTCATCCAGTCCCAGGTGGTGCACAGCGCCGCTCGCGAGGCGACACGCGAGGCAACCCTGTTCCGGCCGGACTGCAGCAACGCTGTCAACGCCGCCGAGCTCGCCGCGGCAAATGTGATCAACGCCAACGGAATCACGCGCGGCCGGTGGTTCGACGTGGACGTGGAAAACGCCTGCGATTCGGACGAGCCGGCCCGCGTAACGGTTTTTCTGGCCACGGAATTCATCGTGCTCGACGGACTCGTGAACCGCCTCACCCAGGCCGGACTCACGGAAGGCCCGTTCACGCTGAGTTCCACCATGGTGATGCGAAACGAAGCAGGTGCCGGCGGCTGATTTCGCAGCCGCCCGAATGGCGCCCAAGGGAGACTTTAATGAGAACGAATCGACGTGCACTGGGTTTTCTTGCCGCAGGGATCGTGCTGGCGGGTGCTGCCGCATGGTTCAACCTGTCGCACCTGCGTGCCGCACCGAACGCAAATGCGGCCACCCTCCAATCGCAGGACGTCGTCGTCGCACGGACCGACCTCCCCGTGTCGGAACCGATCCGGGCCCTGCAACTCGAGACCGTGCGCTGGCCCGAGAGCGTCGTTCCTCCCGGTGCCCTGACATCCATCGAGGAAGCCACGGGCCGCGTGCCTCGGCGCAGCTTCCACGCGGGAGAACCCGTCCTGACGACCGGGCTCTTCGAGTCTGGCGCCAGCGCGGGCCTTTCGCCGTTGATCAGCGAAAACATGCGCGCCGTATCCGTGGAGGTCGACCAGGTCATCGGGATCGCCGGCTTCGTACAGCCCGGAACCCGGGTCGACGTGGTGGCCACGATCAAGGGGCGCGGTCGCGCGGTGGACCCCTATTCGAAGGTGATCCTTCAGGACGTGCGGGTCCTTGCAGTCGATCAGACGCTCGAGGAACACGGCGGCGGTCCCTCGGAAACCCTCAACGTCGTCACGCTGGAAGTCACCCCCGAAGACGCAGAGAAAGTCGCGTTTGCCGCGCACCAGGGAAAGCTCCAACTCGCACTCCGAAATCCGACGGACAAAACGGTCGTGTCTACACGGAGTGCGAGCGCCAGCCGGCTCAAGGGAAAGGTCAAGAAGAGCGGACGACGCTCGGGACAGCGCGTGGAAGTCATCAAGGGCTTGAACAAGCAGGCCCGGTATTTCTAGGAAAGGAAGGCTCCGCGCAGTGCGCTCGCTCAGGCGAGTACGCATTCCAGAAACGACCCGCCAGGCCGTGACTGCGAACAAGGGGAACGCGAGGTAATTGATGTGTTGAAACGAATGCTGATCGGAGGCGGGGCCGCAACCGCCGTACTCCTGGCGAATTCGGCTCTCGCAGCCGGACCCGAAGCCCTGGACGTCCTGCGAACGTCGCGAGAAACGGTCGTTGAACTCTCGGCGCCGACAGACGCGGCCGGGCGCCTGCACCGTGTATTCCTGGAACGCGGAAAGTCCACCCTCATCCGCACCGCGTTCGACGTCAAGCGCGTCGCCGTGGGCCGGCCTTCCGTGGCGGACGTGAACGTCCTCGGCCCGCGGGAAGTGCAGGTCGTCGCCCGGCGGATCGGGGAAACCAATCTCGTGCTCTGGAGTCGAAGTGGCCGGGTCGAGATGGCGGTGGACCTGGCGGTCGGACCGCCGCATTCCGCGCTCCAGGCGGAACTGCAACGGATCTTCGAAAACCCGACCCTCGAAGTCGACGCGACCGGACACGCCATCGTCCTCAAGGGGACCGTGGACAGCCCGGTCGACATGGACCGGGCGATCCAAGTCGCCCGTGCGTCGATCCCGCGGGAAACCGTGCAGGCGGGCCAGGGCGCCGGCGGTGAGACCCTCACGGTGGAGGAAGGCGAAGATCGCGTCGTGAATCTCATGACGGTGGGCGGGAACCAGCAGGTCATGATCGAAGTCATCGTCGCCGAGATGAGTCGAACACTTCGGAGGCGCCTGGGCACCAACTTCGCAGGGGTCACGAGCATCGGGGGCGCCGACGTCAATTTCTTTTCCTTCCTCCAGAACCTGACGCGGCTCGACCCGAACGCTCTCACGACCGTCATCGATGTTTCCCAGCGCGTGAACTTCATCACGACGATCTCCAAGGGCTCGACCAACCTGGACATCTTCGTCGAAGCCATCCAGGAAGACGGCCTGGTGAAGATCCTCGCGGAGCCGAATCTCGTGGCGCGCACGGGAGAAGACGCGCAGTTCCTCGTGGGTGGGGAGGTGCCGATTCCGGTGCCCCAATCCGGCGCGATCGGTGTGATTACCATCGAGTACAAGGAATTCGGGGTTGGGGTCACCTTTACGCCCACAGTGCTCGGTTCCGACCGCATCCACATGCAGGTCAGCACCGAGGTGAGCGAACCGGACCTCACCCTGGGTGCGGAAATCGCCGGGTTCGTCGTTCCGGCTTTCAACACGCGACGCGCTGCCACGGCGGTCGAACTCGGCGACGGAGAGAGCTTCGGCATCGCCGGACTGCTTCGCGACGATGTCACCGAGGTGATCCATCGCTTCCCGGTGCTCGGCGACATTCCGATCCTGGGTGCCCTCTTCCGGAGCACCCAGTTCGAGAAGAAAGCCACCGAACTGGTCATCATCGCGACGCCGCGGCTGGTGAAGCCCCTCCCGCCGGGCAGACCCCCGCTACCGACCGATCACTTCGTGGAACCCGATGCGGCGGAATTCTTCCTGTTGGGGTCCCTCGAAGGAAACGCGTGGGACCGGTTCTGGGACGCCGGGCAGGCAGCGGTGGGAATGGATCCGGATGAGCCCGAGACGCCGGAAAAACCGGTAGGCGAGACGGGAGATCCGCTCCTGGACGGCATGGCGGGAGACGCGGGGCACCGCCTCGACGTAGAGCTGGCGGAGGCTGAACTATGACGCGCTGGACGAGACTTGGAACTCACGGATGGCTCATCGCGCTGCTGGCGACGGCCGCCTGCAACCACCTTCCCGGGCCGGTAGAAGACCACTGGGGGGAGTCGGTGGGTGAAACCCGCTCCGCCATGGTGGCCGATCCGACGGCGGGAACGACACCGGCGGAACCGATCGAGGGCATCGACTCGCTCAGCGGGGAGATCACCGTGAAGAACTACGAGACGGATAGTGAACGCGTGCGGAAGACCAGCGATGACGAGGTCTTCCTGATCCGCCAACCCTGACGACGAAAACGTCGTCCACAACCCGGAGTTCCGGCGATGGCTCAGATCAGCTGCGCAGTGCTCGCTTCCGATGAAGACCTGCGCAACCAACTCTCGGACGCCCTCGAGAAGAGCGGCCACGCGAGCGTTACGTCCCGCGTGAAGCACCCTTCGGATCTCGAAGATGCGATTTGGCGCTCGGGACCGGACCTCCTCGTCGCCGGACTGGACGCTGCCGAGCCGGCCGCCACGCTGGCGGCGATCGCGTCGCTCGGCGACCGCCGGCCGGCGGTGCTCGTCTGCGGCCCCCAGGACCAGAGCGAACTGATCCTCCGCGCCATGCGGATCGGCGCCCGGGACTACCTGCCGCTCCCGGTTCCCGAAGGCGACCTGCACGCGCTCGTGCAGAGCCTCATCCTCGAGCGCACGGGCAACGACACCCCCGAGCGCGGAACGGTCGTCGGGATCCTGGGCGCCAAGGGCGGCGTCGGGGCAACCGCCGTTGCCTGCCAGCTCGCCTCGGTGCTCCAGGAAACCGGCTCCCAGTGCGCGATCATGGATCTCCATCCGGTCCACGGAGACGTCGCGCTCTACCACGACCTGTCGCCGAGCTTCACCCTGGCCGATCTCGAGCGGGAAGACGGAGAGGTCGACAAGACCTACATCCAATCGCTCGTGACCCTGCACGCCTCCGGTGTCGGCGTGGTGGCCGCACCGACGTATCCGGAACAGGGACGCCGTATTTCACCGGCCCGCCTCCAGCGCGCCGTCTCCTTGATGCGGGAATTCAACCACTTCACGTTCCTCGATCTGCCCGGCGACTGGGGCGACATCGCGGTAGCGGCCATCGAAATGCTCGACCACCTGCTGCTGGTTACCCAACGGGACGTTCCGACCCTCGCCCACACCAAGCTCCACACCGGCCTGCTCGAACGGCTGGCAATACCCCGCGGTTCGATCCACCTCGTGGCGAATCGCGACGAACCGGGGGCAGACCTCTCGGACCGAGATCTCCGGGAATTCCTCGGCCGGCCGATCGATCACCGGCTCCCCGAGGACCGGGGCGCGATGCTCGAAGCGGTGAACAGCGGAGGTTCCCTCGGAGACATCGCGCCCCGGAGCGCAGCCCGACAGGGTTTCGTGGAACTTGCCGAGGCTCTCCGATCGTGGTGCGGGATGCCCTCCATGGCGACCACGGAACCCGCCCGAGGCCTCACCCGGGTACGCAACCTGATTCGGCGAGGACGCAATGGCACTGATTGATCGACTCCGCGGTCGCGAACCGGAACCGGAAGTGCCCGTCACGGAAGAAGTCGACCTGGAAAAACAGAAACTCGCGAAGGAACAGGAGGCTGCGCAGCGCGACGCCGACTACCAGGAACTCAAGTCGCGCATCCACAATCGACTGTTCGACCACATCGACCTCGCCAGATTTTCTCAAGTCAGCGAAAACCGCGTCACGCAGGACATCGCGGAACTCACGCACCGCATCCTCCAGGACGAAGAAGCCCTGTTGACTGCCGATGAACGGCAACGCGTCGTTTCGGAAGTCCAGCACGAGGTCTTCGGTCTCGGGCCGCTCGAGCCGTTGCTCCAGGATCCCCACATCAATGACATTCTCGTGAACGGCCACGCCCAGGTGTACGTCGAACGGAACGGCCGGCTGGAGCCCACGGTCGCTCGCTTTCGGGACGACGCCCACCTCATGCGGATCATCGAGAAGATCCTCACCCAGGTGGGGAGGCGCGTGGACGAAAGCACGCCTCTCGTCGACGCGCGACTCGAAGATGGCTCCCGGGTCAACGTGATCATTCCGCCCCTGGCACTCGACGGCCCGATGTTGTCCATTCGGCGGTTCCAGGAAGACAAACTCACCGCGCAGGCTCTCGTCGAGATGAAGAGCCTGACCCCCGAGTCCATGTTGGTCCTCAAGGGAGCCGTCAAGGGCCACCTCAACGTGCTCATCTCGGGAGGAACCGGCGCCGGGAAGACCACGCTACTCAACGTCCTTTCGGGTTTCGTACCGACCAAGGAGCGGGTGGTCACGATCGAGGACTCCGCCGAGCTGCAACTGCGCCAGGTACACGTCGTGCGCCTCGAGACCCGGCCTGCCAACGTGGAGGGTCGGGGGCAAGTCACCCAGCGCGAACTCGTGATCAACGCCTTGCGCATGCGGCCCGACCGGATCATCGTCGGTGAGGTCCGTGGCGCCGAGACGCTCGACATGCTTCAAGCCATGAACACCGGACACGATGGATCGCTGACGACGATTCACGCGAATTCCGCCCGCGACGCGCTGATGCGTCTGGAAACCATGGTCGCGATGACAGGCTTCGATCTCCCCTTGAGAGCGGTTCGCGCACAGATCGCATCGGCCGTCGACCTCGTAATTCAAGTCGCCCGCCTTTCGGACGGCACGCGCTGCGTCACGAGCATTCAGGAGATCACCGGCGCCGAAGGGGACGTCGTCATGATGCAGGAGATCTTCAGCCTCGAAAGGAACGGCGTCTCGGAAGACGGCACTGTGCTTCGCCGCCTCGTGCCGACAGGTCTCCGGCCGCGGTTTTGCGAACGACTTTCTCATGCCGGGATCAACTTCCCCGGACACCTGTTCGCCCCCCAGGCCGCCAAGGTTTCGGCACAACGGGAGAACGTTGCGTGACCCGCATCGGCCTTTTCCTCTTCGCGCTTTCGCTGATCTCCTTCGTCGAGTTCGGCCTGCTCGCCGTGCGCGGCATGCGCCCGGACCGCCGCGAAAAGCTTCGGGAACGGCTGCGCCGGGCTGCGCAGCGCATCAACGATCCGCACCACGGCCTGCCCGAGACGTCGATCATCCGAGAGGATGCGCGGGGCCTGCGCGCACGCCTCGAGGACCTCGCCCGGCGGTTGCCCTTTTCGATCGCATCCCGCATCGATGTGAAGCTCTATCGCGCAGGCGTGGGAATTGGCGCCTGGCGCTTCATCGCGCTGACACTGAGCCTTGGCGCCGGCGCAACCGTCGTTGGGATCGAGTTGCTCTACGACTGGAGCCTTGCGCTGCTCCTGGCCCTGGTTGCCATGTGGCTCCCCTGGGCCGTGGTCGGGTGGCGTCGCAGGCGTCGCCAACTCGCCTTCGAAGAAGATTTGCCCCAGGCGCTCGATCTGATCTGCCGGGCGCTTCGCGCCGGGCACGCCCTGCTTTCGGGTTTCCGGATGGTCGCCGACGAAATGGAGGATCCCGTGGCGGCCGAATTCAGCGTGCTGTCCGAGGAACTGGCCCTTGGGCTCGATCTCGAGCAGGCGTTGGCCAAATTCTGCCACCGAATCGACATCCCGGACCTCTACCTGTTCTCGACCGCTGTGCTGATCCAGCGGGAGACCGGAGGCAACCTCGCCGAAGTCATGGAAAAACTCGGCTACGTGATCCGGGAGCGGTTCCAGTTCTACGGAAAGGTGCGCAGCATGACTGCGCTGAATCGAGGGGCCGCGCTCATTCTTTTGTTGTCGGCCCCCGCCTTCGCAGCGTTGATGTTCCAGGTGGCACCCGACTTCGTGGGCAACCTCTGGCTCACCGACCAAGGAAGGCTCATCGGGACGATCGTCGCCGTCATGACGGTTGTCGGCTACCTCCTGGCACGGCGCACTGCCGTGGTCGAGGCCTGACCATGGCGATCATGAGCTCAGCGCTCCTTTTCGCAGGGTTGGTGTTCGTGTTCTTCGGAATCGGACTCCTCCTGGGCCAGCGCCCGTCCCGAATGCGCCTGGGACGCCTCGGGGCCGGCGGCGCACGGGAAACCGACAGCGGCCTCTTCCCCACGGAACAGTCCCTGATCGTGCGCCTGCTCCGTCCGCTGGCCGGGGCCCGCAACGATCGCGACACCGGTCGCGAAGGCCGGCGGCTGCGGACGCGTCTCCTCCACGCGGGTTACCGAAACCCGAGCGCCACAGTGGTATTCCGGGGTAGCCGTGTGGTCCTCGTGGTCGGCCTGCCTCTCGTCTTCCTGATAACGCCGCTGAGTCTCGTTGTCCGGGAAAGTTTCGTTTTCGTAATGGCTGCCGCGCTGGCGGGCTTCGGCTACGTGTTCCCAAGCTACCTGCTGGATCGGCGCATCAAGCGCCGATCGCGCGAGATCGAGCGTCACCTTCCGGCCGCACTCGATCTTCTGGCGGTGTGTGTCGAGGCAGGCCTGGGCCTGATCCAGGCCCTCGCCCGCGTCGGCCGGGAAATCCGCCGGATTTCGCCGGTGCTCTCGGACGAGTTGGAGCTCGTGAATCTCGCGACTCGCGCGGGCCGCTCGAACGCAGAAGCCCTGCGCGAACTTGCCGAGCGTACGGATGTTCGAGAAGTCTCCGTACTGGTCACGATGCTCACCCAGACCGAACGGTTCGGCACGAGCCTCGCGGACGCGCTTCACACCCACAGCGACGCCATGCGAACCCGCCGGATGCAACTGGCGGAGGAGCGCGCCGCTCGGGCGTCGCTACGCATGCTGTTTCCCACCGCCATCATTCTTCTCGCCCTGCTCATCCTGATCGTGGGCCTGGCGGCGGTCCAGGCGTCCCAACTCCTGAACGGTCCGTAGACGAGAGGTCTTCCTCCTTGCCGAAGAACAACTTTCGAAAGATTCCGGCCCTGGGAACGGTGCTCGCTGTCCTGTCGACGCTGGGATGCGCCAGCGCCGAAGGTCCCCTCGAGATCCGGCGCACCCAGACCTTCGAGAAGGCACTCGCACGCCAACGGGCGCTCCACGCGCCGGAACCCGCTTCCGACGACGCACCGGCGCGTCTCCTGCAGACCGGCGACGCGCATCGAGCCTCGGGGAGGAACGGAGAGGCCCACCTCGCCTACGTGCGGGCCCATTTCGCGAACCGGCAGGATCTGGCGCCCCTCGAACGCATCGCATACCTGGCTTTGCGCGAGGATCCGGAACGAGCGCGGATCCTGTTCGATGAACTCGCTGTCGACGCCCCGTCCTCGGTAAGCGTGCGCGTCGGACTCGGCTATGCCCTCGCCGCAGCTGGCGAACTCGAAGCCGCCCAGGCGGAGCTGGAGCGCGCCGTGGAACTCGACCCGAACTCCCAGGCAGCCCTGGTGACGTTGGGAATCGTGAGTGACCGGCTGGGGGATGTCGAAAGCGCAACCGCTGCCTACCAGCAGGCGCTCGAAACGGGTGGAGAAACCGCCCAGGTACTGAACAACCTCGGGGTTTCGCACCTGCTCGCCGACGAACCCGAGGCCGCGGTGCGCTACTTCAAGCGCGCACGCGCCCTGCAACCGAGAGACCCGGCGGTCTCGAACAACCTGGGACTCGCCCTCGGGCTGCTCGGGCGCGATACCGAGGCGATGACCGCCTTCCAACGAAACGGCACCAAGGGCGATGCGCTCAACAACCTCGGGCTGGCCCACTACCTGAGGGGCGATCTCGCGGGAGCCCGCATCCTCTTCGAACGGGCCTTGCTCGCCGACGATACCGACGAGATCCGGGTATTGCGGAACCTCGAGCGCCTGGAGAGAACCTCTCACCAGCAGGACGGAGCCTAGTCGGCCCCCATCGGGTCAGGGCTGCCCGCTTTTGCCCGGGTCCGGGTACCCTGTGTCGGAAAGCGTCCCGGCGGCTTCGGGATGCCGACGAGGACGACCGGCTTGGGGACTGCGCCCGCCCAAACCCATTTTCCGATTCCCAGTGGCTGGTTCCGCGTGGGCTTCGAAGACGACTTCGCTCGCGAGAGCGCGGCTCCGGTGCGCTACTTCGGCGAAGAACTGGTCCTGGCCCGGACACGTTCGGGAAGAATCCAGCTGCTGGCGGCCCACTGCCCCCATCTGGGAGCGCACCTCGGGCATGGAGGTTGCGTCGAGGGGGAGCGCATCCAGTGCCCGTTCCACGGGTGGCGGTTCGGCATGGACGGCGCCTGCATGGAGATCCCGTACGCCAGGAGAATCCCGCCCCGCGCGACCCTCCGCAGCTATCCGACCCGGGTCAGCGACGGGATCGTCTGGGCATGGCACGACCCGAACGGGGCCGCGCCGACTTGGGAACCGCCCGGCATCCCCGAACTGGCGGATGAAGACTGGAGCGCGTTGATCCACCACCAGTGGCTCATCAAGACGCGCAACCAGGAAATCGCGGAAAACACGTCCGACCCGGCACACTTTGGGGTGGTGCATGGCTTTGGCGCGTCTCCCGAACCGGAGATCACCTTCGACGGCCACCGGTACCGCTCCGTCACGCGATCGCGCGTTGCTCGCGCCGATGGAAACGTCTCTTCCTCACGGCTCGAAGTAACCTGGCACGGCCTCGGTACCGGGATCGTCCGCTCGACCGGAGATTTTCAACTCCTCGTCGTCGGAACGAATACCCCGGTGGACGAAACGACGATCGACGCCCGTTTCTCGTTTTCCGTCTGCCGCGCCCAGGGCCTGGCCCCGGACCGGGGTGCTGGAAAGGCCTTCATCGGGGAAGCGATCCGCCAGATGGAACAGGACATCCCGATCTGGGAGAACAAGGTCTTCGTACATCCGCCCGTGCTCTGCGATGGCGACGGCCCCATCGTCCAGTTTCGGAACTGGGCAACGCAGTTCTACGCCGACACGCCGCCTTGAAGGCCCGGGCGCACCGCGGCTCGGCGCCCCCACCCTCTCACTCGCACACCGACTCGAGGCTTTCGAAGAGACACTCCCCCGCCTCGGTGAACTCCGCTCTTTCTCGCAGGACCCCCAGACCCGCGGAAAACTTCTCCTCGAACGCACGCAGCGACTCTTCATGCCCTTCCGAAGCACCGGACCGGACCACCCGGCGCGTCACGCGGACATTGCGGCTCAATACGAAGGTCGCGTGGAGAATCTGGAGAAGTGGCCGCGCGTCGACGCGAAGCGGTGCCGGGCCCTCTTGCTCGGGATTCCGAAGCAGCGGGTCGTGCGCCATCAATACGTTCAACGCCAGGTGCGAGAGTTCGTGAACCAGGTGCTCCAGGAAATGCACCACGGGTACCGTCTCCGGCCCCGGCATCCGGATGTAGATGGCACCGAACGCGGCCGGAGACGAAAACCCGAGATAGCCACGGCCGGAGAAGAGCTTCACCCGACACACGTACTCCGCGAACTCTCCTGCGAGTTCGGCGTCGACTCCCTCGAGCAATCGCAGAGCAGTCTCGCACGCCGCGATCTCGCTGCTCGGATCGATGCCGACGAGCGCGCGGACGATTCTGGCTTCTTCGAGACGGCCGTCCACCGCGTCGCGACGCACGCTTTCAATGAACGGGAGCTCCCACGGCTCGGTCAGCGCCGACTGGATGCGAAACCCCGAGTCGGTCAGGTCTGCGTCGGCAAGATTGGAAAACGCCTGGAGCCGATCGGTCACACGCGTCACGTCTCCGGCTTCCATCGCCTCTGCCAGCGTCGTCAGGGCAACATAGGCCCCGGGCGATACGCGGCCCCCGTCGTCCAGCGACGCGATCCGACGAGACAGAGGCGAAAGGTCCACCCGAAGACCCTCCCCGGCAGCCGAGATCGCATCCCGGAACTGGCGCCACATCAACGACCGATAACTCCGGTGCAGCACACCCGCGCGGGATGCCGACGCATCGGTCGTGAAGCATTCCGACAACTCGAGCTCGCTTCCCGGGAGTTTCGAAGTGGAGTTGCGCATGGTCAACTCGAACTCTGACGCCGAATTTTCGCTTGCCCGAGGGGTCGTTCTCGCGCGAGGCGGCGGCAACGGAAAAAGTTTCGAACGGTTCCCGGCCGCGAGTTCTGAGAAAGACAATGGAACATCGCTCTGACTCTTGCTGGAGTCTATCGCATTCGCTTTTCGAGAAATGCGTCGCGACACGCACGCGCGACCACCGATGGTATGATCGCGGCGTTCATGGCTCCCGACGTACCGTCTTTCTTTCAGCGGAACCCGAAAGCGTAGGCGGCGCGAGTGACCAGGATCTTCTTCGCGGTCGCTACCCTGCTCGCACTGGCGCTGGCCTGGCTGCCGGTCGAGACGACGATCGGGGCGTTCCTCTACGAGGACATGTTCTACTACCTGACACTCGCCGAACACGCGGTGGGCGGCCGAGGCGTGAGCTTCGACGGAACCACGACGACGAACGGCCTGCACCCACT
The DNA here is from genome assembly GCA_036336695.1 of Myxococcota bacterium. GTDB lineage: Bacteria > Myxococcota_A > UBA9160 > UBA9160 > SMWR01. The sequence continues at coordinate 16,285 of JAYZFQ010000097.1, forward strand.
GTGGATGCTGCTCTGTCTATCCCTCGCAACGCAGTTCGATGGCAATGCACTGGTGCACGCAGTACTTACCGTCGCGGCGCTCTTGCACGTCGCCCAGGGCTGGGTGCTCTGGGATCTTCTCCAGCGCCATGCCAACCGGACCATCGCCTTCCTTGCCGCGGGTTTCTGGCTCTTCAACTACCGCGTCCTGGCCTCGAATCTCTGCGGACTCGAAACTCCGCTCGCCACCTTTGCCGCCCTGGCGGTGCTGCGCCTCCTCGTCGAGGCGCGCGCACAAAAACGTCTCGGCTCCGGACTGGTGCTCGGTCTCGCGCTGGGCGCCGCCATTGCCAGCCGGTTCGATCTGCTGCTCCTGGGCCTGGTCGCACTCGCCTGGGTCGCGTTGGACGCGCGTCTCGCGCCTTCTTTCGGCCGCCGCGCGGCCGCGGTGCTGCTCGCCGGGACCGTCGCGTCGCTCGTCCTCGTTCCCTGGTTCGCCTGGAGCCTCGGGCAATCCGGAACGTTGCTGCCCAACAGCCGCGAAGCGGTCGGACTGATCCACGACGTGCACTACGACTGGAGGCAGCCGGGCGCCGCCCTCGCCGTTCTTGCCCAGCAGCTGCTGGATGGCGCCTGGTGGTCGACCCACACCGCCAATCTCGTGGGAGTCTGGCCGCTTCCCATGCCCGGCCTGACGACGCCCTCCACGCCGTACTGGATGGGCGTGGCGCTGCTGTTCCTGCTGCTGCTGTCGACGGTACCTGCCGGCTTGTACTACGCGCGGCGCGAGGCAACCGCCCGACTCGCCATTCCGCTCCTGGCCTACGCCGCGCTCCACACGGCGTGGTACACGCTCTTCGTAGAGCCGGAGATCCGCTACCTGATGCCAGCGCTGGCCGCGGGTTTCGCCGGCGCCGGACTCGTGGCCCACGGCGTGCTCCAGGCGAATCGGGCGCAGTGGCTGCGAACCGCCCTGCTCGGGGCCTTGGCCCTCCTCTTCGTCAACGCCACGATCAGCGGAATCCTCGCCTGGCGCATCGGGCACGGCACGACCTTCACACACCGCTACCACCTGCTGCTCATCGAAGCCGCGCGCCACCTGGAGAGGAACACAGCACCGGATACCGTCATCGGTGCATGGAACGCCGGCATCCTCGGCTACTACTCGGGAAGAACCGTGGTGAACCTGGACGGGGTGGTCAACGACGATGCCCTCGAGGCGCTCCGCGGGCAGCGGCTGCTGGCCTACGTGCGAGACCGCGACATCGACCTGATCGTCGACATGCCCTACCAGTTCCAGTTCTTCCTGTCCCGCTTCGGCGGCGAAGAAGACTGGGACGCGCAACTGAGGCCGCTCAGCCGCCTGTTCGAAGACGAAGACGGCCGGCGCGTGGTGGCCATGCAGGTCCTCCCGCGGCCAGGCAGAGCGACGGGAGACGCCGACCGGCCCCCCCAGAACCGGTAGACTGCGGAGCCGCAGGGGAGAAAAGGTCTTGCCGATGGAAGAATACGCAACCTACGACGGCCTCGGACTCGCCGAACTCGTCCGCAAGGGCGAAGTGACACCCGAGGAACTCGTCGAAGCCGCAATCGCGCGCAGCGAAAAGCACGACGCGACACTCAACGCCGTGGTTACTCCCCTCTTCGAAAGGGCCCGCGACAAGGCGGCCCAGACGAAGCCCGCGGAATGCGGTGCCTTCCCCGGAGTGCCGTTCGTCCTCAAAGACCTCATGGGGAACCTCCAGGGCGTTCCGAACACGAGCGGGAGCCGGATGCTCCAAGGGTCCGTCTCCGCTTTCGATGCGGAGTTGGTGAAACGCCAGGAACGCGCCGGGCTGATCCCCATCGCGAAGACGAATACCCCCGAGTTCGGGCTGGTGCCCACCACGGAGCCCCAGTTCTACGGACCGACTCGCAACCCGTGGAACCCCGACCACTCCGTCGGCGGTTCGAGCGGCGGCTCTGCCGCCGTCGTCGCAGCGGGGGTGGTCCCCATGGGCCACGCCAACGACGGCGGCGGGTCGATCCGGATCCCCGCCTCCTGTTGCGGCCTGGTCGGGTTGAAGCCGACCCGTGGGCGGAATCCTCTTGGCCCGATGCTGGGGGACGCCATGGCCGGCCTCGTCGTCGAGCACGCCGTCACGCGAACCGTGCGCGACAGTGCCGCGTTGCTCGACGCGACCGCGGGACCCGATCTCGGTGACCCCTACTGGGCGCCCCCTCCGGAGCGCCCCTATCTGGAGGAGGTCGGTCGCCCCCCGGGCCAACTCCGCATCGGCTACTGGACCCACGGCCTTCGCGGCGAACCGCTCCACGCCGAGTGCATCCAGGCGACGGAACAGACCGCCCAGGCCTGTGCCGACCTCGGGCACGTCGTCGAGGAAAGCCCTCCCCCGCTCGACGGGGAAGCCCTGATCGGCGCATTCCTCGACCTGTGGGCGGCCGGTCTTGCCGCGTCGGTCGATCTCGCCACGTTGTCGACGGGCCGGACCCCGACACCGGACCTGCTCGAACCGCTTACCTGGGGCGTGCTCGAGCGCGGCCGCCAGATCTCGGCGTCGCAGTATCAGCTCGCGGTCGGGGCGGTACAGCTCGCCGCGCGCCAGGTCGCCCAGGCCTTCACGGCCTACGATGCGTGGCTCGTTCCGACCCTCGGTCGCCCCCCGGCACGCATCGGCGAACTCGACATGAGCGAAAGCGATATGGCCAAAGCCTTCGCTCCACTCATCGAATACATCCCGTTCACCGCAGCCTTCAATGCCACGGGCCAGCCCGCCGTGTCGCTTCCGCTCCACCAGAGCGCCGACGGGCTACCCGTCGGCGTGCACTTCGCGAGCCGTTTCGGCGACGAGGGGCTGCTCTTCCGCCTGGCCTCCCAACTCGAAGCGGCCTGCCCCTGGAAGGACCGACGCCCGCCGATCTGGGATTGATTCTGGCGGGCGCGCCGCGCCGGTGCTCCTACTCCGGGTGCCCGTGTTCCGGCGGTGTGTCCATCGCAGGCGGCGGCGGGGGCAGCACGGGGCCGGGAAGCTCGGGCATCCCGTAACGCGCCCGGAGGTCGGTCACCTGTTCGCCCGCCACCTCCCAGAAATCCCAGTCCTTGATGGGATTCACGTTGCACGCGACCCCCCGCTCGTATCCGATCAGGACGCTCTCGGGATCGAAGTGTCCGGTGCCCGGCGGGAGCAGTCCGGCGGTCGTGAAGGTCTTGCCGAGGTGGAAATCCAGGATGACTTCGAGCAGCAACTCGAAGCCGAAACCGTTTTCGAAGAGGCCGGCCTCGAACCCCGCCACATCCATCTCGCCATTCATGTCCGTATTGAAGCCACCGAGGATGTGACAGCAATCGTGGCTGATGAGAAACTCGCTGAAGCTCTTCCTCTCGCCGGGGAGCGGGAAACCGCGGGCCCGATAGAAATGAAAGAGCGTGTGACCGAGGCTCCCTTCCGGGTACTGCTCCAGCGCCTGGTACTTCGCAGCGACCTTCTTGTCCCCCACCGCCTGGTGGATCGCCTTCCCCACGGCCTTGAGCGCGCCGCTGACTCCTTCGATCCCCGCGTATTCCCGGAAGCTTCTCCGGCTGTAGTCGAACAGGAGCCGCTTCAGCCGATCGTCGCGCACCCGGTGCAGGTCGGTCAGGGTATCGGTATCGATGCCCAAGGTTCCGGCGATCTCGTCGACCACCGCAACCTGCTCCTTGTCGACCTCCATATCCAGGTAGGGCACCAGGACGAGGAACTGCACGAACTCCTGCCGACGCCGGGGGTCGGTAATCCGGGCCGCCAGGTCGGCCGCAGTGCAGTCGTTCAAGGAATCCAGTGCCACGTCGGAGTGAAGCACGTGGCGCCGCACGGACTCGAGCATCTCCAGGGCCAGCGGGTCAAGGGCCTGCGTGCCACGGAGCGTAGCGACGGCACGCATCCCCTCGAGAAAGCAGCGCGCCTCTTCTTCGGTCCAGTTCGTGGGCTCCATCGGCTTTGCCCTCCCATGTGGCGACGGACTCGATTCTCGCCGATTCGGACGGGAAAACGCTACCCAGAGGGCAGCCCCACGAACCCCCCATTCACCTCCCTCACAAACGCAGACGTGACCGAAACGAAGCCGAATCCTGCCCCCTCGTATCTGTTATCGTGATTCCGCTTCGCCCGTGGATGACTCGCGATTCGAGGATTCCGGGCCGAAACCGGTGCGCAGGGAGTTGGCATGGCCAGGAATGTCTGCGAGGAGATTCTGCGGGTTCTCGAGGGCGCCGGGGTGCGCCAGATCTTCGGCGTCACCGGAGACGCGTTGAATCCCCTCCTCGACGCGATCCGGCACCAGTCGCAGATTCGCTGGATCGGCGTGCGGCACGAGGAGACTGCCGCGTTTGCAGCCGCCGCTCACTACCAGGTCACGGGAACGCTGGGCGTGTGCGCGGGAACCGTCGGACCCGGCGCGCTTCACCTCATCAACGGGCTCTACAACGCCCGCAAGGAAGGCGCCGCAGTCCTCGCGATCACCGGCCAGGTTCCGCGCGCAGAAGCGGGCAGCGATTTCTTCCAGGAAGTGAACCTGTCGCGGGTCTTCGGAGACGTCTGCGCATTCGACCAGGCCATCCACTCCACGGCCCAGATGCCGCGACTCATTCAGCAAGCCGTCCAGAACGCGCTGTCCGGACCGGCCGTCGCGCGCATCGAACTGCCCAGCGACATCGCTCCCGCCGCCGTCTCGAGCGACGCCATGGCCCACGACACCTTCGACACCCGCTCGGAGGTCATGCCCGGGGCGGAAGACATCGCACAGGCAGCCGAGATTCTCAACGCCGCGCGCAAACCCGCCATCCTCGCGGGCAGTGGGTGCCGCGGCGCCCGGACCGAGCTGCTCCAGGTCGCGGAGGCCCTGCGCGCACCGATCGTGCATGCCCTGAAGGGCTCGGACGTCATGGAGTTCGACAATCCCTACTGGGTCGGCCTCACCGGTCTCATCGGTACGGATGCCGGGTACCACGCGATCGAAGGCTGCGACGCGCTCCTCATGCTCGGAACGGACTTTCCCTACCGGGTCTTCTACCCGAAGAACGTTCCGATCATCCAGGTCGACATTCGCGGTGAAAACCTCGGAAAGCGCACGGCCGTGACCCATGGCTTGCTCGGCCACGTGCGCCCGACCTTGGCGGCCCTGCTGCCCCGAATCGACGGGCACTCCGACGGAAAACACCTCGCCGCGATGCAGGCCCGCCGCAAGAAATGGGACGCCAAGATGGACCGGGCTGCGGACCTGGAGCGGAAACACCGCCGCCTGCGGCCCCAGGCCGTCGCGGCCGCGGTCAGCCGAGCCGCCGCCGACGATGCGATCTATACGGTCGACGTCGGGGAGTGCACTGTATGGGCCGCACGCCATGTTCGCCTCCGCGGTTCCCAGCGCATGATCGGATCCTTCAACCACGGCTCCCTCGGAGCGGCCGTGCCCGCCGCGATCGGCGCCCAGGCGGCCCATCCCAAGAGGCAGGTGATCGCCCTCTGCGGAGACGGTGGCTTCGGCATGTCGATGCAGGATTTCGTCACCGCCGTCCGGTACGAGTGGCCGATCAACGTGATCGTGTTCAACAACGCGACTCTGGGCTTCGTGAAGATGGAGATGGAGGCCACGGGCTACCCGGAATACGGCGACGCCACCGACCTGGTCAACCCGGATTTCGCTCGTTACGCGGAGATCTGCGGCGGGATCGGAATCAAGGTGGAGGAGGCAAGCGAAGTCGAGCCCGCGATCGCCGAAGCCCTCGCGTCACCGCGCCCCTGCATCATCGATGCCTTCGTCAACCCGAACGAACTGCTCATGCCGCCAAAGATCGCTCCCGCGCAAGCCTGGGGCTTCAGCATCTCGAAGCTGAAGGAAATCCTCGCCTACGCCCAGGAGAAGCTTCTCTAGGAGGACACGCCGATATGGATTGCCCGGAACGCGGTCGAGACCTGATCGACAACCCCCTGTTCAACAAGGGAACCGCCTTCACCGAAGCCGAACGCGCCGAGTACGGCCTCTACGGCCTGCTCCCCCCCGAAATCGAAACGCTGGACCAGCAGGTAGAGCGCGCCTACGAGGCCTACCAGAAACAGGCCACTGACATCGAGCGCCATATCTATCTGCGCGGAATTCAGGACGCCAACGAAACCCTCTTCTACCGTCTCGTGGTGGATCACCTCACGGAGATGATGCCGATCATCTACACGCCGGTGGTCGGCGAGGCGTGCCAGTCCTTCAGCGAGATCTACCGCCGGCCCCGTGGCCTCTTCCTCCCCTGGTTGCACCGCGACCAGATGGTCGAGATGCTGCGCAACCACGGCACCGAGGACGTCGAGGCGATCGTGGTCACCGACGGGGAACGCATTCTCGGCCTGGGCGACCAGGGAGCCGGTGGAATGGGCATCCCGATCGGCAAGCTTTCCCTCTACGTGGCCTGTGGAGGGATCCATCCCTCGAAAACGCTCCCGATCCTTATCGATGTCGGGACGAACAACAAGGAACTCCTCGACGACCCGCTGTACATCGGTTCCCGCCACGAACGAATCACGGGCGACGACTATGTGAACTTCGTGGACCAGTTCATCGAGGGCGTGCAGCAAGTCTGGCCCGAAGCCCTCGTCCAGTTCGAGGATTTCGCGCTCCCCCACGCAACACCGCTGCTGGCCCGCTACCGGGACCGGCTCTGCATGTTCAACGACGACGTCCAGGGCACCGCGGTCGTCGCCCTCGGAACCCTGAACAGCGCCATCAAGAGCTGCGGAGAGCGCCTCCGCGACCAGAGCGTCGTCATGCTGGGAGGCGGTTCGGCGGGCAGCGGAATCGCGCAGCAGATCGCGGCGGCGATGGTGGAAGAAGGCTTGACGGAAGAGGAGGCACACGCGCGGATCTTCATCGTCGACCGTGCCGGATTGCTACACGACGGCATGACGGATCTCCTGCCCTTCCAGCAGCCGCTGGCCCAACCGCGAGACCGGGTCGCCTCCTGGGCGAGTGCAGGTGACGAAATTTCGCTGCTCGACGTGGTGAAGAATGCCTCGCCGCGTGCGCTCATCGGCGTCTCCGGACAACCCGGCCTCTTCACCGAAGAGATCGTGCGGGCGATGGCAGCGGGCACGGAGCGCCCGATCATATTCCCCCTGTCCAACCCCACTTCGCGCATGGAAGCAGCCCCCAAGGACCTGATCGAGTGGACCGGCGGCCGCGCCATGATCGCAACGGGGAGTCCGATCGCCCCTGTCTCTTACGGAGGTCGGCAGATCCCGATCGCCCAGTGCAACAACACCTACGTGTTCCCGGCCATCGGGCTGGCCATCGTGGCCTCGGGCGCAAGCCGGGTGACGGACGAAATGCTTCGCGCGGGCGCCCACGCCCTGGCCGAGCAGTCTCCCGCAATCCAATCCGCCGACGCCCCCCTCCTGCCCCCGCTCCAGGAGATCCGGAAAGTCACACGTCACCTGGCGCGCGCGGTGGCCCTGGAGGCCCAGCGCCAGGGACATGCGAAGAAGACCTCAGAAGAGGAACTCGAGGCGAGGATCGCCGCGACGTTCTGGGAGCCGGGCTACTAGGACCACCGGGGCGCCTGGCGCTTCCGAGGAAGAAAGAGGCCAGCGCACTCGATGGCGGAGCCGCAACCGGACACCACCCGCGTCCAGCGAAGCATCGGGCCGATTGGCCTTACCTTCATCGCGGTCGGGGGAATTCTCGGCTCCGGCTGGCTCTTTTCGCCCCAACTCACCGCCTCCCTCGCGGGACCGGCGGCGATGGTCTCCTGGGGCATCGGGGCAGTCGCCATGGTCCTGTTGGCCATGAGCTTCGCCGAAGTCTCCTCGGTGCTCCCCCTGCCCGGGGGCATCGCCCGGATTCCCCGTTTCACCCACGGCGACATCACGGCAGCCGTCATCGGCTGGACCGCGTGGGTCGGTTACTGCACCGCGGCGCCGATCGAAGTCACCGTCATGCTGCAATACGCTGGGGGAAGCTTCCCCTGGCTCTTCAACGGTCCCCCGAGCCAAGGACACTTTTCCCACCAGGGGCTGGTCGTCGCCACGGCATGCATGGTCGTCTTCGTGATCATCAACGCGCTGGGTGCCGCGGCCTTTGCCCGGGCCAACACGGCGATCACGTGGCTGAAACTCGGGATCCCGGTCCTCGTTGCGATCGTGCTCCTCACCGCCCGGTTCGAACCCAGCAACTTCCACGCCCAGGGCGGCTTCGCGCCTTACGGCCTCCAAGGCATCCTCGCTGCCGTCACCAACGGCGGTGTGGTCTTCGCCCTGATCGGGTTTCGCCATGCGATCGACATGGCTGGAGAAGCGCGCAATCCGCGGGTGGCGGTGCCGGCCGCCATCCTGGTGGGCCTCCTCATCCCGACCGGCATCTACGTGCTCATCCAAGCCGCCTTTCTCGGGGCGTTGCAGCCCGGAGACCTCGGGAGCGGCTGGCAGGAGCTCCACTTCGGAAGCCGGCTCGGCCCCCTCGCCGCGGTTTCGATGGCGCTCGGGATCAGCTGGATCTCCGTGGCGATCTACGGGGGAGCGATCCTCGGTCCCCTGGGCGGGGGCCTGGTATCGACCGGCTCCAACGGGCGCCTGGGCTACGCCCTGGCCCGCAACCACTTCCTTCCCAGCTGGTTCGAAAAACTTTCGGGGCACGCGATACCGCTGCGGACCCTGTGGCTCAATTTCGCCATCGGCATGGGGCTGCTCGTACTGCTCACGTTCCGCGAAATCGTCTCAGTGAACTCGGCAGCGATCACGCTCTCATTCACCGCGGGCCCGCTCGCGGTGTACGCATTGCGAAAGCAGCTCCCCGACACGGAGCGCAGCTTCCGCCTCCGCGCAATGCCGCTCCAGGCTCTCCTGGGCTTCGTCATTGCCAGCTTCATCATCTACTGGAGCGGCTGGCAGACGAACAAGGTGCTGCTTTTGGTCATCTGTCTCTCCGTCGTTTTTCTCGCGATCAAGCGCCTGCTGATCGATCGGCACCCGTTCAAGAGCCTCGACCGCCGCGAGGCGATCTGGCTCGTCCCATTCGTTGCGACCACTTCGATCATGTCTTTTCTCGGAAACTTCGGAGGCGGACGCGGCATCATCCCCTTTGGGTGGGACCTCGGAATCCTGGGCATCGCATCGATCGTAAACTTCGCCATCGCGGTCTGGTGCCGGCTGCCCAACGACAAGGCGGCCGCCTACCGCGAGCGCTATCGGAACCCGGACATTCCGATCACGCCATCCGACGTCGAGAGCGAGCCCGCCTGACACGGTGGGCGCGACCGGCCGAAGCTCGGGAAGCCGGACTGGCGGGGCTCGAACCACCGCGATACACCTGTGTCCCGCCCGCTGAGGCGTCGATTCCCCCACGTGTCCCTGGAGGTCCCATGACTTTTCCGATCTTCCTCCGAGCCACCTATACCGTGCTGCTCGTTTCCCTCGCTCTCGCCGGATGCAAGACAATCGAACGCGATGAAGCGATCCACACCGAGCGACTCCTCGCCGCTTCCGGATTCCAGATGAAATTGGCCGACACGCCCAGCCGCATGAACCAGCTGGCGTCGCTCCCCAAGCGGCAGCTCATCCCCACCAAAGAAGGTGGGGAACTCCGCTACGTCTACGCCGACGAACTCGGGTGCAAGTGCATCTACGTAGGTACGGAAAAGGCCTACCAGCGCTACGAGAAACTGGCGATCAAAGAGCAGATCGCCACCCAGGAAGAAGAAGCGGCGTTGGACATGGAAACCACGAGCTTCGACTGGGGCGCCTGGGGACCCTGGTACTCCCCCTGGTATTGAGCGCGGGCCCGCGCTCCGCTCAAGCGGTCGTTCGCTCGCGGGCCAGCGCGGCGGAAGCCAGTCCACCGAGCACCAACTCGGCGATGGTGGCGATCACGGATTGCGAGTCCGTGGCCCCGTCCAAGAAGAACGCGAGAACGCGGCCCGCGGCGAGTCCGAACATCACGAACGCTGCGGCTCGCAGCGCCGTGACGCGGAAGTCCGCGCGAAAGAGCCCGAGCCACGCCAGGAGCGCGAGCGCGCCGAAAACCCCTCCGTGGGCCGCCCGGGCTTCCCCGAAAGCGGAAGGTGTGGGCAACACCACTCCGAATTCACCCAAGAAGGCCTCGGGCGCGAACAGCCCCCGAACGCCGATCATCGTCATGACCAGACCGTTCAACACCAAGGCGATCTTCGACACGACCCCCTCCTCCCCGCAGCGCTGCGTGACCGGGCGGCAGCCGAGCGCCACTGTACCGGCGTGCGGCGCAAGGCGCCGCCAAGAGACGGGTTTCAGTCGCGGGGCGAACCGTGCTATTTTCCCAGGTCGTCGTACTTAGTTAGGGATTCCAAGGGTGTACGGCCTAATCCACACCTCCATCCGGGAGTTCGTCCAGAGGCGCGTCGGAGACAGCGCCTGGGACGCGATTGCGCGAACGATCGAAGTCACGGAATCGGACTTCGTCACGATGCAGGCGTACCCGGACGAGCTGACCCTCCGACTCGTCGGCGCTGGCTCCGAGGCGCTCGGCATCTCCCAGGAAGACTTCCTGCACGATCTCGGCGTTCATTGGGTCACGCATACGGCGGCGGACTACTATGGGCCGCTCCTGGAGTTCGCGGGGAACGACGTGGCTTCCCTGCTCGAGAACCTGAACCGGATGCATGATCAGGTCGCCATCTCCTTCAGCAACCTGGTTCAGCCGTCGTTCGAACTCGAAGCAGCGGCCGAAGGCGAATTCCGCCTCCACTACCGCAGCTCGCGAAGCGGACTCTCACCGTTCGTCGTCGGCCTGGTCACGGGCCTGGGAACCTATTTCGACGAGCCAGTCGAGATCCGGCAGATCGAGTCGAAGCTGGAGGGTGCCGACCACGACATTTTTCTGGTGCGGATCGGTCCCGGTTCCTCCAGTTGATCGAAGAGCAAGAGCTCGCCGAGGTCCTGCCTTTCAGCTTCTGGATGAACCAGGAGCACGTGATCTACGCGGCAGGAAGGGCCCTGAGCCGGCGACACCCGAGGATCGTGGGCCAGCACGCCGGCGCACTCTACGAGCTTCCCGCGCGCTGGGCGTCCCGGGACGAAGCGTGGCCCGTCGAATCGCTACTGGGAAGAACGGTCAACCTCATCGACCGAAAAGACGGTTTGCGGCTGATGGGACAGTTCGCGCGCTTCGGCGAGCGCCTCGCGTTCTTTGCTTCGCCCCAGGTTGCAACACTCGAAGAGCTCAAGAAATTCGGGCTTCACATCGACGAGTTCGCCGCCCACGACGGCATCATGGACCGGCTCATGACGGTCCGGAGCCTGGACTTGAGCCGGGGCGCCGAGATATCCCGTGCGCGCGAACTGGAAAAACAAGAGCGCCGTTTTCGTAACATCGTGGAAAATGCGTCGGGTGTCATCCTGAACATCGAAAAGGACGGCGAGATCGCGTACGCAAACCCGACCGCCAAGGCTCTGTTCCCGCGTGGCACAGGCGCCTACCAGCTCGGAGATTACCTGACGCGGGAAAGCCGCGACGCGCTCGAGACGGGGCTTCAAAACATTTCCGCCGGCGCGGAAAAGCTCGATATCGACCTGGAGTCGGAAGTACGGCCGGGCACTGCTGCAATCTATCTGGAAGGTCAATTGCTTCGCAATACGAGCGAGGGAGACTCCGTCACTTCCGGTTTCTTCAGGAACGTGACGAAGGAACATCTGGCCGCAAGAAACCTCGAAAAATCCCAGGAACAACTTCGCGAAGCCCAGAAGATGGAGACCGTTGGGCGTCTGGCCGGCGGAATCGCCCATGACTTCAACAACCTGCTGGGCGTAATCCGCGCTGCCGCAGAAAGCATCCAGGAAACCGAAACAACGACACCCTTCGATGAAGACCTGGAACTCGTGCTTTCGAGTTGCGAAAAAGGTGCCTTTCTCTCCCGGCAGCTTCTCCTGTTCAGCCGCGGCACCGAGGCGACGCACTCGCCAACGAGCACGGACCTCGTCGAGATCGCGGAGAAGACCGCGCTATTGATCACCCGCGTGCTCAGTTCCGACGTCGCGGTTCGCGTCGAAACTCCGGTGGGCGAAAGCGTCCCTGTAAACCTCGACCCGGTCCAATTCGAGCAGATCCTGATCAATCTGGCGTTGAATGCCGGGCATGCGATGCCCGAGGGAGGCATCTTTGTCCTCCGGGTAGAAACCCAGGACGGACTGGCCGTCGTTACCGCGCAAGACACCGGAATCGGAATGTCTCGCGCGGTCGCCAACGTGGCCTTCGAGCCTTTTTTCACGACGCGGTCGCGGGACTCAGGAACAGGGCTCGGTCTTTCCGTGGTCTACGGAATCGTGAAGGCAGCACGAGGCACCATAAGAATCGATAGCGAACTCGGTCGCGGCACCGATGTAATCATGGAGTTTCCGCTTACGGCGGAAAAACCATCGGAGTCCTCAGCAGTCACCCAATCCACTCAGCGCATCAATTTCGAAGACAATCCTCAGGTGGTGGTCGTGGAAGATCAGGACGAACTCCGTCGGCTGATCGTACGAATGCTCGAACGCTGGGGCTGTGACGTACGCGAATTTTCGGGGCTGGAGTCTGCGCGCGCGTTCGCCTCGGAACTGACGCAAACGAGGCTTCTGGTCACCGACGCTCAGCTGGGAGACGGGAATGGCGTCGACCTCGCCCAGGAATGGATGGCCAACGGCACCTGCGCCAGCGTCCTGGTCATCACGGGGTACACCGAACGCGATATCGCTGCCGGCACCGCGGGCATCGAAGGCTGCGAGGTGCTCACCAAGCCGTTTACGATGGTGTCCTTCAACCAGGCCGTCGAACGGGGTCTCCGCCGGACACAGCCCCAGACGGCAGCCTCGGACTAGATTCCTCCCGGAAACGAGCGACGCGCTTTCGGGGCGTTCAGGCAGCCTGAATCGCGGGCCACAGGAGAACGAGCGTGTTTCTGGACACTGCGATCGAGGGCGCCGGCCTCGCGGCGCTCGTGATGGTGACGAGCGCCGTGATCGCGAGCCGGGCCAAGCCCAGCGCGGCCGTGCACAGCGCCATGCAGCACCTCGCCGCCGGCGTCATCTGCGCCGTGGTCGCCGCGGAACTCATCCCCGAGGCCATGGAAACCCACCGCCCGATCGAACTCAGCCTGGGCTTTTTCGCCGGGCTTGTGCTCATGCTCTCCGCCAAGGCGGTTTCTGACCGCCTCGGTGGGGAGCGCCGGCGCACCGGGATGCTGATTGCCGTGGGCGTCGATGTCGCGATCGACGGGTTGCTGATCGGCGTCGGCTTCGCGATCGGCACCGGCACCGGCAGCCTCTTTGCCCTGGCCTTCGCCCTCGAGTTCACCGCCGTCGGTCTGGTCGTCGGCGCGGCAAAGGGGCAGAGCACGGCGCGTGCCGCCGGAACCGCAGCGCTGATCGCAGCACCCGTGATCCCGGCGGCGGCCGCAGGCGAGTGGTTGCTTTCCCCCCTCTCTCCCCCGCTGGCGGCGGCGCTGATGGGGTTTGCCGCGTCGGTCTGTCTCTATCTCGTCATCGAAGAATTGATGCGCGAAGCCCATGCGGTCAAAGAGCACCCGGTGGCGAACTGGCTCTTCTTTGCCGGGTTCCTGGCACTGGTGCTGCTGGAGATGCACATCACATCCTGAGCGGAAACAGATCGGCTACTCTTCGCAGATGGCGCGTTCGCTACGCAGTTGCGGCTCCCCCGACCGGTCATGAAGCTTCTCGTCACCGGGGCCGCGGGGTTCATCGGCTGTTTCGTAGCCAAGAAGCTGCTCGAGCGCGGCGACACGGTCGTCGGACTCGACAACCTGAACGACTACTACGACGTCAGCCTGAAGCAGGCCCGCCTGCGGCTCCTGGAAGGCGCCGAGGGCTTCCGCTTCGTCAAGTGCGACCTGGCAGACTCGGCTTCGATCGCCGCGCTCTTCGCCGAAGAACAATTCGACCGGGTCGCGCATCTCGGAGCCCAGGCCGGCGTTCAGTACTCACGCGAAAATCCGCACACCTACGTCGAGAGCAACGTCGCCGGGACCCTCAACATCCTCGAGGGCTGCCGAAACACGGGTGTCGCGCACCTGGTGTATGCGTCCAGCAGCTCGGTCTATGGCGCCAATCGCGCCATGCCCTATGCCGTCGAACGCAGCGCCGAGCACCCGCTCTCGCTCTACGCGGCCACGAAGAAGGCCAACGAGTCGATGGCCCACGCCTACGCCAGCCTGTACGACATTCCCGTGACCGGTCTTCGCTTTTTCACGGTGTACGGCCCGTTCGGACGGCCCGACATGGTCCTCTTCCGGTTCACGCGGAACATTCTTGCCGGTAAACCCATCGATGTCTTCAACTACGGCAACCATCGCCGGGACTTCACCTACATCGACGACATCGTCGAGGGCGTCGTGAGAACGCTCGACCGGACCGCCCAGCCCGATCCCGACTGGGACGCGGAGAACCCCAATCCCGGCTCGAGTCGTGTGCCCTACCGCCTGTACAACATCGGCAACAACCAGCCGGTGGACCTCATGCGCTACATCGAAGTACTCGAGGAATGCCTCGGCAAAACGGCCGAGAAGAACCTGCTTCCCCTGCAACCCGGCGACGTCCCGGACACCCACGCCGACGTGGGCAACCTGGAGCGAGACGTCGGCTATCGCCCCAACACCCCCGTCGAAACCGGCGTCCGCCGGTTCGTGGACTGGTACCTCGACTACTACGGGGTCGAGAAGTAGCCAGGCGCCTCGAACGCCACGGGACGCAGGCTGGGGAACTCAGGGACCCGGAAGCCAGGACGTCCCCAGCTGCCAGCCGCCGCCCAGGCTCTTGTAGAGGACGACGACCGCCTGCAACTCGGCGAGTCGGGCTTTCGCCAGGTCGAAGAGCGCGGGATAGAGTTCCTGCTGGGCCTGGAGAACTTCGAAGTAGCTCGCGAGGCCCTGGTTGTACCGGAGCAGCGAGAGCTGCACGGACTCGGTGAGCTGCTCGGACTGCCGCTGCAGGGCGACGCGCTCTTCCTGGAGACGCTGACGCGCCACCAGCGCATCGGAGACGTCGCCGAACGCCGCGAGCGCCGTCTGCTCGTACAGCGCCTTCGCCTCCTCCCACTGGGCCACCCGTGCCTTGTACTCCGCGTAGAGCATGCCGCCGCGGAAGAGCGGCCCCGCGAACTCGCCGGCGAGACTCCACAGGCTCGCCGAGCCGTTCGCCAGGTTCGAGAGCTCGTCGCTCGACGCCCCCCACAGGGCCGTGAGACCCACGCGCGGCAAGAAGTTGCCCATCGCCACACCCACCGCGGCATTCGACGCGACCACGGCCTGTTCCGCCTGGAGGATATCCGGCCGACGTTCGAGCAACGCCGACGGAAGGCCGGGAGGAACGTCCAGAAACCGCTGCTCGGCCAGGGTCCGCCCGCGCGGGATCGGCCCGGGCGGGCGCCCGAGAAGCAGCGAGAGTCGGTTCTCCACCACTGCGATCTGGTACTCGATCGGCGGTACCCAGGAAGCCGCCTGGGCTTCGGCCGCCGCCGCGCGGGTCACCTCGAGCTTCGACGCCACGCCCCCCTGGTACTTCCGGTCGAACAGCGTGTAGGTGCCCTCGAAGGCCTGGACGGCTTCCAGGGCGATCTTGCGCTCCGCATCGAGTTCCAGGAGATGCAGGTAAAGGTTGGCCACCTCGGAAACCAAAGAAAGCAGGACGGCGCGCTGGTTGTCTTCCGAGGCGAGGAGTTCCGCCTTGGCCGCCTCGTTGGCGCGCCGGATGCGACCCCAGATGTCGATCTCCCACCCCGCGCTCAGAAAACCGAGAAAAGAGGTGAACTTCTCCTGGGAGTTACCGAGCAGGTTGATCGGGTAGCGCGAGCGACGGGCCGAGCCCTGGTAGTTCACCTGGGGAAAGAAGGCGGACCGCGTGGCGATCACCTGGTTTCGCGCCTGCTCCGTGCGCGCTGCCGCAATTTCGATGTCGTAGTTCTGCTCGAGGCTCTCGGTGACGAGATCCTGGAGCACGGGGTCCTCGAAGACCTCCCACCAGGGGAGATCGGCCAGGCTCTTCGCCGTCTGCGGGTCGACGGTGGCGGACGGCGCCGGTGCGCTATCCGGGTCGTCCCCCGCTGCCGCGGGTGTGCCGTCCGGGTCGTCCCCCGCTGCCGCGGGTGTGCCGTCCGGGTCGTCCCCCGCTGCCGCCGGGGTGCCGTCCGGGTCGTCCCCCGAAGCGGGCTCGGAGGCCCCGCCCGCCGCAGGGTCGGGTTCGGGGGGAAGCGGCGGACCGCCGCGGAACTCGGCCGGGGTGTCGACCTCGGGGCGCTTGAAGTTCGGGCCGATGGCGCAGCCCGAAAGGGCAAGGGCCACGAAAACGGCGAGGAAACCGCGCGCCATCATTCGCCGGTCCCCAGCGCTTCCGGCGGGTCCTGGGCCGCCGGGTCACCCCGATGCGAGAGCTTCTCGACGAGCGCGAAGGTCGCGGGAACCAGGAAGATGGCGATGCAGGTAGAAGCCAGCATGCCGCCCATCACCGCCGTACCCAGGATCTGCCGCGAGACAGCGCCGGAGCCCGAGGCGAACACGAGGGGCATCACGCCGAGCACGAACGCGAACGCCGTCATCAGGATCGGGCGCAGGCGCAGGCGAGCGCCATCGAGCGCCGCCTTCACGATCGGCTCGCCTTCTGCCAGCTTCGCCCGGGCAAACTCGACGATCAGGATCGCGTTCTTCGCCGAAAGCCCGATCAGCATCACCAGGCCGATCTGGAAATAGACGTCGTTGTCGAAGGAGCGCGCCCAGACGGCAACGAACGCACCCAGCACCGCGACAGGCGTCGTCAGCAGCACGCTCATGGGAAGCGACCAGCTCTCGTACTGGGCGGCCAGGATCAGGAAGACCATCAACAGGGAAAACGCGAAGATCACCATCGGCGAGACGCCCATGGCCGCCTTCTTGGCCTGGTAGGCCATCCCCATGTAGTCGTATCCCATGCCCTCGGGCATGACCTCGTCGAACACTTCTTCGAGCGCCGCCATCGCCTGGCCGCCGCTGTAACCGGGCGCGGGGCCCACCATGAGCTGGGCCGCACCGTATTGGTTGAAGCGAAGGGTGAATTCGGGTCCGTAGATGCGTTCCGTTTCCACGAGGGTCGAAAGCGGCACCATGCCGCCATCGTTGTTGCGCACGTAGAACTGGCCCAGCTTCTCGGAGTCCGTTCGGAACGCTCCCTCGGCTTCGATGTACACCTGCCAGACGCGCCCGAACCGGTTGAAGTAGTTGATGAAGAGACCGCCGTTGTAGGCCTGCATCACCTGGTAGACGCTCGAAAGCTCGACGCCCTGCTTCATGGTCTTCTCGCGGTTCACGTTCGCCTTGATCTGCGGAACGTTGGGCTGAAAGGTCGTCCGGACCATGCCGAGTTCCGGTCGCTCGAGAGCCGCCTTGATGAATTTCTCCGTCTGCTCCGCCAGGTACGCGACGCCCTGGCCCGTGCGATCTTCCAACATGAAGGAGATGCCGCCGGAAGAACCCACACCCGGGATCGCGGGCGGCGGAAAACTGAAGGAAATGGCACCGGGAATCCGATCCAGCTTCTCATTGAGCTTCCGCATCATCACCGACGCGGTGAGCCCCTTGGCATCTCGCTCATCCCAAGGCTCGAGGGCGATGAAGAAGAAGCCGAGATAGGTCGACTGGACGTTGGAGATCAGGCTGAAACCGACGATGGTGTTGTAGCCCGCCACCCCTTCGGTCTCTTCGAGCAGCTTCTCGACCTCCCGGCAGTACTCGTCGGCGCGCTGGAGCGAAGCCGCCGCGGGGAGCTGCGCATTCAACAGCAGGTAGCCCTGGTCCTCCTGGGGGAGGAAGCTCGCCGGAATTCGGCCCGCCACGCCCACGATCAGCACGACAACGCCACCCAGTACCCCCACCGCGACCAGAAGCCGCCGGATGAAGAAATGCGTTACGCCGACATAGCGATCGGTGACGCGTTCGAAGGCGCGATTGAAACCGCCGAAGAAGCGCCCGAGCGGGCCGCGCATCTCGGTGCGCGGACGCAGGAGGAGCGCCGAGAGTGCCGGGCTCAACGTCAACGCGTTGATCGAGGAAATTACCACCGAGACCGCGATCGTGACCGCAAACTGCTGGTAGAGACTCCCCGTGATGCCGGGGATGAAGGCCGTGGGCAGGAAGACCGCCACCAGGATGAGAGTCGTCGCAACGATGGGCGAAGTGACCGCCTCCATCGCCTTGAGGGCAGCCTCGGTTGGGGACATTCCGTTTTCGATGTTGAGTTCGACCGCCTCCACCACGACGATGGCGTCGTCGACCACGATTCCGATCGCCAGCACGAGTCCGAAGAGCGACAGGGTATTGATGGAAAACCCGAGCAGCGGAAAGAGCATGAAGGTGCCGATCAGCGACACGGGGACCGCCAGCAGCGGAATCAGGGTGGCCCGGAAGCCCTGGAGAAAGATGAACACCACGAAGATGACGAGGCCGAGGGCCTCGAACAGCGTGATGACGATCTCCTCGACCCCCGCACGCACGGCGAGAGTGGTGTCGAGCGAAACGGTGTAGTCGAGATCGTCGGGAAAGCGCTGCTTCAGGTCGTCCATCAACGCTGTCGCCGCGTTCATCGTGGCGATCGCGTTGGAGCCCGGCTGCTGGTAGATCGCCAGAATTGCTGCAGGCTTTCCGTTGAAGCGACCGATCAAGTTGTACGTCTGCGCGCCGAGTTCCACCCGGGCGACATCCTTCACACGCACGAAGGAGCCGTCCGGCGTGGCGCGGACGACGATGTTTTCGAACTCTTCGACCGACTTGAGTCGCCCCTGGGCGCGCACCGTGTAGGTGAACTGCTGACCGGGGGGCACGGGTTCGGCTCCGAGTTGCCCCGCCGGGTTCACGGTGTTCTGGGTCTTGATCGCGTCGACGATCTCCGGGACCGTGATCTGGAGCTTTGCGAGCGTGTCGGGGTTGACCCAGAGCCGCATGGCGTATTCGCCGGCCCCAAAGACCTGGACCTGGCCGATCCCGTTGACTCGGCTCATCGGGTCGAGCGCGTTGATCGTGACGTAGTTGGACAGGAAGAGCGCGTCGTAGGTGCCCTCGGGCGAGAACACCGAGAAGAGCGCCAGCGGGCTCGACGAGGCCTGCTCGATGGTGACGCCGAAGTTGCGCACGTCGATCGGCAGCTGGGCCTCGGACTGCGAGTACCGCATCTGCGTGAGGATCTGGTCCGTGTTTGGATCGGTCCCCGCCTCGAAGTCCACGCGCAGCGTCATCTGACCGTTGTTCGCGTTGGTCGAGTACATGTAGATCATGTCCTCGACGCCGCTGACGGCCTGCTCGATGGGCGTCGCCACCGATTCCATCACCGTCACCGCGTCGGCGCCCACGTACGTGGTGCTGATGTTGATCTCGGGCGGTGCGATGTTCGGGAACTGGGAGATCGGCAGGTCGAGCATCGCCACGAGTCCCAGGATCACCATGACGATGGCGATCACCATGGAAACGATGGGGCGGTAAATGAAGAAGCGGGACACGTGGCATCGCCTTCCGTCGCGCTCAGCTCGCCCGCGTGCCGGAAGACGTCTTTTGCGGGTCGGTTGGGGTCTTGGGCTTTTCGTCCTTGGATTCCGGCGGCTTCTGTTTCGGGTCCACCTTCATCCCCGAGCGGAGCTTCTGGAAGCCCTGGACGACGACCCGTTCCCCGGGCTCGATGCCCTTCGTGATGATCCAGTCGGAGCCGTGAGTCGCTCCGACCTCGACCGAACGCACATCGACCGTATCGTCGGTCTTGACGACGAATACGTTGTAGGTGCCCTGGACATCGTCGACCGCGCTCTGGGGAATTACCACGACACCCTGCTCCACACCGAGATCTGCGCGGACGCGTGCAAACTGGCCGGGGCGCAGGACGTTCTTCGGATTCGGAAAGCGCCCCTCCACGAGAATGGTCCCGGTGAGCGGGTCGACCTGCCGCCCGAGGACATAGGGCGTCCCGCGGTATTTCCAGGCAACGCCGCCCGTGAGGAAGAGTTCCAGGACCTTCCCGGCCTCGCCGATCTGGCCACTCGAGGCGTTCTGGTTGTATTTCACCAACTCCATGTACTGCTGCTCAGCGATCGGGAACTGCACCTTGATCGGATCGAGCTGCGAGACGGTCGTGAGCAGCGTCTGCGGGGTGACGAGGTCGCCGATCTGGGCGATCGCAACTCCCGAAACGCCGTCGATCGGCGACTCGACCCGGGTCCAGCTCAGGTTGAGCTTGGCCTGCTCGACGCGCGCCTTGGCGCTCGCCACGGCGGCCTGGTCGCGGAGCATCGCCTGGACCGCATCTTCGAGTTCCTGCTGGCTGACAGCGCCCTGGGCCGCCAGGGGCCGGTAGCGCTTCACGTGGCTGCTGCTCTTGCCCAGGTTCGCGCGGGCCTCGCCGAGTTGACCGAGCGCGCTGTCCAACTCGGCCTGGAACTCCCGCGGATCGATCTGGAAGAGCTGCTGCCCGTTCGTGACGACGGTGCCCTGCTCGTAGGTGCGGCTGCGCAAGTACCCCTTCACCTGGGGCCGGATCTCGGCGTTGTTGAACCCCTCGGTGGAACCCACCCACTCCGCGTACAGGGGAAGGTCTTCCTTCGACGCCTGCGCGACATAGACCACGGGCGTGTGCGCCTCGGACGCGGTGTCCGAACTTCCACAACCCCCCAGGACGAGCAGCGCCGCGAGTCCGGCGCACGCCCACAGCGCGCACGCCGACCCGTCCGACGTACTCACCCCGCCACGGCAAGCACGCGACGCCGCTCCGACGGTGAACCGACCCTGCATTGGACCTCCTGCGCAGCCAGCCGTGCAGAATACCGCGCCCGGAGACAACCGGGGAGAAGAATCCCGAGGCCAGCGGAGAACCCGCCCAGGCGGCAACCCGCAGCGGCAGGGAGCGAAAACCCGGTCGACCGCGTCGACGGGAGCCTGGCGATCTAGCCACTCCGGCAGCGCTCAGCGACGGGGGGCGAAATACCAGTTGACGGAGTCGTAGGACTCGTATCGCTCGAGCTTCTCGTAGCCGTGCTTTTCGAACCAGGCCAGCAGGGCGTCGTTGTACTCCCGGTCGTAGTCCCAGCTGTGCTCGATGCAGACGAGTTCGGGACGGTATTTCTCGATGTCGAAGCCCGCCAAGGCCTTCGGCGCCCCGTGTTCGATATCCATGGACAGGAAGTCGATCTTCTCCACCCCATTGCGCTCCAGCAGGAGATCCAGGGTGATGGTCGGAACCTCGATTTCCTGCTGGAACAGCTTCTCTCCCCGGAAGACCCTCCCCTCTTGCGTGGACGAAAGCCCCGGGGCGCCGGGCACGACATAGAACTTGTCCCGGGTGCCCGCGTGGTCGGTCACGATGTAGCTGAAGAACGCGGTCCGGGGCCGCAGTTCCTCGTAGGCCGGCGCGTACCGCGCGAGGGCGTCCACCGCGATGCCCGACCAGCCCAGATGCTTCTCCAGGTAGTAGGTCGTGCTCATGGTGTCCGGCTGGGCGCTTCCCACATCGAGGAAGAAGCCGCCCTCGCGGTCCTGGAAGAAGTCGCGGATCACCAGTTCTTCGTCGAACTGCGAGTAGCGCTTCGTTTCGGTTCCGACGATGTCCCGGCGCGCTGCCTCCGACGATTCCGGCGCATCGGCAGGCGAGCAGGCAAGCAGCGCGCAAACCGCGATCCAGAGCCAGGCGCGTTGGAGTTCGGCCATAGGAGGCAGCCCGTGTCGTTTGCTCGGCGCCACGGTAGCCCACTCCCCCCACCGGCAACGCCTCAAGTCGCCGCCCGGTCGAACCGACTCACCAACCGGCTGCGTGCGACCGCAACAGCCCCTGCAAAACGCCGTGGAGCTCCTGCCGATGCAAAACCGCAAACGCCTGCTCGCCCTCCTCGGCTGCCTGGTCTGCTGGAGCGGTGCGGACGCGCAGGCCCAGGCGTGCCGCGACGCCCGCTTCTACACCGATGCGCCCATCGCCCTCCCGGGCGGCGAAACGCCCCTGGCGATCGGCATCGAAGCGGGACATCTCTCCCTCGGGCCCTACTGCCCGCCCGTGAAAGCCAAGGTGCGCCGCACGCGGCGCGGCATCGCGGCCAAGGCGCACTGGGAAACCTGCGCCAGCATCGGGAACGACGTCGCCGTCAGCCTGCGCTCGAAGGGCAGCGACTGCGAGACCATGCGCGGCATCCTCGACATCCAGGAGCCGCGAGTCCGCGCGCGCTTTACGGCGACCCGCCTCGACCGGTGCAGCGCGGTCCTCACCTGCGAACGCGGCTCCCGGCCCCGGGACACGAACGGCGATGGCTGTGCCGACACCTGCCAATGCCGGGATTTCACGTGCCCGGCATGGAGCCGCGCCCTCGACACGAGCGGCAACGGGTGCGCCGACACCTGCGACCCGCCGGCCGCCCGATGCCGCCGCAACGCCGCTTGCGGAGACGAGACGTTGTACTGCCAGCGTGACGCGGGGACGTGCCGCGGGCCCGGTGTGTGCAGGACGCGCGCGGATCTCTGCACCCAGCAATGGGACCCGGTCTGCGGCTGCGACGGCCAGACCTACACGAACGCGTGCGCTGCCGCATCGGCGGGTGTCAACGTCGCCGAAGACCGGCCCTGTCTCCTGGAGCGCTGAGACCCTTCGCGGCGAGCGGGTTCCGCTAGGCTGGGCCGATGCCGAACCCCGGGGCTTCCCGCGGCAAACGGACCCTCGAACGGATCGGCTTGCCGGGCACCTTTTCCATCGGCGCAGCCGCGCTGCTCGGCCTCTTCGTCATCGGCGCCGCCTGGTCGATCGAAACGACGGGAGCGGCGCTGATCGGCGCCGAGGAGCAGGTCGTCCAACTCTTCGACTGGTTGTTCGTCCTGTCGGCCAACGCGTGCGTGCTCCTCGTGATCGCCCTCGCGCTGTACCCCAAGGCCAACATCACCCTCGGTGACCCGGACGCCGAGCCCGAGTTCGGCTACCTCGCATGGTTCGCGATGCTCTTCTCGGCGGGGCTCGCGTCCGGGCTGCTCTACTGGGCCACCGCCGAGCCGATCCTCCACCTCCAGGGCAACCCGCTGCTTCGGGAAGCCGGCATCCCGCCCGACTCGCAAGGTGCAGCGACCGTCGCCCTCCGGATCACCGTGATGCACTGGGGCCTGCACGGCTGGGCCTTCTACGTCGTCGCCGCCCTGGGAATCGCCGTCTATAGCTACCGCTACGGGCGCCCGCTGACTTTCCGCACGGCGCTCATCCCGGTCCTGGGATCGCGCTGGATCGACCGCTGGCCGGGGCGCGTCGTCGACCTGGTCGCCCTGGTCGGAACGGTCTGCGGCGTGGCGACCTCGATCGGGCTCTCGGCGGCCGGCATGAATGCAACGCTGCACTCCCTCTTCGGCATCGAGACGAGCCTCGGCTACCAGACGGCGATCGTGGTCGGTGTTTGCGGGCTCGGCATCGCCTCCGCACTCTCGGGCATCACTCGGGGCATCCGGCGCCTGAGCGAACTCAACGTCTGGCTCAGCGGTCTGCTGCTACTGGCCTTCCTCGCGCTGGGTTCCGCCTGGGACCTCGTCGCGCTCGTCTTCCGCACGCTGTTCGACTACGCCGTGGCGTTCCTGCCCACGGGCTGGTGGCTCGCCGAGACGCCCGAGGAACAGGCGTGGCAGGCGGACTGGACGGTCTTCTACTGGGGCTGGTGGCTGGCGTGGACTCCGTTCGTGAGCCTCTTCATCGCGCGCATCTCGAAGGGGCGCACGGTGCGCGAGTTCGCCGTCGCGGTGATGCTGGTTCCGACCCTGGTGATCACCTTGTGGATGTCGATCGTCGGGGGCACCGCCCTCTCCCAGGAGCTTGCAAGTCCCGGCGCGGTAAGTGACGCGGTGAACCAGGACTACGCCCTC
>JAYZFQ010000098.1:0-7139 GCA_036336695.1 Myxococcota bacterium
AGCACGAGATAGCGCAGGCGGAACCGTTCGAGCGCGCGGTCCATCCCCGTCCGCACCGCGTAGCTCCAACGCGTGAACACGCGGCCCGTCCCGCGCGCGACCTTCTCGGCAAGCGGCTCGCGGCTCCCCCAGTCGACATAGTGGGCGGGCAGGACGACCAGCGCCTCCACCAGGGAGCCCACGAGACAGAGAATCACCGTCTTGGGGAGGATCTCCATGAACTCGCCGCTGGTTCCCGTGACGAGCATCATCGGGATAAACGCCGCCACCGTGGTCGCAATCGCGGCGGTGACGGGCCACATCACCTCTTCGGTTCCGGCCACGACCGCCTTGTGGAGGGGCTCCCCGTCCTCGATATGCCGATAGATGTTCTCGAGAATGATGATCGCGTCATCGACGAGCATTCCCGACACCATGATGAAACCGATGAGGGACATCGAGTTGATCGTCACGTCGAAGATCGGAAACAGCACGACAGCGACGAGGAAAGAAAAGGGAACGCCGATGATTGCCAGCAACGCGTTCCGGAACCCGACGGTCAGCCAGAGCACGAAGACCACGAAAATGATCCCGAGCAACAGGTTGTCGCGCATGATCTCGATACGCGTCTTCACGTAGACGGCGCCATCCCAGGAAACGCCGGCCGAGATTCCTTCGGGCAAGATCGCCTGATACTCGTCGACAAACGCGCGAACCCGGGAAACGAGTTCGATCACATCCTGCCCGGAATCCTTGGATACCGAGACCATGATGGCCGGGCGCCCTTCGTGCCGACCGCTGATCCGGCGCTTCTCGAACCCCTCGACGACTTCGGCAACGTCGCCGAGACGCACGTGACGGCCATCGGGATTCTTTCGAATCACGGTGTTGCCGATCTCCTCCGCCGAAATGAAGTTGCCCATGCCGCGCACGCGGATTTCCTGGGAATCCGGGTCCGTAAAGGAGCCACCGGCAAAATTCTGGTTGTTCGCCGCGATGACCCGGTCGATCTCGGCCAGGGTCACGTCGTACTGGGCGGCCCGATTCTTGTCGACGAGGACACGCACTTCCCGATCGCGGTCCCCACGCAGTTGTGCCTTTCGCAAGCCTGGAATCCGCTCCAGACGGTCCTGGATGTCGCGCGCCACGGCGCGCAGGGTGAACTCGCCGACTCCCCCGGTATCGGCCACCGCGACGAGACACACCGGGAATCGCTCCGAAACCCCGAGTTCCACCAGGACGGGCTCTTCCGCATCCTCTGGAAGATCCTGCACCCGGTCGATTGCCGCGCGCAGATCGTTCAGCGCCGCCTCGTATTCGATTTCCGACAGCGACTCCTGCCACTCGACGATGATCTCGGAGAATCCGTTACCCGACTCGCTGAAATATTCCTTGATGCCCGTGATCTCTTCGATTTCGTCTTCGAGCTTGGTAGTGACGAGCCGCTCGACTTCCTGGGCGGATGCACCCGGCCACAGGGTCGTAATCAGGGATGCGTTGAAGGAAATGTCGGGAAAGATGTCGATGGGAATCCGGCGCGCGACCTGAACGCCGGCGAGGCACACGACCAGGAAGACGATATTCACCAGAACGACTTGACGCACCGAGAACGCGGGGAGACTCAACGATCGTTCCTTCCGCCGCGCCTCACTGCCTCGCCGTCTTGCAACTGTCGCGTGGAACTGACGGCAATTTCCTCACCCGCTCGCAGCCCGGCAACCACTTCGACGCGTCCCGGCTCGAACGGCAAGGAGCGGATGCCGACCCGTCGGCGCCTTGCGACGAGGCCGCCCTCTTCTTCGGCGACGACCCACACCACGCTGAGTCCGAACTCGTCCACGACGGCTTCGGCTGGAATGACGATCCGCGGGCCGGCCTCTCCGAGTTCGAGCACCACCGTCACCGCCATGCCCGGGAGCAAGCGGCCCTCGGGGTTCGGGAGCAGGACTTCGACGGGAAATTTTCGCGTCTCGGGATCGGAAGCAGCCCCGACCCGCAGCACAGAACCGCGGAAGCGCTCGCCCGGCCGCGCCGATACGCGCACGACGACCGGCTGGTCCGGGTGCACGGCGACGACCTGGCGGTCCGAAAGGCCGATCACGGTACGCACCGCCGACAGATCGACGAGCTCTCCGAGATCCTGTCCGTCGCGCACGAATTCGCCCTTCTCGACCGCGAAACGCCGCAAGAACCCGGAAAAAGGTGCAACGATCGTCTTGTTCTCGAGTGCGTCGAGAGCCTCGCGGAGTTCGGCCCGGCCCTGGCGCAGCGCGGCAGCGGCGACCTTTTCCCCGTTCAGGGCATCGTCGAGATCGGCATCGCTCGCGACACCCTGCTCGGCGAGGCCCCGGCGTCGTGCCAGGTTCGAACGCGCCAACGCGAGTTCGCTCTCGCGCCGCGCCACCACGGCACGGGCACGCTCGACCGCCACCTCGGCCTGGAGGGGGTCGATGCGAAGCAGCACCTGGCCCGCGGAGACCGCGTCGAGTTCCTCGGCGCCGAGTTCGAGAACCGGTCCGCGCGTCTCGGAAAACAGCGTCGCATCGCGCCGCCCCTCGAGCACCCCGGAGACCTCCACCCGGGCGCGCAATTCACCAGCCGAGACCCGGTAGAGGTCTACGGGTCGGAGCGCCAGTTCCGCACCAGCCGGTGCGACGCTTGCCTGGTCGGGCGCTGACAGGAACAGGAACCCTCCCGCGGTAAACAGGGCCCCCGCTCCTACCAGGAACAGCAGACGGAGTCGCTTCGACGCGTCAGGCACTTCCGTCGCCCCCCGATTCGACCGGCAGGACGGTCTCGGCCAGGAGCGCCTCGAGGCTGCTGCGGAAGCGCTCGGGCTTCGTGTGTTCGGCGTCGAAGGTGGCGCGGTAGAAGAAACCGGCGAGGAGCGCCTGCACCCCCGCCACGATTGCATCGAGGTCGGTGTCGGTGCGCAGGACACCGGCGCGGCGACCCTCGAGGAGCACGGCGCGGATTTCCGCGTCTCGCTCTGAGTGGAAACGCCTCAGGAACGCATAGAGCTTTTCCCCCAGCTCGGGGCGCGCCGTCACGATGCCCCAGACCTGGTAGTGGACGCGCATGCGGGGCGTGATCCGCTCGAAAACCCGCACCAGGTAGTCCACCAGGGCCCCGATCTGGTCCCCCGCCGTGCCACCGGATTCCGCGGTGGGCTGGAACCCGAGGGATTGCTCGTAGGAATCGAGGATCGTGGCGAGAAGCAGCTCCTCTTTGCTCTGGAAATACCGGTAGAGCGTGCCCTTGGACACCTGGGCGATCGCGGCGACCGCGTCCATGCGCGCCCCCTCGACGCCATGGCTCTCGCAGACCCGGTAGGCGGCAGCGAGAATGCGTTCGCGTTTCCCCGAGGGGTAAGTCACGGCGTGGGCCATGGGTTCTCCTTAGTGTCATAGTACTGACTGGTCAGTACTTTGCAACTAAGGGTAAGAGGCGAAGTAACCTCCAGGGAGTCCCGAGACACTTACTGGTTACCTGTGGGGATTCCCGGAAGCGGCTGTGCGGGGCGTCACCGCCCCGAGGAGCGAAAACAGCCGACAGGCAGACCCACGGGGGGGCAAAAACCCCGTTTCTGGAGCAGGACCGTGGCTGAACGCATTCTCCACGTCGCAACTTCCGCCGTAGGCACCCGTGGCCGGCTGGTTTTCTGCGAGAATTTGCTGGACTTTCGTGCCGCGAAGCGTCAAGATTTCGCGACGGGTCACCCCCCGAGCCGCCAACAAAGCGTCAGTATCCGGCGAGGACTCCTCCCCACCGCGCCCTTGGGGCTGCGGAGGCTTCGCCGGGGTGAGTTCATGGCGGGAGTGAGAACTGCCTCCCGCTCGATTCACGGAAGGCAACTCGGGGGTGAAACCGAATCCCCCCGAGCGGTATCCGAGTTTGAGAACGGAATCACACCGGGGCATAAGTGGGTGTATTCGTGAAGACCAAGGAAAAGACGACAGGGAAGTCCGAGGGAAAAACCAACCCTACGGAAAAGCCCAACGGCAAGAAATCGGCGACCGAGGCCGAGGTCAAGCCGACGACCGGAGCCGCGCGCGCCGTGGCTGCCGAAGAACTGGATCCTGGCCGCGAGCGGCGACCGCTCGAGTCCTACTTCCAGGAAATCGGCGGCACCCGGACGCTGCGTCGGGAAGAAGAGGTGATCCTCGCCAAGGAACTGGAGACGGCCACCGCTGACCTGCGGGACGCGCTCTACCAGGTCCCTTGCTGCGCACGCCACGTCATCGAGCGCTGGGACGCCCTTCGGGCACTCTCCCACACCGGGGCCAAGCTCTCGGAATCTATCGGTTCCGAGGAAACCGGCGAGATCGCGGCGCGCGTGGCGCGGGCGGTCAAGCGCGTGCGGACCCTGCGCACCCAGCGGTCCAACGCCCTCGGCAAGCGGAAGGCCAAGGACGTCGAACGGATCGACGGCCGGATCGTGCGCGAAATGAAGTCGGCGCACCTGTCCCTGTCCGTGCTCGCGGAGTTGCGGCAGATGGTCCTGACCCTGGCGGCCAACATGAAGCAGGCCCGCAAGGGAACGCGGAAGCTGCGCACCCTGGAGGAAGACGCCGAGTTGACCCGCGAGCAACTGCTCGAACTGGCAGAGCGCGTCGAGTTGGCCCACGACCGGCTGACCCTCGAAAAGAACCGCTTCATCGAGCACAACCTCAAGCTCGTGGTGGCGATTGCGAAGGACTACCGGAACCTGGGGCTCTCCTTCCCGGACCTGATCCAGGAGGGAAACCTCGGGCTGATCCGGGCCGTCGAAAAGTTCGATCACCGACGCGGCTTCAAGTTCTCGACCTACGCGGTCTGGTGGATCCGGCAGGCGCTGGTACGCGCCATCCAGAACCATTCCAGGACGATTCGGCTGCCTTCCCATGTGCACGACCGCCTCCAGCGCAGCCAGCGCGTCCGGGCGGAGCTCACCGGCAAGCTCGGCCGCGAACCGTCTGCCCAGGAACTGGCTCCGGAACTGGGGACGGACACGGGCGTGCTCGAGTCGCTCGACCTGCTTTCCCGCGAGGCCATTTCGCTCGAATCCTCGGTCGCGGGTACGGAAAAGCGGCTCGAAGACTTCGTGTCGGATCCCACCTCGGAACAGCCCGACGGGGGCCTGGACGGCGAGCGCATGCGGTCGGGAGTCGGCCAGCTGATCGGCGCGTTGACGGCCCGGGAGCAACTCATCCTGCGCCTGCGCTACGGGCTGGGCGGCGAGGAAGAACACACCCTCGAACAGATCGGACAATCCCTCGGGCTGTCGCGCGAGCGGGTCCGACAGCTCGAAGCGCGCGCGCTCAAGAAGCTCCGCGAAACGGCGCCGGCCCAGAATCTCCACCCGATCCTGGAGCCCTGAAGTTCCCTAGAGCCGAACGCAAGATGCGTGAAGCTCGCCACCGCCCGGCCGCGACCGGGCGGTGGCTTTTTTTTGGGGTGGCGCCGACGCGCTAGCGCTCGGGAGCGCGCGCCCGGTCCGCGCTGGGCGCTCCCTCCCGCAGGGCCACGGCGAAGGTCCCGAGCGCGACCGCCGCCACGAGAAGCACGTTCAGCATCGAGCCGAAGAGCTGCAACTGGGTGAAGGGGCGGCCGAGATGGGGGTTGGACGCCGCCGAGTCCGCAGCGAGCGCCCCGGGCAACGCATAGGGGAGCCATGGGTCGTGCAAGGTCGTATTCAGCAGGATGGCGACGCTGCAACCCACCGTGAGCCACGCCAGGGCTCGGCTGCGTCCCGCCACCGCGAGCAGCAGCGGAAGCGCCTGGTAGAGATGATTCTCGTGCATGTGCGTGGATACGAAGAAAAACCACGACGCCACCGCGGCAGCGAGCACGAACAGGCGCGCCGGGCGCTGGGAATCGTCGGGCGTCCCCAGCCACACCCGGCTCCGTTGGAGCAGCACGGCATAGCCGACCAGGAAGAGGGCGAGGCCCAGCGTCGTCGGCGCGATCCCCGCAAGCCAGGGCGCCGAGGCATCCTGCCAGGGCGCGAGTACCCACCAGATCGAATGCGCGTTGACCGAGGCATAGGGCATCGCCCCGATGTCGAGCAGCACCTTGCTCAGCGTCGGAAAGAGCCGGTCCGTCGCCGCGAAGGGAAGGAAGACGAGCACCGTTGCGCCCAACCCTCCGAGCGCACAACGAACCACGCCGGACCAACCGGACGCCAGGCCGGCGGCGACCGCCGCGAGAGGAACGAACGGTGCGGCCAGGGGCTTCACCAGCGCCCCGATCGCAAGCACCGCACCGGCCGCCAGCCAGCGCAAGCGGGCCATCAGCGCGACGGCCCCCACAACCGCAGCGGTGTGCACCGCGTCGGGCTGGCCCCAGTAGCCCGACGTCCAGAGGACGGCGGGATTCCAGAGGTACAGGAGCGCCGCCCAGCGTCCCCACCCAGCGCCGCCCAGGTCCCGGCCCCAGAGACGCCAGCCCCCCACGAGGCCGAACAGGAGCGCTGCGACGACGAGATCGAACGCGAGCGTCGGCAGCTTGATCAACAGCGTCAACAGCTGGCTATCGGAAACCTGTCCGGATGCGTCCGGCGCCTCGAGCCACAGGTAGAGCGCGCCGATGCCATGGAGCACGTAGAGATACGACGGCGGATAGTCGACGTTGACCGTTTCGTAGGCGGCCGGGAGGCCGGCCAGCGCCGACCCCAGGGCCCAGCGCTTGTAGGCCTGGACGTCCACCTCGTAGCCCGGGAGCGACGCCAGCCAGAACCGGAGGAGCAGGTTTGCCGCCAGCGCGACCCAGAACACGCCGGGCCCGAGAGGCCGCCAGCGTCGCTTCGCGGCCGCCGCCGGGGTCAGGGCTTCCGTCCCACGGCGAAGACCGAACTGCCCCAGGGCATCCGAACGCCGGCGGAGATCAGGCGGTTTTCAGCCAGGAGCGCGGCGTGCAGTCCGCGGTTCAGCCACGGAGCCGGAGGGTCGTGCAGGTCGGAGCGCGCCCCGGGATCCCCGGGCCTGGCACGCAACATTCCCGGCAAGCGACTCAACACCACCAGAGGAAACAGGAGACACACGCGGTAGGTCAAGAGCGCGAGATCGAGACCGATCGCATCGAAGAGATGACAAACGCGCGCCGCCGTGTAGCGCTCCCGGGTGTGGATGGCGACGTCGTGCTCGCTGTACAGCCAGTCGTAGGCCGGCAGGTTCACGACG
>JAYZFQ010000099.1:0-5240 GCA_036336695.1 Myxococcota bacterium
CGTACCAGGAGGCCGGGTCGCCGGAAACGCCGGTCAGGAGCAGCAGGGTGCCGGCCCAGACCGCGAGCACCCAGGCCAGGCGCCGGGCGGTGTCGTCACGGCGCGCCGCCCACCAGGTGGCGACTCCGAGGCCCCCGGCGAGCACTGCCGCGAGCAAGAAGTCGATTGCCGGCGCTTCGAGCCACGGCTGGGGCATGAGTGCCAGGTGAACCCAGGTCCCGGCCCCCAGCACGCCGGCCAGGGTTCCGCCGAGGAGCGACGAGTCGGGGTGGCCGCCGAGCCCGCCGAGCACCGCCGTGCGTGCGAGGAGCACAGCGAGAGCGGCGAGCACCGCGGGCGCCGCGCGTCGGAGGATCTCTCCGGTGCCGAACCGCTTGGCGCTAGCGCTGGGCAGCAGGGCGTGGGCCGCGATCACCACCGGCACGACAACGGCGCCGGTCTCCTTCGTCGCCACGGCGAGCGCGGCACACAGCGCTCCGAGTCCGGCGCGGAGCCGGCCGGGGGCCCCGTCGAAGCGCTGGAGCGCCAGGGCGGCGGCGACGAAGGCCAAAGCGAGAAGGTCGGCACGGCGTGCCGCCGCGGGCACGACCTCGAGCATGGCGGGATGGATGGCGACGACCAGCGCGGCGGTGCCGGCTGCCACAGCGCTTCCGAGCCACGCCCGCGCCAACGCGAAGATGGACGCGACGGCGAGCAGCAGGCAGGCGAGATTGGTTGCCTGGTAGCCCCGGGGTTCGAGACCCCATAGGGCGTGATCGATCGCGAAGGTGAAGGCGGTAACCGGGCGGTAGAAGTGCCCGCGCGGGTAGCGGCCGTCCATCCACTCCTGGAGCACGAGGGCCGGAGCGTCGCCCGGGTCCATGACGCGGCTGGCTGCGATGATGGGGTACGCGTCCCATCCCACCAGTTCGATGCCGAGGACAAACTGGTGGGCGAGCCACGCGGCAGCGAGGGCGATTCCGAGTGCGAGGGCGTCCCGGGCGCTGGGCTTCACGCGCCGCGAGTATACTCGTGCTTTCGAGGGATCAGATGAGGGCCTCGTCTTCCTCGTCTGCCGGGGAAACCGCGACCGGATGGGGGGCATACTCGTGCCCATCGTTCCACCCGGGGAGAGCGCGCGCCTGGGCAAGCCAGGAGTCGGCGAGGGTCTCGTCCAACACGACCACCGCCGTCTCCCCCGTATCGGCCAGGGCCTCCCAGAGCTCCTGGCCTCCCGCGTCCCACCACGCGCGAGAGGAGAACTCGTAGTCGATTGCGAGTCGTACCAGTGCCATCGCCACCTCTCCGCGCATCTTCCCGGATCCGTGGGCTAGCGACAAGCGGTGCGGCCGCGGGAGGAAGGCGAAAAACGCCCCCACCCCGGGGGGTTGAATGGTACGATGGGCTCCCCACGCACCGGAGGGTTCGTTTCCATGCGTCGATTCTGCGTCTGTCTGGCCGTGTCTTTTTTCTTCGTTCTGGCGGTGCCAGCCGGGGTTTCGGCCTACGACGAGGACGCACTGGCGACCACGGAGAACCCGAACCGGCCGCGGCGGCCTGCCTCCGATGACCCCAGCACCGCCGAGAACGTCGGGCGGGGCTTCAAGAAGCTGCCTGGAACCATGGCGGAATGGGGCAAGGACACGGGCAATCGCGCCTCGATCGGACTCAACGGGGTCCTGACCGCGCCCGCCGATCCCGTGTTCTTTGCGATGGAGGGCTCCGAGGTCTTCAACACCTTTCCCGCAGCCAAGTTCACAGGGCCGGTGGTGGGCGTGTTCGCCGGAGTTGCCCAGATGACCTACCGGGTGTTCACGGGCGTGTTCGACGTCACGTTTTCCTGGGTCCCATTCCTCTACATGCAGAGTCCAATCCCCAGGGTCGACCTCGTGCCCTGGGCCGAACACGACGAAGCGTGACCCGTTAGGCGGCGGCTGCGTTCTGCCGATGACATCGGCATGGAACGGGTGATCGCAGTCTTGCTGCTTGCTTGCGTGTGCCAGGGATGCTTTGCCCTGGAGGAACTGGACAAGGGCCAGGCGCTCCTCGCTCAGCACTCCGGGCGAAAAGGCGCGGAAGCGGCGCCCGAGGACACCCCGTCGGGCGAGGCGACCGAAGACTCCTTCCTGCCGGATGCGGCTGCAGTGGCGGCCTGGACCGACACCGCGAAGCGATGGTGGCGCGATGCCTGGAGTCGAAAGTCCCCGGGACCGGACCCGGACGATGTCGTGGTGCACTGCGGCGTCGCGGGCGCCACGCGATTCATGCGCCGGTCCGCGTGTCTCGCACGGGGTGGGCGAATTCTCTGACCCAGACGCAAGGCTCGCGTTCGGGCCGTCGTGCTAGGGTGGCCGCGTGGGAAGATCCGCCGTCGTTTTTGGTGTCGGCCCCGAAGCGGGTCTCGGTGCGGCGCTCTGCCGGAAGTTTGCAAGCGAGGGGCTCCACGTCTTTGCAAACGCGCGGAGTCCCGAGCGGATCGAAGCGGTCGCTGCTGCGATTTCGAAGGCCGGAGGCACCGCGACCGCTGTTGCGGGCGACGTCACGGAGGAAGCGGCCGTCGACGCCCTGTTTCAGGCAGCCGAACGGGAAGCGGGAGTTCCCGAACTGGTGGTCTTCAACGTGGGCAACAACCGGTTTCGTCCCCTGCTCGACATGGACGGAGCGTTCTTCGAGGGTTTGTGGCGGGTGTGTTGTTACGCGGGCTTCCTGGTGGGGCGCGCCGCAGCGCGCTGCATGGTGCCGGCGGGCGGCGGCACGCTGATCTTCACCGGGGCGACGGCATCGATGCGCGCTCGTCCGCCCTTCACGGCGTTCGCGGCGGCCAAGGCCGGTCTGCGGTCGGTGGCCCACGGGATGGCGCGCGAGTTCGGCCCCCAGGGTCTCCACGTCGGGCACGTTGTGATCGATGGTGCGATCGACGGCGACGCGGTCAACGCGCGTTTCCCCCAGATCAAGGAGCGCCTGGGCGCGGACGGGATGCTCGCGGTCGACGCTATCGCGGACGCCTATTGGAACCTGCATCGACAGGACGCCTCCGCCTGGACGCTCGAACTCGACCTGCGGCCCTACAAGGAATCCTTCTGACCCGCGCGCCATCACTCGGGTTCATGGAAAGCTCCGCGCCACGCCGCCCGCTGGGCTCAGGATGAGCTCCGCTCCACGCAGTCCCGCAACTCTGCGGACCGGGCGAGGTGAGCGCGGGCGAGCCGCGTCTGGGCGATTCCCCGGTCGAGATTCTGGTGGGGGCGCGACTGGCGAAAGTAGACATCCCCGTCGAGGTAATCCGTCAGGAAGCGCAACCCGTTCATGAGTGCCAAGCGCGCGCCGGCCAGGGGGAGTGCGCGTCGCTCCGCTTCGACCATGTGCGTCCCGGTGGCCTGGAGCCACCCGGCGGTCAGCGCGGCGAATGCGGCGAGATCGACTTCGATGGGTTCGTCCACCGCTGCGTCTTCGGGCGCCGAGGCCGCCGAAGACCGCACGAGCTCGCCGAAGTCCGAAACCCAGGTGCCTGCCATCGTGGTGTCCAGGTCGATCACACACAGGGGCTCGCCACTCGCGGCATCCACGAGCAGGTTGCCCAGCTTGCAGTCGTGGTGGGCGACCCGAACCGGGAGCCGGGCCACCGACGCTTCGGGGAGCAGGCGTTCCAGGTCTTCGCATGCGCTTCGAGCTGCCGCGATGGCCGGTGAGGCGTGGTGCGCCCGGCCGTGAGAGTCTCGGGCGACCCGCTCCTCGAAGTCGGCGCGCCTTCGGGCGAAGTCGTGAAAGCCCGGGAGGATGGTGTGGAGCGGTGGGCCGGGTATTTCGCTGACGCTTCGGGCGTAGTCGCCGAAGGCTGCCGCGGCATCGGCGAGGGTGGAGAGATCCGCATCGGCCCGGGCCGGCTCGGCGTCGCGGATGTGGAGGAATGCGCGCCACACCGCGCCGTTCGACTCCCGGTGGGTGCCCACGCCCGCGCTCGTCCGCAAGGGCTGCAGAGAGCGACGCTCGGGTTGGCTGCGGGTTTCCCGGCTGGCCAGGTGCTCCGTCACCCGCAGCAGGTTTTCGGTGAGGGCATCGGGATCGCGGAAGATCGCGGTGTTGAGCCGTTGTACGACCAGGTCCCTGTCTCCGCAGCGCACGGCATAGGTGCGGTGGATGAGCCCTTCCCCGAGCGGGCGCGCTGCTTCGGGCGCCTGGCCTCCGGCGAAGGCGGCGGCCGCGAGTTCTGCCGCTGCGCGCAGGTCCGGCTCCCCCATCGCGCGGAGCGTAGCTAACGTGGGGGGCATGGCGGTTCCGGTTCACATCATCTCGGGTTTCCTCGGGACGGGCAAGACGACGACGATCCTTGGGCAGCTCGCGGCGCGGCGCGACGAGCGGGTCGCCGTCATCGTCAACGATTTCGGCGACGCAGCGATCGACGAGGCGTCCCTGTCCGAGGCGTCGCCGTTCCAGATCACCAACATCGCGGGAGCCTGCGTGTGCTGTACCGCCCCCGAAGGGTTCGTCGATGCCCTCGGGGCGGTGCTCGCGGAGGGGCCCGAGCGGCTGATCATCGAGCCGACCGGTCTCGCCCGCCCCCAGGATCTCATCGACACCATTCGGCGTTGTCCGCACGGCGACGCCCTGGCGCTCGGACCCGTGGTCGTCCTGGTGGACCCGGCGCGTCTGGAGGAGGGCCTCTCGGACGCTACCTGGCGCGAGCAGGTGGAAGCGGCCGACGTGATCGTCGCGAATCGAACCGACCTCTGCGAAGAGGAAGCACTGGCGGGCTTCGACGCCTGGGTTGCCGGCCTGTGGCCCGCGCCGCTGCAAGTGCACCGGACGGACCACGGGCGGATTCCGCCGACGCTCCTGGAGTGGCCCGAGGGGGCCGCGTCGCGGCCGGTCGCCGAAGGGGAGCACACGCACCCGCTTTCCACGGACGAGCACGTGGCACGCTCCTGGCGCTTTCCGCCCGAGGTCGTGTTCGCCCACGAGCGGCTGGTGGAGGCCCTCGACCGCCTGGCTGCCGGAGAGGCGGGTGCGCCGCTGGCGCGTTTCAAGGGTGTCTTCCATACGCGGGAGGGCGTGTACCGGATGGAGGTGGCGGGTGGTGTGCGCGACCAAGCGCCGAGCGCGTTCCGGCGCGACAGTCGCGCCGATGCGATCTTTGCCGGCAGCGGCGACGGGCCGGGCGAAGTTGCCGCGCGGTGGATCGAGGCCGCCGTCCTCACCCCCGACGAACTCGCCCAGCAGGCGCATCAGATCGAACTCGTCCAAGTGGATGGCAGGATCGATGT
>JAYZFQ010000100.1:0-10438 GCA_036336695.1 Myxococcota bacterium
CACCTGGGCGACCCGGGTGCCGTAGAAGTGGTCCATGAAGTAGCGCCCGACCAGGTCGTGGCCGTTTCCGAGGCCGGCCGGAAGCACCTGGTTCGACACGAGCAACAGGCGCGCGTTTTCCAGGGCGCCGGCCGCGAGGACGGTGTTCCGGGCGCGGACCTGGAAGTGTTTTGCCGCGAGATCGGCGACTTCGACCCCGCTGGCCGCGGTTCCGGTTGTGTCCGTCAGCACTGCCGTCGCGTTGGCGTGGAGCAGGAGCAGGATCCGCTCGGCGGCGGCGAGTTGCGGGCGGTAGCGCGTCCCGAACCGGGTCGGAGGACTCAAGTGGTAGAGCGCCGTCTCCAGGCCGTCCGCGTCCAGGGGGAGGGGCCCGTGGGTGAGTTCTCCGGGCCCGTAGTCGAAGGGTCGGATTTCGAGCAGTTCGGCGGCCCGGCGGTACCAGGGTTCGAGGGTCTCCCGGCCGAAGGGCCACCCGGAGTGGGGGATCCATCCGCGTGGGGCGAAGTCGATCGGGTCCAGGGGCGCGCAATAGCCGCCCCAGTGGTTCGTGGTGCCGCCGAGAAAGCGCTGCCGGGAATCCTGGAGGTAGTCGGCGGCGGCGATGAGGTCGCCTTCCGGTTCGGCGCCCCGGTAGAGGTCCTGGGAGGCCTCCTCGTGCGTTTCACCTCCGCCTTCGAGCAGGCAGACGGATATGCCTCTCCGATCGAGTTCCAGGGCGAGGCTGATGCCCGCAGCGCCGGCGCCAACGATGCACACGTCGCGCTCGATAACGGTTCCTGCAGCGACGCTCGATGCAGTGCGGATCAATCGGTGCGCTCCCGGATTCCGGTCTCGTATGCCGCCAACTGTTCATCGTACACGCCCAGTTGGAGTTCGATGAGGGCGCGGAGGCGTGCCGGGGAAAGCAACGGGCCGGCAACGACGAGACGCAGTTTTTCGTAGTACCGCGCCAGCGCCGGGTCCATGTCGCTGGTGTCCCCCGTGTCCCGGGCTTTCAGGTAGCCGGCCGGGATTTCCCGCGCGAGGTGGCCCGGAGCGAAGCGGCCTGGCTGCGCCGGCGTGAGGCGCGCGAGAAGGGGGTCCGAGAGGGCGTAGGGATCGACCAGGACCAGATCGGGGCCGGCCGCGAGAGCCGCGAGCCCGATGACGGGGAGCACGGCGACGTCGGCGTTTTCGGCCCGGGCCCGTTGCCCGGTCGCGTGCCCGAGCTGGGTGAACTCCCGCGCCCGGGGCGTGGGGTGCCAGGCGCCGTCGCCGCCGAGCGCCAGGTGGGCCGCCGAGATCTCCCGGACCCCGCTGGAACCGGTCGAGTCGAGGAAGGCCCGGGCACCGACATAGGTTCCCGCCGCCGCGGCGGCGATTCCCAATGCGAGACCCCATCGGATGGGGGAGGAGGCGCGTTTCAAGGCGGCCCACGCGGCGCCGCTCGACGCCGCCGTGAGGGCCAGGCAGGCGAGCACGGGTGCCGAGAGGTAGCGGCCCGAAAGGAAATCTCCCCCGTTCCAGACGACGGCCGCCGTGTAGGCCACGGATCCCGCGCCCAGACCGGCGAGTCCCGCGGCGGGCGCATCTGCGCGCGCCCGGAAGAACCGCCCGGCAGCGTGGATCGCGGCGGCCCAGCCGGCCAGCAGGATCCCCGCGGCGACCGGGTCCCGAACGACCAGGTCGGCGGCGTAGGTGATCCCGTGCTCGAGCAAGACCGCGCTGGGGATGCCCGGCGCGAGCTTGGCGAGGGCCGTGTTCGGGAGCAGGCTGCCGTAGTAGAAGAGGCTGAAGGCGAGCCAGGCGATGAGCGGCGCGGCGGCGCGTGCGATGCGGCGCCACGGAATCGCGCGCGGCTGGACTGCCGCCAGGAGCAAGAGGATTGGTCCGTGCAGTACCAGGGTGTCGAGTCGCGTCACGCCGGCGAGGGCCGCGACCAGCGTAAGCCGTCCCCAGGGCAGCGGGTGCCCGGGCTGCAGGCGCAGCACGAGCGCCGCTTGCAGCGCGATCCAGAGGTGGGTCAGGGGGTTTTCGAAACCCGAGGTGGCGTAGCGCGTCAGGCTCGGCGAGAGGACCCAGGGCGCTGTGAGTGCGAGCCAAAGCACCGCCGGGCGGCGGGGGACGCTCGTGGCCAGCGCCAGGAAGGCCGCCAGGGAGCAGGCGAGGCCGAGCAGGGTCAGGGTCCAGGGCGGGTCGCGTACGAGCCAGTCGAGGCCGGCGGTCAGGAAGAGCCAGAGCGGGTGCGAGTAGGTCTGGACCCGTTCGTCGGGGTTCCAGCGCAGGCCGTTGCCGTTCGCCAGTTGCTCGAGGGTGCGCAGGGTGATGTGGGCATCTTCGGAGACCCACGCCTGGTGCAGCCATACGGCGAGCAGCGGCAGGGCGGCGAGGGCGACCCACCCGCCCGACCCCGCGGTGCGCGGGGCGGCGGCATTCATGCGGAGAGGAGTCTACGGGACGTGGGCCGAGCCCGTCAGCGCGCCGCGCGGGACATGGGCCAGAAGGGCGGCGAGCCATCGAGGGTGCACTGTTCGCCGGCCTGGAAACCGTGCCGTTCATAGAAGGCCAGGTTATTCGCGTTCGAGCACTCCAGGTACGCCGGGTGGTGTTCGGCGTCGCACGCCGCGAGGCGTTCTGCCAGCAGCGCCGACCCCGCGCCGCGTTGGCGCGTTTCGGGTCTCGTGCCAATGGCTGCCAGGTACCAGTGGGGTTCGGCCGGGCGCATGCGCAGCATGTCCTCGTAGAACCGGCCGGCGCGTCCCAGGCCGGAACCCAGCGCACGCCAGGACCCCCAGAGTTCGAGCAAGCCTTCGAGAACCTCGCGCACCCCCCCGATGCTCGCGGTGCCGGGGGGCCACCACAGGGCGGCGGCGCTGCCGTCCTCCGTGATTTCGACCACGCCCCGACGCAGGGACGACCTGACGCCCCGGCCGAACAGGTGTTGGCGCGCCTTGCGGGTATTTCCGCGGTGCGACAGCAGCCAGGCCAGGATCGGGTCCTCGGCGAACGCGTCGGCGAGGGTGTCGCGGACCGCCAGATACTGGTTTTTTTCGGCCCGGACCACGCGGGTTTCCGTGCCGGCGTTGCGCGCGCTCGCCACGCGCGGAGCGTAACGCCACGGGGCCGTTTCGTCTTGCGTGCGGGCCCACGCTCCCGACCATGACTGCCGGGTCTGCGGTATCGTTCGCGGGCTGTGAGCGATTTCCGTGTTCTCGCGACTTGTTGCGCGGTGGTGTCGTTGTTCGGGGCGGCGTGTGCTCCCGCGCCGGAAGAGGCCGGGTATCGACACATCGTTCTGCTCGGGCTGGATGGCTTGCGCGGAGACCACCTCCGGCACAGGGGATACCCGCGGCCCGTGAGCCCGTTCCTGGACGAACTCGCCGCCCAGTCCGTGGACTTCGAGCGGGCCTACTCCCCGTCGGCCGGGTTGCTTTCCTCCTACGGCGCGTGGATGAGTTCGCTTCATCCCGAAGAGCACGGCCTGTTCTCGTTCGAGGGGGCCCCGCTGGATGCATCGGCGACGACCCTGGCCGAAGTGCTCGCGGAGCGGGGGTACCGGACCGCGGCGTTTCTGAGTACGCGCGCGGAGTGGGCGGCGACCGAGCTCGCGCGGGGCTTCGAGACCGTCGATGTGCCCAATGAGTTGCACCCGTACCTTTACCGCGCCGCCGGCGAAACGGTGGACCGGGTACTCGCATGGCTCGCGGGGCTCGATCCCGGAGATCGGACTTTTGTCTTCGTGCAGTTCGCGGATATTTCAACCCGCGGGCAAGCGGGTCCGGAACACTTTGCCGAGGGCCTCGTGGGTCCGGGCCGGCGAGATATAGTGAAACTCCTGGTCGAGCGATACCACGTCCCCTTTGGCTTCTTTCACTACGAGGACCTGGTGCTGCTGAAGACGTACAACCGCTATGACGCGGAAATCCACCACGTCGATGCGGAGATTGCCCGTCTCTACGGCGACCTGGTCGCCGCCGGCTGGAACCAGGATTCGCTCTGGGTCCTGGCGAGTCCGTACGGCATGGGGCTCGGCAATCATCTCTACCGGGGGGCGGGTCGGCATCTCTACGAGTCCCAGGTTCGCACGCCCCTCTGGGTGCACACGCCGGGCGGCGAGATCCCGGCACGGTCGATCGAGCAGCCCGTCACGCAGCTGGATCTCGCGCCCACGCTGCTCGAGTTGGCCGGGGGGGATGCGCCCCCGGCTGCTTGGCGGGGGCGCTCCCTCGTCCCCTTGCTCGCCGAGGAGTCGCTCGCGCCCCGCGCCATCTTGGTGCAGCGGGGGCCCGTGCCGGTGTACGACAGCGGTGTTGGCGAGGCATGGGCCAGCGATGCGGCGC
Organism: Myxococcota bacterium; assembly: GCA_036336695.1. Taxonomy (GTDB): domain Bacteria; phylum Myxococcota_A; class UBA9160; order UBA9160; family SMWR01. Next base: position 4,320 of record JAYZFQ010000100.1, read on the forward strand.
TTGCGGCGATCGTCGACGAGCGCTGGAAGCTTCTCCGCGATGCGTCCGGAGCGGAAGAGCTCTACGACGTCGTCGCCGATCCCTTCGAGTTGGAGGACCGCTCCGAGTCGGCACCGGCGGACGAGGTGGAGCGGTTGCGGGAGCTGCTCGCGGAGCGACTGGCGGCACTCCAGGCCGCTGGTGGGGGCTGACCTGGAAGAGATCATCCTCGTGGATGAGCAGGACCGCGAGATCGGTTTCGGGGAGAAGCTCGCAGTTCACCGGGACGGCGGGCGCCTGCACCGTGCCTTTTCGATCGTTCTCTTCGGCCCGGATGGCGACGTGCTGCTGCAGAAACGCGCGGCGGTGAAGTACCACTTCGGGGGCCTGTGGACCAACGCGTGCTGCGGTCATCCCCGGCGCGGAGAGGTGCTCGAAAAAGCCGCGGAGCGGCGCCTTCGCGAAGAGCTCGGCGTCGGCAGCGTGCTGCGGCGCGTGTTCGGGTTCGTGTACACCGCCGAGGACCCAGGCTCGGGCCTGACCGAGCGGGAGTTCGACCACGTGTTCGTCGGTGTACTGCGGGAAGAACCGCGGCCCGACCCGACGGAGATCGATGCGCTGCGCTGGATCCAGCCGGACGAACTGGTTCGCGACGTCGCCGCCCACCCGGAACGCTACACGCCGTGGTTCGCGGAACTCCTGGAGCGGCTGCCCGAACTCGAAGCTGCGCTCCCCGAGCGGCCTGCGTGATAGGATGCCTCCCGGGGCTGAGAAGCACAGGAGGCGCTATGGGCCGGTGGACGCGAGAAGAAATCCAGGAAGCGCTCGATCTCTATTCCAAGACGGCACTCGAGGCCGGAACATCGGGGGACTGGAACCCCTGGGCCGACCTGTTCACCGAAGACGCGACGTACGTCGAGCATCTCTACGGAACGTTCGGCGGGCGCGAGGCGATCCGAAAATGGATCTCTTCCACGATGGCCGAGTGGCCGAACCACCAGATGCAGTACTTCCCGCACGAGTGGGCCATCATCGACGAGGAACGCGGGTGGGTCGTCGCCCAGATATGGAACCGGATGGTCGATCCGGGGGACGGCAGCGTGCACCAGTCCTACAACTACACGCTCCTGAAGTACGCCGGAAACATGCAGTGGTCCTTCGAGGAGGACATCTACAACCCGGATCATTTCCGGACGATGATCCGGGGCTGGTTCGACGCTCGGAAGCGCTGCAAGGAGGCAGCCGGGGCGTAGCTCGCTTCCCGGCGCTGCTACAGGGGAGAGAGCGCCTCGTCGGAGATGGCGCGTTGCACGAGGCGCCCGTCTTCGTAGGTCGAGACGATGTCAGGCTTGCCGTCGCCGTCGAGGTCCTCTTCCTTGCGTGACAGGCGGGTCGACGTTCCCTGCGTCTCGTAGATCTCCACGATGTTCGGTTTGCCCCGGTCCCGACTATCGCGTTCGATCCGGGAGATGACTTCGCGGCCCTCGTAGACCGTGTAGGTGGTCCACGTATCCATCTGGCCGTTCATCGTCCGGTCTTCCTGGGTGTGCTTGCGGCGCCGATCGTGGAAGGTTTCCACCCGGTCGATGGTTCCGTCGTTGTCGGCGTCGCGGAGTTTTTCGACCAGTTCGGTGGCGTCATACCGGTAGAACACGTCCTTGACCCCGTCCCGGTCGTCGTCGCTGGTCTTGGCGAGTAGCGTTCCGTCGCGATAGCGCTCCCAGGCGTCGCCGTTCCCGTCGCCGTCTTCGTCCAGCACCTGGATCACGGGTGCGCCGTTTTCGTAGGTGATCCAGGCATCGAGTTCTCCGTCGAAGTCGCGGTCGAGTTCCGCGCGCAGGAGAAGACCCGAACTCGTGTCGATGTACCGCACCTCCTCCGGGTTCCCGTCTCCATCCACGTCGAGGCTGCGGCGGACCACGCGCAGGCTGCCCGTGTTCTGCCACTGTCCTGGGGGAATGGTGATTTCGCGGCTCTCGAACAGGGTCGCCGGGAGCTTGCGGAGTTCCGGCGCGGGCGGCGCCGCCAACGGGTCGGCCACCGGGTCGAATTCCGGGGCGAAAACCGGCGCGTCGGCCTGGGCCCGGGAGGTCTCGGTTCCGCCGATGGCTTCTTGCTTTGCGAGTTCTGCTTGGATTTCGGTCTCGATCTGGCGCGCCCGTGCTGCTTCGCGCTCTGCGGGGGTCATGTGGCGCTGGTTCGTGCCGTAGTCGGTCCGTTCTTCGAGCGGCACGTGGCCGGTGATGGCGCTGTAGATGAGCAGTCGCCCCGGCCGCGTGTCGTCGGTCGGGGCGGGCAGTTGGGCGGCCGCCGGGTCGCTGCCCGTCGGATCTTCCGCGGCGGCAGCGGCGTTTGGCATCGTCTTGGCGAGCAGCCCGCGTTGGCTCTCTCGGCCGTCTACCGCGCGCTCGGTGTCGGGAGCGGCAGTGGCACAGCCCAGGAGGGTGCTGGCGATCAGGATCCCCAGCGCGGGCCTCGATGCCGATGCCGGCCGGCGGCCGGTCGCCGCAAGTGCGCCCATTTCGTTCGACTTTACAAAGGGATCCGAGTAGTTACAAATGAGTTCCCGTGTTTCGTTCCTCTCTTACCCTGCTTCTGGCGTGCCTGGTCGCGGCGTCGCTCGCGGGGTGTTACGCGAAGAGTGCGGCGCGTCGATCCGACCGAATCGTCCAGGCGGGCTTCGACTTCGATGCCCACGGCCCCTGGGTCATGTTGACTGCTCCGGGGTCCCTGTTGATTGCGGGGGGCAACTTGGCCCTGGGGTCGGTGGTCCGCCTGGGCCGGGGGGTCGACCCCCGAGAGCCCGAGGGCAAGTGGTTTGCAGCTTACGACGGCGACATGCGGCCGGGGGAAGAGGTCGGGATCCTGTGTCACCGGGAGCGCGCGACCTGGATCACCGGAATTCGACCGGCCAGCGGGGGCGCGTGGCGCAAGGCCCGGGACGAGAAGTGGCATTTCCCCGTGTGTGTCGAGGCGTTGCCGGGGCGTTATGAACTCGAGGTGCACTATTTTGCGCGCCAGCACGACGACGAACGCGATCAGAGCGTGAGTCTCCAGGCGGAGTCCACCGAGCCGAGTTTCGTCGTCTGGGAGGCACGTGCCGGAGGGGTCGACCTGCTCGGCGTGCGGGTGGGGGTTCGCCAGCCGGCCCAGGGCAGTGCGCCCCAACGCCACATTCCGCGTTCCCGTGCGCTGGGCACGACCTGGTGGGAACTCGAGGAGAGCGACTGGGTCGCCTTCGTGGAACCCGCCGCGGACTGGTCGAGTCTGGACGGTGCCGTTCGAGACCAGCGGGCCGAGTGGGTCCGCTGGCGGCGCGCCCGGTAGGCGGCCTAGGTGATGGCGACGCCTCGTGCCATGAGGAGCTTTCCGGAGCGCACCAGTTCCGTGAGGCGAAACGGCCGAAGCAGGGAGATCAGGGCATCGAGTTTTTCGCTCGACCCATACGCCTGGAGGATCATCGAGTCGGGACCGTAATCGACCACGCGGGCCTTGTAGTGTTCCGCGATCTGGAGGATCTCGGTACGGCGATCGAGGGCGGTTTCCAGTTTCACCAGCGCGATCTCCACTTCGTAGGACTCGTCGCCGGTGTGGTCGATGGCGTGAACGACATCGACGAGTTTTGCCAGTTGCTTCACCACCTGTTCGAGAACCGCCGGGGCGCCCGAGCAGGTGATGGTCATGCGGGAGAAGCGCCCCTCGGCCGCCGGGCTCACGACGAGGCTTTCGATGTTGAACCCGCGGCGCGAGAACACCAGCGCCACGCGCACGAGCACGCCGGGCTGGTTGTTCACGAAAAGGGAGATGGTGTGCAGGTCCTTCGGCTGGACCTGCGGACTATCGGCCGGTTCGGCGGCGCTCATCAGGTACTGCCCTCGGGCTTTTCGAGTTTGTGGCGCGGCGGTTCCGTGAGCATTTCGCTGACCGCCGCTCCGGCCGGAATCATCGGGAAGACGTTGTCTTCTTTCACGACTTCGGCGACGACCAGGCACGGGCCTTCGTCATAGTCCTGGGCTTCCTGGAGGATGCGATCGGTATCGGCGGGCCGCCGGATCCGGAGGCCCTTGACGCCGAAGGCCTGGGCCAGTTTCACGAAATCCGGGTTGCCCTGCAGGTCGACGCCGGAGAGGCGGTTTTCGAAGAACATTTCCTGCCACTGGCGCACCATGCCCAGGAAGTTGTTGTTGATGACCAGGCACTTCACCGGGAGCTTGTGAATCTGTGCCGTTGCAAGTTCGGCCTGGGTCATCTGGAACCCGCCGTCTCCGACGATGGCCCACACCTTGGCGTCGGGGTTTGCGAATTGCGCGCCGATCGCCGCCGGAAAGCCGAAGCCCATGGTCCCGGCACCGCCGCTGGAAAGCCAGCGCCGGGCCGAACGCGAACGACAAAACTGGGCCGCCCACATCTGGTGCTGCCCCACGTCGGTGGTGAGGATCGCGTCGCCCTGGGTCAGGGCGTCGAGGCGGTGGAGCACGTGCTGGGCGCGCAGGCCTCCCTGCTTCGGGTAGCGGAGCGGGAACTGGCGTCGCCAGCGGTCGCACTGGCGCAGCCAGTCGGCCGTATCGGCCATCTCGACCTGGGGGATCAGGTCTTCGACGACGAGTCGTGCGTCGCCCAGGATCGAGACGTCGGGCCGGATGACCTTGTTGAACTCGGCGGGATCGATGTCGACGTGGATCTTCACCGCGTCGGTGCAGAAGTCCGAGACACGTCCCGTGATGCGGTCGTCCCAGCGTCCGCCAATCGACATGATCAGGTCGCAACCCACGACGGCCTTGTTGGCGTAGGCGGTCCCGTGCATGCCCATCATCCCGAGGTGCAGGGGGTGGGTTTCGTCCACCGCTCCCTTGCCCAGGAGCGTCGTGACCACCGGTGCGCGCAGCTTCTCCGCGAGCGTGGTGATGGCTTTACCGGCGCCGGACAGGACGGCTCCGTGTCCCACGTAGAGGAGGGGGCGCTTGGCTTCCGAGAGGAGCCGGGCCGCTTCTTCGAGGCTGCCGGCGGTGCCACGCGTCGGCACGGTGTACCCGGGCAGGTCGAGCTCGTCGCTGAAGGGAGCCGTACACGGACCCTGGCTGACGTCCTTCGGGACGTCGACGAGGACGGGTCCGGGGCGTCCGGTTGTCGCCAGGTGGAAGGCTTCGCGCATGACGCGCGGCATGTCCTCGGGGTTCTTGACGAGGTAGGAGTGTTTCACCACGGCGTAGGTGATCCCGGTGACGTCGGCTTCCTGGAACGCGTCCTTGCCGAGCTGGGGAAGGATCTGCTGGCCGCAGATCACGACGACGGGGGAGGAATCCATGTGGGCGGTCAGGAGACCGGTCACGGTGTTGGTGGCCCCCGGTCCCGAAGTCACGAGCGCCACGCCCGCCTTGCCGGTCGACCGGGCGTAGCCGTCGGCCATGTGCATGGCGCCCTGCTCGTGGCGGGTCAGGACCAGCTTGACCTTGGAGTCGACCAGGGCGTCGAAAATGGGCATGGCGGCGCCGCCGGAGAGTCCGAAGACGTATTCCACACCCTCGCGCTCGAGGCACTGGACGAGTTTCTCTCCACCTGTCGGGTGTTTGGGATCCATGAAAGCTCCAGAACGACGTTCTTCGGCGAGAATATCCACACTTTCTGCACGATGCCAGCCAGAAAGAGCAAAAATGTCTACCAGAAAGGCGATCTATGAGCTAATCGGAGGCTTTGAAGAGTAAGTTTATGCGAATCTTGTGACTTTTTTGACGATTTTGGTGCCTATAAGAAATTTTCCGAAGCCAATATTGCTTATTTTTATCCAAAAATTGGAAGCTACGGAAAATAAAATTGGTCAAACTGCGGCTTGATCGTCAAAAAACCGGCTTCCGAGGCCGGTTGATGCCCTGCCGCGGGCCCGTGTGGGTGGTCGAAGAGCCGGGCGGAGGGTCAGCGCGGGCGGAGACCCGGTGCCGCGTCCCCGGAGAGGGGAAACGCCGGCAAGCCGGCCTGCTCGAAGAGCGAGGCGCGCTCGTTCCAGAGCGCCTGGCTCTTCGGGTCTGCGGCGATCGCGCGGGAGAGGTCGTCCAGCGCGTCGTACCAGATCCCGGCTCCCGCGAGTACCTGGGCCTGGGCGGCGCCCGGGGCTGCGAGGCTCTGCTGGAGTTGCGGGCTGGCTA
>JAYZFQ010000101.1:0-21628 GCA_036336695.1 Myxococcota bacterium
ATCCGGCGCCGCTCCTCCCTCCCCAGTCGGTTCGGGAGCCCCACAGGCCAGTGCCCCCACTGCGACGAGCAGCCACAGCCACCTCATTGGATCGCGCGCTCGGCTGGCCACAGCCACCTCATTGGATCGCACGCTCGGCTGGCCACAGCCACCTCATTGGATCGCACGCTCGGCTGCAGTGATCCAGTCATTCATGAAGGCAAAGCGCGTGTTGAGCCAGGTCAGACGATCCGTCACCAGCAGGAGACCGACACCGACCAGGATGAGCCCGGACACGAGTTCGAGCTTGCGGAAATGCCGCTTGATCCGCGCAAAGCCCGCGAAGAACACCTCGATACTCCAGCCCGCCAGCAGAAACGGGACGGCGAGTCCTGCGGAGTACACGCTCAGGAGCAGCGCCCCCTCCCCCACGGACTCCCGCACAGCGGCCAGACCGAGAATGGTGGCCAGGATCGGCCCGATGCACGGGGACCAACCCAGTGCGAAGGCGCCTCCCACCACGAACGAGGCCGTGCCGCCGTAGTGATTGACGCGCAGCTGCACCCGGGTGTCGCGATAGAGCGCCGGAATCGGCGTGAGTCCCGCGATGTGAAGACCGAGCACGACGACCACCACGCCCATGATCTGGGCGAACCCGAACTCGAAGCCCATGACGGAGAAGCTCCACGTACGCACCACGTGGCCGACGGACACAGCCCCGATCCCGAGGGCCACGAAAACGCTGGAGAACCCGAGCACGAACGCCAGACAAGAGCGCATCACGCGCCCGCGAGGCACCCGGCTGCCCTCGCCGGTCTCCTGCATCTCCTCCACCGTGATCCCGGAGATCAACGACAGATAAGCCGGCATCAGCGGCAGCACGCACGGCGAGAGCACAGAGAGCAACCCTGCCGCAAACGCGAGGTAGACCTGGGACCCCAACTCGTCCATCAGCTTGGCCCCAAAGGATCGCGGGTCTCTAGGGACCGCGCCAGTCGGCAACGCAGACGCAACTCAAGCCCGGTCCCGCAGCCCCGGGAGCCCGGGGGCACGACAAACCGCGTCCCCCTGGACCCCGGAACGGTTCGGCGACTACCAGCTGGAATCGTTGGCGTCGCTGGAAACCGGCGCGGCGTACTGCGGCGCCGGGTCTCTTCCGATGAACTCCAGCGGCTTCTCGCCCCGGATGTTCTGCGGCGTCACGACGTAGTCGCCCCGCACCGAACGGTTCCAGATCGGCACGGCCACGTCGTTGTCACCCGCCGAGAACAGCCAGGCGAAGCCGCCCACCACAGCCCCGCCCAGGGCGTACACCACCTTGACCGGGCCATACACGATGCTGCTGAGCGCGGCGAGCGCGCCGAAGCCCGCTTCTTCCGCCGTGTTCTCGGCCATGGCCGACCCGGGAGCCATCCCCAAGACGAGCACGGCTGCCAACCCTGCCAACCAATGTCGAACAGTTCTGTTCATGATCAACCTCCCACACACCCGGCCCGGAGGATGCCGCAGATCTAGAAGCGGCGCTCGGTATCCAAGAGAATTGTCACCGGCCCGGCATTCACCAGGTGAACATCCATCATCGCGCCGAATTCGCCCGTGACGACCGTCACCCCGAGTTCTCGCGCTGTCTCCGCGACGATTCCCAGGAGAGGCTCGGCCTGTTCGCCGGGCGCGGCATCGGCGTAGGAGGGGCGCCTCCCCCGGCGCGCGTCGGCCATGACGGTGAACTGGGAAACCACGCCCAGTGCACCGCCCACCTCGAGCAACGAGCGGTTCATCCTGCCGGTTGCGTCTTCGAATACCCGGAGACCCACGAGACGCGTCGCGAGTTCCCGCGCCGCCGCGTCGCCGTCCCCCCGGGCTACCCCGACGAGTGCCAGCAGCCCCGGCCCCATCTCGCCCACCACGCCGCCGTCAACGCGGACCTCGGCCCTGCGTACCCGCTGGACCACCGCGCGCAGCTAGAGGTGCTCCTGGGACGCGAAGCGTCCGGCATACGCCGCCTCGCCCTCGGTTCGCAGGAGGACCAACTGGCACAGGCGCACACCGGGGTGGACCCGCAGGGCCCGGTTCGAGACGTTGCTCATCTCGAGCACCTGCCGGTTCGCGACACCGGGCTGCACGAACGCCGAAGTGACGTGGATCATCAGGCCGAGCCGGGCGAAGCGGCTGCGCCCCTCCAGGAATCCACACAGGTCGGGCGGCAATACGATCCGCTCCCGCGTAATCCCGTGGATGGTGACACCCGGCTCCAGCACGAAGGGTTCCTCGAGCCGCTGGAGTGCCGTGTGGTCGCGGTAGTCGGCCTCCTCGCGGAGATCGATCGGTCCCGCTGCAGAAGTGAACACGCGGATTTCGTCTCCGAGTGTCAGGTCGATCGACGCCGCCCCGAGTCGATCCTCGGACCACGGGTCGATCACCAGACGCCCGGATTCCAGTTCGGCGAGGATCACGTCGCGCGTCAACACGCCCATCGAGAGCCCCATGATACCGTAGGCCCGTGACCCACCCGTACCTCGACCTCCCGCTCCCCCTGGTGATCGGGCACCGCGGGTGCGCCGGCGAAGTCCCGGAGAACACCCTCCTCGCCTTCGCGCGCGGCATCTCCCAGGGGGCGCACATCCTCGAAAGCGACGTCCACCTGACCCGCGACGGCGTCCCGGTGCTCATCCACGACCCGCAGGTCGACCGCATCACCGATGCCTCCGGCGCGGTCGCGGACTACGACCTCGAGAGTCTGCAGCAACTCGATGCCGGGTACCGCTTTGCGCGGGGCGACCAGTTCCCCTTCCGCGACCAGGGACTCGCAATCCCGACCCTCGCGGAGGCGCTGGCGCGCTTTCCCACCGCGCGCTTCAACCTCGAATTCAAGGCCGACAGTCCCGAGATGGTAAAGCACGGGATCGACAGCATCGAAGCAGCCGGCGCCGCCGAACGTGTTCTGCTCGCTGCCGAGAGCGGCACCCTCATGCAGGAGATTTACCGGGAACTGGCGGGGCGGGGCCTCGCGCCCGCGATCGGCGCATCGGGGCCGGACGTGCTCGCGTTCCTCCGCGCCGCGCTCGACGGAACGCCCCCGCCCGCCGGACCCATGGCGCTCCAGGTCCCCGCGGCGTTTCGCGGGCGACCCCTGGTCACGCCGGACTTCGTCGCCCATGCCCATCGGCACGGACTCCAGGTTCACGTCTGGACCATCGACGAACCCGACGAAATGGACCGCCTGCTGGACCTCGGCGTGGATGGGATCATCACCGACTACCCGGCGCTTCTGGTCGAGCGCATCGCCGCGCGCGCTTGAACGCTTCGCTGCACCTCACCGCGGAGCGCGCCCGTCTGGTCGAGGCGGCCGCCCGGGGGCCTGTCCTCGATCTCGCGTGCGGACGCGGACGCAATGCCCGCGCCGCAGCGGCCTGGGGCGCTCGGGTCGTGGGCATCGACCGGAGTCCAGACCACCTGCGTGCGCTCCGGCACGGTGCCGCCGACGCGGGCCTGACCGTTTCGGGGGTCTGTGCCGATCTCGAAACGGGTCATGGAATCCCCGTGAAGCCGGCGAGTTGCGGAGCCGTGCTCGTGTTTCGCTTCCTCTTTCGTCCCCTCGCCGATGCCATCACCGAAGCCCTCGCTCCCGGCGGAATCCTCCTCTACGAAACCTTCACAGTCCACCAGAAGAAACTGGGCTATGGGCCCAGCCGGCCAGCCTTTCTCCTGGAAGACGATGAGCTCCCACACCTCTTCCCAGGCCTCGAGGTCCTCGCGCGCTGGGAAGGCGTCGAGGCGCGCGGGGAAAGGCCGGAAGCCGTCGCCCGACTCACCGCCCGCAAGCCCTAGAGACCGCAGACTTCCCGGAGCCAGGCCCACCAGGCGCGCTCGGCCGGTCGGATGCCCAGGCGACCCGCCCGTTCCGCCGCAACCTCGCCGCGCCCCGCGAGACACAACGCGTAGAGTTCGAGGCGCAACCCGACGCGATCGTTCGGGTGCACCGCCCGCGCGCTTTCGAAACGCCGTGCCGCCGCCCCGTAGCGGCGCGCGGCGAGTTCACGCCGCCCGAGCAACAGCGCGTAGTCGCGCTCCGGGGCCCCGGCAACGATGCGCCGCTCCACCGCCGCGAGGTAATCGTCGTCCGTCCCAGTGAGCCAGAGGGCGGGAACCCGGAGGTCGGTTTCCGACAACGCGCGATGCAGGCGCGCGAAGCTCGCCTGGAGCGAGCCCGGCCAGTCGGCTTCACGTACCGGCGATTCGAGCAGCGCCTGGGCGTCGAAGTACGCGAGGGAGTCTTCGCGCAGGTCTGGCGGCCAGGCCGCGCGAACGAAGGCGCTGGCCTCAAAACGCCGGCGCGCCGCCTCCGGCTCGAGCCACGGCGCGAACACCGCGCGGGTTTCCACCAGTCCGGGGATTTCGTGGCCCAGCCGCAGCGGCCGGTCGTCGACAAGGGGTGCTGCGCCGTCCGTCCAGCGCGAGAGTTGCTCCGCGTCTGCCAGGAAGGTGGCGCCGAGTTGTTCCGGGCGCTCAAGACCCAGCCGAGCCAGTTCATCGGCATGGGGCGAGTCTTCCCAGAGTCCCCGAAATCGGTTCGGGTCCCGGTCCCAGCGCCCCCCGCGCGACCCGACCAGCATCCAGTCGTAGCCCGAACCGTTCCACAAGCTGCAGTCGGGGAAGACATCGCAATAGGCGCGCACGATGCCCCGGGCTTCGTCTTCCGTCAGGTTGTGCACAGGAAGCCAGTAGGTGTGCACGCCGCCTTCGGCGAGGCGCTCGCGTACCAGCGCGAAATACTCCCGGGTATAGAGGTTCACCACGCCGGCGGCTTTCGGCGGGGGGGGCTCTCCGGTGATCAGGTCGTAGCGCTCGGAAGCGACCTGCAGGAAATGGCGCCCGTCCCCGACGTGCACGCGGAACCGCGGGTCCTCCAGGGGATCCTCGCCCGACCGGGGATAGAGGAGCGGAGACAGTTCCAGGATTTCCCGCGAGAGGTCGACGACATCCACCCGCTCGATGCCCGGCTCTGCGGCCAACGCCCGCGCAGTCGACCCGGCGCCATAACTGATGAGCAGCACCCGGCGCGGCGTGGGCTGCAGAGCGAGGGGCCAATAGACGTAGAGCTTCATGTAGCGCCGGGCGCGGGCGGTCGTACCGGCCATGCTGTAGCCGTCCGTGACCAGCCGGTGATGAACCGACTCGCCGTCGAGGGCGGCGCGGAGCAATAGGGCGGTTTCCGTACGCCCTTCGCGAACGGCTTGGAGCGTCGTCGCTTCGCGTCCTGCGAAGCGCTCCACGGGAAAACGCAGGTAGTCGCGCTCCATCTTCCCGAACGGAAACAGCAGCAGGGCCGCGCCGAGACCCAGCGCCGCGGGCAAGGCGCGACCGCCGCCGCCGGCCCCCACGACCAGGAGCAACCCCACTGCGCCGTACACTGCGGCGAGCACGAAGATCGCCCGCTCCATGCCGAGTGCCGGGAGCAGCACGAAACCCGCCACCAGCGACCCCCCGGCGGCCCCCAACGTGTTGCACAAGGTGAGCAAGCCGGCAGCGCGGAGATCGGGAGCGACGCGCTCGCGGAGCGCCGCTCCCACCAGCGGGACGAGCACGCCCGACAGGACCGAAACCGGCAAGGTCAAGACCGCGGCAAGTTCGAGCAGCGCCCGCGGCTCGTAGCGAAGCGGCCCGCCCGGCGGGCCGACCCAGCGGGAAAAATCCCCATACAGCACCGAGACGAGCGCCCCGGCGAGCCAGGCGACGGCGGCCCCCCAACGCCACGCTGCCGGCCGGCGGCGCAACCAGAGCCCCGCCAACGCGCCGCCGAACCCCAGGCCCGCGAGCACCGAGGCCAACATGAGGGCAAACGCCAGGCCGCCGGTCGGGACGAACAAACGGAGCAGACGGAACCACACGACCTCCAACGCAAGGAGAGAGGCCCCCGCCAATGCGGCCGCGAGCAACAAGGCCCCGGCCCCGCGCCGAAAGACAACGGGACCCGGGGCGTGGTCGGCGCGCAGCGCCGCAGGCCCCGCCCGCCGCGCAATACCCCAGGCAACCGCCCCCGCGAGCACGTCGAGTCCACCCGCGAACATTGCAGCGCCGCGAACCCCGAGCGCCCCCACGACCACGGTTTCGACGGCCAGCGCACCGACGACGGCCCCCAGTGTGTTCCATCCATAGAGTGCACCCAGGGCAGAACCGAACGAGGCGTCGCGCGCACGCAAGGCCGCAACGAGCAGCGGCAGGGTGGCACCCATGGCCGTCGCGGGGAGCAGCAGCAGCACGAAGGCCAGCCCGAAGCGCAACGCGCTCAGCGCGACCGGTTGCTCGCCCAAGCTCCGCTCCACCGGCGCCAGCAACACGCCGAGGTCCGGCAGAACCCACACGAGCGCAACGCCGCCCCCCGCGATCAGGAGTTCGAGGGCGGCGTAGAGCCGCAACGGGTATTTCAGCCGCGGGCCGACCGCAGCCACGAGCCCGCTGCCCAGAGCCAGGCCCGCCATGAAGCTTGCGAGCACCAGGCTCGCAGCGGTCACGCCGTTGCCGAAGGCGAGTCCGGCCTGGCGAAACCACAGAGCTTCGAAGATCAAGCCCGCGGCGCCCGAGACGAAGAAGACGCCGCAAAGAATCCAGCGCGCCCCGGTCACGCCGCCCCCTCCAGGCGCGCGAGCGCCCAGCGCGCGTGCTCGGCCAGAAGCGGGTCATCCCCATCGGCATGGCGCTGGACCAGGGGCCGCAATTCCCGCCGCCCACTGTTGCCGGCCACCACGAGGACGTTGCGCATCAGACCGCGGTACTTGGCGCGGCGCAGGGCCGTGTGACGGGTGGCGTTGCGCCACGCAGCCTCGTCCAGGGACAGGGCCCAAGCCAGAGAAGGCGCTCGCCAGTCGGGGCGCGCTGCCAAGCGCGCACGCAGACCGTGGGGATCGGCGGGAATGCGACGCCGCTCCCGCGTGTTCCAGGGGCAGACTTCCTGGCAGACGTCACAGCCAAAGCCCCAGTCACCCTGGCCCTCGCGCAGCGCGTCGGGCACCGGACCCCGCGCCTCGATCGTCGTATAGGAAATGCAGCGGGTCGCATCGAGCACATAGGGCTCGGGGAACGCCCCGGTCGGGCAGGCATCGAGGCACGCGCGACAACTCCCGCAGTGATCCGCAACGGGCGCATCGGCTTCGAGAACCAGGTCGGTCAACACCACGCCGAGGAACACGTGGGAGCCGAGACGCGGGTGGATGAGACACGTGTTCTTGCCCAACCAGCCGAGCCCCGCCCGCGCTGCCAGGGCGCGTTCCAGCACCGGCCCCGTATCGACGTAACCGCGCGTGCGCACGGGAGCTTCGGCGAGGGCCTCGAGCCCCGCCTCGAAGGCTCGCAACCGATCGAGCAACACCTCGTGATAATCGTCCCCGCCCGCGTATCGCGCGACCTGGAAACGGTCGGGAGCCGGCTCGGGACGCTCGGGGGCGTCGTAGACGAGGCCCACCGCCACGACACTCCGGGCGCCGGGCAACACGCGGCGCGGATCGACCCGCTCGGCCGCCCGGCGCGCGAGGTAGTCCATGTCGCCCGCGTACCCCCGGGCGAGCCACTCGTGCAGGAAACCCGCCCTCGGCGCGGGCTCTGCCGGCGCGACACCGGCCAGGTCGAAGCCCACCGCGAGGGCGAGACCTTTGACTCTCTCCGTGAGGGCCTGGGGCACGGCCACGGTGCCGCACGCTACCCTCCCGCGGGCCAAGAGGCGAGGAGAACAGGTGGGCCGCGCGAGCTTTCCGCAGGGATTCCACTGGGGCGCCGCTACCGCCGCGCACCAGATCGAAGGCGCTTTCCGGGAAGACGGCAAGGGCGAGTCGATCTGGGACCGGTTCAACCACACCCCAGGCCGCATCCATGCCGGGGATACCGGTGACGTGGCCTGCGACTCCTACCACCGGATCGAGGACGACGTCGCCCTCCTGCAGGCGATGAACCTCACCAGCTACCGCTTCTCGATCGCGTGGCCCCGCATCCTTCCCACCGGCGGCGGGAGCCCCAACCCGGCAGGCGTGGACTACTACCGACGCCTGGTCGACGCGCTGCTCGAAGTCGGCATCCGCCCCTTCCCGACCCTCTACCACTGGGACCTTCCCCAGGCCCTCGAGGATCGGGGCGGCTGGCCCGAGCGGGACACCGCCGGGCGCTTCGCCGACTACGCCGACACCTGCATGCGGGCGCTCGGAGACCGGGTCGACGAGTGGATGATCTTCAACGAGCCCTCGATCTTCACCACCATGGGCTACTTGCTCGGAATCCATGCGCCCGGACACCGGGACCCCGACGCCTTCTTACGCGCGACCCACACGGTGAACCTCGCCCAGGCCGAGGCGTTCCGCGCCATGCGGGCCGCACGGGCCGACGCGCGGATCGGCACCGCCTTCAGCATGTCCCCGTGCGAACCCGCCGGCGACAGCGAGGCCGACGCCGCGGCTGCCGAGCGCTGGCATGCCTTCGTCAACCTCTGGCACCTCGAGCCCGCGCTCCGCAGCCGCTACCCCGATGCCTTCGTCGACGGGCCGCCCCTCGAGCGCATGGGCGTGCGCGACGGCGACCTCGAGCAGTTGCACGCCCCCCTCGACTTCATCGGTATCAACCTCTACATGCGCACGCAGGTCGCACACTCGGACACGGCAAGCTGGGGAATCCAGGCCCAGCCCCAGGGCATGGGCGGAGACGAGGGGCCGCGCACGGACTTCGGTTGGGAGGTCTGGCCCAAAGCGCTCTACGACATGGTCATGCGCATCACCCGGGACTACGACACCCCGGTTCTCGAGATCACTGAAAACGGTTGCTCCTACGCCGACGGACCCGACGAGACGGGGGGCATCCGCGATCCGCGCCGCATCGACTTCTTCCGGGGGTATCTCGCCGAACTCTCCCGGGCAATCGAGGACGGTGCGGACGTGCGGGGCTACCACGCGTGGACGCTCCTCGACAACTTCGAGTGGGCCGCCGGCTATGCCCAGCGCTTCGGCCTGGCCTGGGTGGACTTCGACGATCCGAAACGCCCGCGTACGCTGAAGGAATCGGGCTACTGGTACGCACGCGTCGCCGCCGAAAACGGCTTCGAGACCTGACGGCCGATGGAAGACCGGCTGATCTTCGTCATCGCGGCACCCCGTTCCGGTTCCACCCTGCTGGCCCGCATGCTCGGCGCACACCCCCGGGTCAGCGCGCCGGCCGAACTCCACCTCCTGACGCCGCTCGCGCACCTCGGCTTCCACGAACGCGTCGACGCGGCCCCCTACGACCCGGTGATTACCCAGCGGGGCCTGCGCGAGATGGTGTCGGCACTACCCGAAGGGGAAGCCGACTACCTCGCGGCGCTCCGCGCCTCCACCGATGCGATCTACGCCAAGCTCCTGGAGCCAACGGGGCGCGATGTGCTCCTGGAAAAGACACCCGCCTACGCCCTCGTCCTGGACTTCATCGCGAAACTCTACCCAGGCGCGCGGTATGTCGTCCTGACACGCAACCCCCTGGCCATCTGGTCCTCGGTCGTACAGTCCTTCTTCGACGGCGACGAAGCAGAGGCCGAGCGCATCAGTCCCGGGCTCGGACGCTTCGTTCCCGCCATCGCCCGGTTCCTCCGCGAACGCCCCGTCGCCATCCATCACCTGCGCTACGAGGAACTCGTCCGCGCACCGGAAGCAGCGGCGCGCAGTCTCTGCGACTTCGCGAACCTTTCTTTCGAGCCTGGCATGATCGACTACGGCAGCGCGGCGACAGGCTCGGGCGCGGTGGCGAAAGGTCTCGGCGACCCGATCACCGTGGGCAAGGAAACTCGGCCGACGACCCAGTCGATCGCCCGCTGGGCCGAGGACATGTCCGGAGACGCGGCGAAGGTGGCCCAGGCACAACGCATCCTCGGACGCCTCACGGACGAAGACCTGGAAACCTGGGGCTACGACCGCGGAAACCTCGAGGCGGAACTCGCCGCGATCCCCACGAGCGGTCCGCGTCGGGGCGGCCGGGCCGCGTCCACCTACACCCTGGAGCGCAAACTGTTGGCGGCGGTGCGCCGACAGGTTCACCGTCGACAGCGCCTCGCCGCCCTCGTTCGCAAGTGCCGCGAGGCATGCGACGTTCTGCTACGCTGACGCCATGGTGGATCCCAGCCCGCTCCAGAACATTCCCACACCGGACGACGCATCGGGCAAGTGGGTGCGGCCGGCTTTCGAAGTGATCTCGCTCGATTGCGAGATCACCGCCTACGCCCCGGACGGGGGCGACCCGCTCTTCTGAGCGAAAAACCCGGCATCCTGAGACGCTGCTGGCGCTGGCTGGCGGAAACAACGCGTCGCTACTTCGTGGCCGGGGTGGTGTTCTTCGCCCCGATCGGGATCACCATCTGGGCGATCGCGTCGATCGTGGTCTGGCTCGACAACCTGATCCTGCCCCATGTCCTGCGCTGGCTCGTTCCGGGTATCGATGAGCCGGTGCGACTTCCCATCCTCGGCATGTTGTTCACGTTCTTCGTGATCATCCTGCTCGGGGTAATCGCGCGACACCTGCTCGGACCGGAATTCGTCAAGGCCTGGGAGCGACTCCTGTCTCAGGTTCCGATTGCCCGAAGCATCTACTCGGGCGTGAAGCAGCTCATGGAGGCGATCTTCGGCGCCAGCAATACGCCGCGCTTCAACCGGGTCGTGATGATCGAGTACCCGCGCAAGGGAGTGCGGGCGTTGGCCTTCACCACAGGCGCGGCGACCGGCGTCGTCCAGGACCGCACCGATCAGCGGATGATCAACTGCTTCCTGCCCACCACCCCGAACCCGACCTCGGGGTTCTACCTGCTCGTCCCCGAGGACGAGGTCTACGACACCGACCTCTCGGTGGAAGACGCCTTCAAGCTCGTCATGTCCGCCGGCCTCGTCACCCCGGAGGACGACGAGGGAGGCGGGGCCCCCCCCGCCGCCCGTTGAACCCTTCCGGGCCCCACGATCGGCGAGTTGAGCCTCTACCTGCGTGCAGGTAGATTGTTGGACCCCACCCGATTCGGGGACTCTCGGAGCCGCTCACCACGATGCCCCCCGGCCACCTCATGGGACTCGACCTCGGAGGCAGCGGCGTGCGCTGTCTCGTGGTCGACGTCGCGACCGGCGAACGCGTGTGCGCCAGCCGGGCGTGGGCCGCCCAGGCCATCGACGACCCGCCGGCCAGTGCCGCGTACGACCCCGACGCCACCTGGCACACCATCGCCGAAGTGGCGCGAGAGGCCCGTGCCCGGAGCGGCGCAGAGCACGTTCTGGGTATCGCGGCCACGAGCGTCCGGCACGGCAGTGCCGTCCTCGATACCGAAGGACGGGCACTGCTGCTGACATCGAACCGGGACGCCCGCGGCGCGGGCGCCGCCATGCAACTCGCGGCGACACGCGGAGCCGCGCTCCACGCGGAAACGGGACACTGGCCCAACGCGGTGCAGCCCGCAGGCCGGCTGCGCTGGATGGTCACCGAACGCCCCGACCTGCTCGCCCGCGCGGCGGTCCACCTCTCCCTGAACGACTGGATCGCCTTCCGCCTCTGCGGGGTGGCGGCCACCGACGCCTCCCAGGCCAGCGAGACCGGGTTCCTCCGCATCGCCGAGCGTGCGTGGGCGCCGGAACTGGCGGAGGCCCTCGAGATTCCGGCAGCGCTCCTGCCGGAACTGCGGGAACCCGGTACGCACCTCGGCGGGCTCACCCCGGCCGCCGCCGAGGCCCTTGAACTTCCCACCGGGATACCCGTCGCCGTTGGCGGCGCCGATACCCAGTGCGCGCTCCTCGGCATCGGCGTGGTTTCCCCCGGCGACCTCGGCTTCGTCGCGGGAACCACGGCGCCGCTGCTCCAGGTGGAGGACCGACCGGTACTGGAACCCTCGGGGCAACTCTGGACCGTCCACCACGCGGTCGCGGAACGCTGGGCGGTCGAAAGCAACGCGGGTGCCCTCGGCGAGGGCCTGGAATGGCTGGCCGCGTTGCTTCACCCGACCGCCGGGTATCCGGTGCTGCAGTTCTTCGAGGAAGCGCGCAACGCGCCCCCGGGCAGCGCGGGACTCGTCTCGACGTTCGGGGCCGACTTGATGGACGCGCGGCAGATGGCCCTGCCGGTGGGCAATCTCACGCTCAACCAGGCAACGACCGGGTCCGGCCGCAGTGCCCGCGCAAACCTGAGCCGTGCCGTTCTCGAAGGCATGGCGTTCGCCGTCCGCGGCAACGCCGAGCAGATCTTCGCGGCCACGAATACCGACAGCGAAGCCCTCCGCGTCGCGGGCGGGCTGGCACGCAGCCCCTTCTTCACCCAGCTGCTGGCCGACGTCCTCGACCGCCCGGTAGCGGCAGCCGCGGACAACACGGCCACGGCGTTGGGGGCGGCGATCTGCGCCGGGGTCGGCGCGGGCGTGTACGCATCCCTTGGAGACGGCGCACACCGTCTCGCCCCGCCGACCCGGAACCACCAGCCCGAAGCGGCCCCTCGGGACCTGTACGCCGAACGGTACCCCGACTGGCAATCCCTCCTCGAAGAACAGGCAGCCGCGAAGGCCCGCGCCTCCGGTTTCGCCATCCGGGAACTCATGGCGCGCGGCGCGGCAGACGCTCCGACTCCGCCTGCCTTCCGGCCGCGCATGCTCATCACCGCGGACCTGGACCCGGAGGCCCTGGAAACACTCCGCGAGTATGCAGACGTGGAGTACGCGAGCTATCGCGACAAGATGCGGCTGCTCACCGGTCCGCAGCTGGCCAAGGAACTGCGCGGCGTGCACGTCTTCGTCACGGAAGTCGACGTGATCGATGCGCAGAGCCTGCTCGCGGCCGAAGACCTGCGCGCCATCGGCGTCTGCCGGGGAGATGCAGTCAACCTCGACCTCGAGGCCTGCGCGGCGCTAGGGATTCCCGTCTTCCACACGCCGGGGCGCAACGCCGACGCCGTCGCGGACCTGACCCTCGCCTTCCTGCTCGCCCTCGCCCGCCGCTTGCCCGCAGCCGACGCCTTCCTCCGCGAACCCGGTGGCCAGGGCGGCGACCTCGGCCGCATGGCACGAGCCTTTTCCTCGCTGCGGGGACACGAGCTCTGGCAGAAGACCGTCGGACTCGTCGGCCTGGGATCGGTGGGCCGCAAGGTCGTCGCCCGGTTGCAGCCCTTCGGCGTGCGCTGCGTCGTCCACGATCCCGGTCTCGAACCCGATGCCGTCCGGCTGGCTGGCGCCGAACCGGTCCCCCTCGAGACCCTCCTGGCCGAGAGCGACTTCGTCTCGCTCCACGCTGCCGTGACCGACGCCTCCCGCGGCTTGATCGGGGCGGAACAGCTCGCCCAGATGCGCACGGGCGCCTGCCTCGTGAACACGGCCCGCGCCGCCCTCGTCGACGAAGCGGCCCTGACCGAGGCGCTTCGCTCGGGCCACCTGGGCGGCGCCGCCCTTGATGTCTTCTCCGAGGAACCCCCGGCCTGGGACGCGCCGCTGCTCCAACTCGACAACGTCATCGCGACCCCCCACGTGGGAGGCAACACCTTCGAAATCGGGGCCCACCAGGGACAGACCGTCACGGAAGAGATCGGCCGGCTCGCTCGGGGCGAACCCCTTGCGCACCCCCTCGGTCCGGCGACGCCGGCGGGGTTCGACTGGTCCCGCCCGCGCGCGGTACCGGACCCGGCCCTTGCCGAGGGGCTCATCGGCTCCGTTGCTCCGGCGGCGACCGACCTGGAGCGCGACGCCAAGCAACAAGCGAAGGGGGGGAGCAGCGCGGCCACCGCGGCACCGCTCCCCGCCCCGAGGCCCCTCGCGGGCACGGAGGAGAGCGACATGCAGAAAATCCAGGACGGCATGAACCGCGTGCTGACGGCTTTCGTCGCGGCCCTGCCGACAGACGGAAAGCTCTGCGACTTCGCGGCGCGCAGCGACGTCGTCACCCTTCATTTTTCGCTCACCGATCTCGGCACCGACTTCTACATCGCGCTGGGAAACGGCGCCGTCACTGCGGACCTCGGCGCTCCGCCCGAGCCCGCCGGGGTCGTTCAGCTGTCGATGCGAGCCGACCTGTTCGACGGCATGTTCACCGGGCGCAGCAACGCCATGCAGGCAGCCATGAACGGCGACCTCACGTTCAGCGGAGATACAGCCAAGGCGATGACGCTCCAGGAGATCAGCGCAGACCTGAGTCGGCTCTACCACGCCGCCCGGTCCGAAGCCGGCGACCCCGGCGACCTGACGGCCCTTCCCGACCCGAGCGCCCAGGCGGCGCGCCCGGCCTCCGCCGACACGGACGTGCGCAGCGAGATGTGCCGGGTCATCGACGACCTCTATACGCTCCAGTTGATCACCGCGACCGGTGGCAACGTCAGCGCCCGCGTGCCGGGAGCGCCCGAAGAAGCCTGGATCACCCCGAGCCAGTTCTTCAAGGGAGCCCTCGCTCCGGAAATCCTGGTCCGCGTCGGCATGGACGGCAAAGCCCTCGACCAGGGCGCTCGCTCGCCGTCCAGCGAAGCCCTCATGCACATGGCGGTGCTGGGCGCGAAGCCGGAGGCCCAGGCCGTCATCCACTGCCACGCGCCGAACGCGACGATCCTGGTCAACAGCGAACTGCCGTTCCTCCCTATTTCCACCGAGGCCGCGTTCTTCGTCGATATCGGCCGCATCCCCTTCGTCATGCCGGGCACCCAGGCACTCGCCGACGCCGTCGTCGCGGCGATGGGCACCGGCTGGGCGGTGTTGATGCGCAACCACGGCCTGCTGGTGGCGGGTCGAACCCTGCGACGTGCCGCAGACATGGCGGAAATCATCGAGCGCACGGCCCAGGTGATCCTGGGCTGCCATGCGGTTGGAAAAGAACCCCCGGTCCTGCCCGAAGACGTCGTGGATATGCTTTCCAAGTACGGCGACCTGATGGCCTGACCGCGGCTCGCGGCCCTCACACAACGCGGGCGCGTGGCAATACTTTCCATGGACCGCTCCCTCGTGGCCTGACCGCGGCTCGCGGCCCTCACGCAACGCGGGCGGACCGACTAAGCTTGACGCCATGGCCGGGCACCATCACGGCGGCAACGCCAACGAACGACGCCTGGGTTGGGCCCTCGGCTTGGCCGCAACCTACATGCTGGCCGAGGCCGTGGGCGGTTGGTGGACCGGCTCCCTCGCCCTGCTTGCCGACGCCGGCCACATGCTCGCGGACGTCTTCGCCCTGGGCCTTTCCCTGATCGCCGCGCGACTCGCCCGGCGCCCGGCCGGAAGACAACAGACCTACGGACACCATCGCACCGAGGTCCTGGCTGCGCTGACCAACGGCATCCTGCTCGTGTGCGTGGCGCTGCTCGTCATCACCGAGGCCTTCGACCGGATCGGCACCTCCCGGGAGATCCTGGGCGGGCCCATGTTCGCAATTGCCACCGGCGGCCTGCTGGTAAACCTCGCGGGCCTCTGGATCCTCGGTGCCGGCCGCCGTGAAAACCTGAACGTCCGGGGCGCCTGGCTCCACGTGGCGGCGGATGCGATGGGAAGCGTCGGGGCCATGACCGCCGGCGTGCTCGTCTGGGCGTTCGGCTGGGTCTGGGCGGATGCCGCCGCCTCCATCGCGATCGCCGTCTTGATCCTCTACGCCTCCTGGAGCCTGTTGCGCGAGGCGGTGGGCGTACTCATGGAGTGGGCGCCGGCGAACGTCGACGTCGCCCAGGTGGAGGCGTCGATTCTCCGACTCGAGGACGTGCTCGCCGTTCACGATCTCCACGTTTGGACGATCAGCAGCGGACGCATTGCCCTGTCCGGCCATGTCGTCGCGGCGCGAGAATCCGACCGGGACAAGTTGCTCCAGTCCGTGTCGGACTCACTCCACCAGAACTTCCAGATCGAACACTCGACGATCCAGATCGAGACCGAAGATTTCGACGAGCCTGGCGGCGTGTGCTTCACTTGATTCCGCACCAGGGGGTTGCACCTTGTCGAGTTCCCGCCCGCGCAAGACCAAGCTGATCGCCACGATCGGCCCGGCCTGTGATTCGCCCGAAACCCTGAAAGCGATGATCCGGGCTGGGATGAACGTGGCGCGGCTCAATTTCTCCCACGGCACGCACGAAGAACACCGCAAGCGCCTCGAGATGATCCGCGAGGCATCGACGGAACTCTCCGCCAACGTGGCCATCATGCTCGACACCAAGGGCGTGAAGATCCGGACCGGCCGCCTGGACGGGGGAAGCGTGCACCTGACCGCAGGCCAGTCGTTCACCCTTCACCGGGAAGAGTGCGTCGGGGACAGCGACGGCGTTTCCATTTCGCGGCCGAACCTGGTCGACGAAGTGCACGTCGGTTCGGCGGTGCTGCTGGACGACGGGGTCATCGAACTCCGCGTGACCAGGATCGAATCCGGTACGATCCGCTGCGAGGTCGTCCGCGGTGGTCGTCTCGAGGATCGCAAAGGAGTGAACCTCCCGGGCACCACCCTCGAACTCGGCCCCATGAGCGTGGAAAACCGCGACGACCTGCTGTTTGCCGTCGACCAGGACATCGACTACATCGCGGCGTCATTCGTCCGCTCGGCGCGTGACGTCATGGAAATCCGGCAGCTGCTCGAGAGCCACGACGCGCAGATTCCGGTCATCGCCAAGATCGAAAACCGGGAGGCGGTCGCAAACCTGGCCGAAATCGTCGCCGCCGCCAACGGAACCATGGTGGCGCGGGGCGACCTCGGCGTGGAATTGCCCCTGCAGCAGGTTCCCCTGGTCCAGAAGAACACGATCCGCACCACGGTCAACGCCGGGAAACCCGTGATCACGGCAACCCAGATGCTCGACTCGATGGAGCGCAACCCGATCCCCACCCGCGCCGAAGTCACGGATGTCGCCAACGCGATCCTCGATGGGACATCCGCCGTGATGCTCGCCGGGGAGACCGCCACGGGCGCCTACCCGGTGGAAGCCGTGAGAACGATGGCCGCCATCGCCCTGGAAGCCGAGGGGACACTGGGCGACTGGGGCCATCTCCAACACATCCAGTCCGAGCCGACCCACGTCGTGACCGAAGCCGTGAGCCAGGCGGCGATTACCATGGCCAACCACCTCGAGGCGGCCGCGATCGTGACGCTCACCGAGAGCGGGTTCACCTCCCGCGCCATCTCCAAGTACCGGCCCAGCTGTCCGATCCTCGCCGTCAGCAGCGCGGAACGCGTCGTGCGGCGGCTCGCGCTCAACTGGGGCGTCACGGCGCTCCGCTACGACGGGGAGCGGAACGATGACGCGATGCTGGCCTTCGCCGCCAGGCGAGGCCGAGAACTCGGGTACCTCGAACGCGGCGATCTGCTCGTCGCAACGGCGGGCGTGAGCCGGCGTACCGGAAGCACCAACATGATCCGCGTGCTCACCGCCGACGACTGAGCGCTGCGAGCAGCTCGTGTCTTCACCGGGCGCCCGGAGAAAACCCCGCCGCACGGCCTGGCAGCGGCTGCGCAGCCGGATGAAACCGGCCTTCCTGCGACTCGCCGGCGGGCTTGCCGGCCCGGCCTACCGCGGCTGGATGTTCCTCGTGTGGCACACGAGTCGGCACGTGGATCACGGCACCGAGGCGCTGATCGCGCAGCGGGGGGGCAAGGGACGGGTCGTGTGCCTCTTGTGGCACGAAGAACTCTTCGCAGCGCCCTACGTCTACGCCCGCCTGGGCATCCACGCCCACGCCCTCGTAAGCCGCAGCAGCGCGGGCGAGTTGGCCACCCAGATCGCGGCATCTTGCGGACACACTGTTTCGCGGGGCGGCAGCAGCCGCGGCATCCGGCGCAGCCGGCCGGCTGCGATTCGGGAGGGGATCCGGTGGATGCGCTCCCACGAAGACGGCATCTTCGCAACCCCGGTCGACGGCTCCCATGGCCCGCGGTACCGGATGAAACCGGGTGCGCTGCTCGTGGCCCGGGCCTGCGACGCACCGGTGCTCTGCGTGCGGCTCTGG
Organism: Myxococcota bacterium; assembly: GCA_036336695.1. Classification (GTDB taxonomy): domain Bacteria; phylum Myxococcota_A; class UBA9160; order UBA9160; family SMWR01. Next base: position 17,891 of record JAYZFQ010000101.1, read on the forward strand.
TTTCGGCGCTGCCTGCGCCTGCCCACCTGGGACCGGGTGGCCCTCCCGCTTCCCTTCGGCGAGATCCATACCTACGTGGGGGAGCCGAAGCCGCTGCCCCCGGATGCTGCGGAGCGCGCCGTGCGGGAGACCTTCCGCCGGGAATGTGAACGGGAGATGGTGGCCCTGGCCCTCCAAAGCCACGCCGACACCCGGACCCGCGCGCCGACCCGCCTTTCGGAACCCCAGGGCGCACCGGATGTCGCGGAATCCGCCTCCCGCGCGTCGGGGAGTTGATAGGGTTGGAACCCGTGGCACTCCGGGTCCTCCATTTCGTCCCCTACTTCCCACCGGACCGCATCGGTGGGGTCGGCGCCTTCGCGGCGCAACTCCACGCGGGACTCCGCGAACGCGGCGTGGAGTCGACGGTGGTCACGCGGGGCCAGGGACCGGACGCACCGGGGGTGCATCGCATCGCCGCCAGCCGGCTCGGCTGGTTCCTGGGCACCCTCCGCTGGACCCGCCGCGCCGCCGCCTGCGACGTGGTCCACTGCCAGTCTGGCGAGGCCCTTCCGGTCATGCTCGCGCTCCGGCTCTGGCCGGGGCGGCGCGCGCGGATGCTCGCAACCTTCCACTCGGACACCCGGCGCATCGCCCGGGCCAACCGCCCCTATCGTCTCGCCGGGCGGCGCTTCGGGCCCGCACCCGCGGAGCGTCTGTGGGGCGAAGCCGGGGCACTCCTGCACCGGTGGGTAGACCGGGCCGGGCTGGCTCTCGCCGACGCGATCAATACCGTGGCACGCTCCAGCGCCCTCGACCTGCTGGGAACGGAGCGCGGCACGAGTACACGGGTGATCTACAACGGCGTCGGACCGGCGCCCGTCGGCGAGGACACAGCCCCCGTCGAGGTCCTCTACACCGGCGTGGCCGCCCACCACAAGCGGGTACTCGTCCTCCCCTTCCTGCTACAAGCCATCCGCCGGGAGTGTCCCGACGCACGACTGCGCATCGCTGGTTTCCCGCCACAGGACGCCCCCGTGCTCGTCGCCCTGTTCGCAGAACTCGGTCTGACCGAGGCGGTCGACTTTGTCGGACGCCGGGAACCCGCGGCGCTCGCCGCCGACTTCCGCGCGGCACGGGTCGCCGTCATCCCCTCGGCGTACGAGGGTCTCCCCTACGCCCTGCTCGAAGCGCTTCGGGCCGGGACTCCCGTGGTCGCAACGCGCGTCAGCGGTCACCCCGAAGCGATCGACGACGGGGAGAACGGCTTCCTCGTTCCGGTGGACGACCCCGACGCCCTCGCGGCGCGCTGCATCGAAATCCTGCAGGATCCGGAACTGGCCCGGCGCCTCGGCGCGGCCGGGCGCGCTCGCATCGCCGAACGCTTCGACCTGAACCGGCAGGTCGACGCCTACCTCGAGATCTACCGCACCCTGGCCGGAGACAACACGTGAAACCCTTCCGATTCCTGGCGGCCACTGCCTGCTTCGTCACGGCCTGTAGCGGCGGCGACCCCATCGATTTCTCGGGTCCGATCTCCGACTGGCCGGAATACGGCGGGGACAAGGGCGGTGAGCGCTGGTCGGACCTGACTCAGGTCACACCCGAAAACGTGGACCGTCTCGAAGTCGCCTGGACCCACCACAGCGGAGACGTTTCGAACGGCAGCGACGGCGCGACGCCGACGAGCTACAACGCATCGCCCCTCGTCGTGAACGGCTCGCTCTACATCTGTACCGGTTTCAACCGGGTGCTCTCCCTCGACCCCGAAACCGGCGAAGAGCGCTGGGCCTTCGACCCGGAACTCTCGCTGCGCAAGCTGGAAGGCCCCTACACCCGCGTCTGCCGTGGCGTGGCCTACTACGAAGACGGGCGTGCCGCGCCGGCCGCCACGTGCCGAAAACGCATCTTTTCAGGAACCCTCGATTCCGAACTGATCGCCCTGGACGCCGACACCGGCCTCCCCTGCCCGGACTTCGGGCGCAACGGCCGGGTGGACCTCCGCGAGGGCATCGGGGAGGCGCCCGCCTGGGAGTACTACCCGACCTCTCCGCCCCTGGTGCTGGGGGACCGTGTCGTCATCGGCGCGCTCGTTTCGGACAACCTGCGCGCAGACGCACCGGCGGGCGTCGTGGGCGCCGATGCCGCGCGCCACGGCGCACACCAGTGGGCCGGGGCCCCCGTTACCCCCCGCTGGCAGGCGCCGCCACCGAGCGGAGACGGGCCGCACTACGCGCCCGGCACGCCCAACGTCTGGTCCATCCTCTCGGGCGACGCCGAACGCGGCCTTGTCTTCGTTCCCACGGGCAACGCTTCGCCCGACTACTTCTCGGGAATGCGCCGAGACCTCGACTACTTCTCGAGTTCCGTCGTCGCCCTGGATGCGGCCACGGGAAACGTCCGCTGGAACTTCCAGACCGTGCACCACGACGTCTGGGACTACGACGTCCCCGCGCAACCAACGCTCTCGGAACTCGACCTGGGAGACGGACCGATTCCCGTGGTGATCCAGGCGACCAAGATGGGCTTCCTCTTCGTGCTCCACCGAGAAACCGGCGAACCCGTCTTCGCGGTCGAAGAACGCCCGGTTCCGGCGCGCGACGTGCCCGGGGAGACCGTGACGCCCACGCAACCGTTTCCCACACACCTCCCCCCCCTGCATCCGATCGGCTTCGCACCCGAAGACGCGTGGGGGTTCACCCGGTGGGACCGGGACGCCTGCCGCGACCTGATCGCACGCTACCGCTCGGAAGGCCTCTTCACTCCGCCAAGTTTCGAGGGGTCGATTCACTACCCCTTCTCCGGGGGCGGCGCGAACTGGGGCGGCGTCTCGATCGACCCCAGGCGGCAGGTGCTGATCGTCAACACGATGCGCGTCCCTTCAGTCGTGACCCTGCTTCCGCGGGCGGAGTACGAAGCGCTCGACCCGTCGGCGTTCTCGTACCCGAACGAGGTGTACCCGATGGAGGGAACCCCGTACGCCGTGAAGCGCACGCCGCTGTTCTCGCCCCTCGGCGCACCGTGCAACGCGCCGCCCTGGGGCCTCCTCACGGCCGTCGACCTCGTTGCCGGCGAGGTGCTGTGGGAGTCCGCCCTGGGCTCGATGCGGGACCAGGCCCCCTTTCCACTCTGGATGGAGTTCGGTGCGCCGAACCTCGGCGGGCCCCTGACCACGGCCGGCGGCCTCACCTTCATCGGAGCGACGACGGACAAGTTCATCCGCGCGTTCGATGCCGGGACGGGAGCCCTGCTCTGGAAGCAGCGCCTGCCCTACACAGCCAACGCGACACCCATCACCTACCGGCTCCGCCAGGACGGCCGCCAGTACGTCGTCATCGCAGCCGGGGGGCACGGCTGGTCCGAACCCGGGGACGCGCTCATCGCCTACGCCCTCCCGTAATGCGCCCCTGCCACCCAACTGCACAAGCGGTGCACCGCGCTGGAACGGACTCAAGCTGCGCGGCCGGGTGATCGATGGATCCCCTCCATGCGCGTCCTCCTCAGCCCCGACGGAACCCGTGGCGACGTTCACCCCCTGCTTGCCCTCGGCGAAGTGTGTCGCGACGCCGGCCACCAGGTGCTCCTGTGCGCCGGGCCGAATTTCGAACATGCGGCGAGAGCGCGCGGTTTCGGGTTCCACTCGAACGGAATCGACGTCGAGAGCGAACTCGCCCGCCACGCCGGCGGTGTGGTCGGCGGTTCCCTCGCGCTACTCCGGGCAGAACGCGCCCTCCTTCGGCGCTATTTCGCCGAGGCCTT
>JAYZFQ010000102.1:0-15212 GCA_036336695.1 Myxococcota bacterium
CAACACGGTGGCCTGGCGACGCGCCTCCCGGCCGAGGTGCACGTTGCGGCTCGACAGGGCGAGCCCATCGGCCTCCCGGACGGTCGGAGCGCCGACGACTTCCACATCGAACAACAGGTCTCGGGCCATGCGTCGCACCACAGCGACCTGCTGGAAATCCTTCTCGCCGAAAACGGCGACGTGGGGCTTCGCCGCGAGGAAGAGCTTCGCCACCACGGTGGTCACGCCGCGGAAGTGCCCGGGCCGGGTGGCGCCGCACAGGGGCTTCGCCAGGTCGCCCACCTCGACGGCGGTCTGCGCCGCCTCGGGATACATCTCCTGGGCGGCGGGCACGAAGACGAGGTCCACGCCGGCCTCTCGGCACTGGGCGAGGTCCGGTTCGAGCGTGCGCGGGTAGTTGTCGAGATCTGCGGTGTCGTTGAACTGGGTGGGATTCACGAAGATCGACAGCCAGACCCGGTCGGCACGCCGGCGCGCCGCGTCGACCAGGGAAAGGTGGCCCCGGTGGAGCGCACCCATCGTGGGGACCAGCGCGATCCGGCGCCCGGCAGCCCGCTCGGAATCCGCGCGCTGCTGCAGCGCGTGAACCGTGTGCACGACGTCCACGTTCAGGTCCTAGCGGTACGAGTGTTCGTCGTCCGGGAACTTGGCGTCGGCCACCTCTTCCGCGAAGCGCCGGGCAGCCTGGGAGGCCTGTGCCCCCAGGTTCGCGTACTGCTTCACGAAGCTCGGCGTCCAGTCCGACAACCCGAGCAGGTCGTGCATCACGAGCACCTGCCCGTCGCACCCGACGCCGGCGCCGATCCCGATGGTCGGGATCGCGAGGGAAGCGGTCACCTCGGCGGCGAGATCGGCCGGCATCCCCTCGAGCACGACCGCAAAGGCTCCCGCCTCCGCCACGGCCCGGGCATCGGCAAGCACCTTGGCGCGTCCGGTCTCCGTGCGTCCCTGAACGCGGTGTCCGCCCATCCGGTGGATCGCCTGGGGAGTCAGGCCGACGTGGCCCATCACCGGGATCTCGGCGGCGACGATGCGCTCGATCGTGCTGCCCATGGCAGCACCGCCCTCGAGTTTCACCGCGTGCGCCCCGCCCTCCTTCACGCAGCGGATCGCGTTGCGAACGGCGTCCTCCGGCGAAACCTGGTAGCTGCCGAACGGCATGTCCGCGACCACGAGAGACCGCCGGGCACCGCGACTCACGAGCCGCGTGTGGTAGAGGGTCTCCTCCAGGGTGACCGGCAGGGTCGTGTCCTGGCCCTGGACGACGTTTCCCAGCGAGTCTCCCACGAGGAGCACGTCAATCCCGGCTGTATCGAAGATCTGGGCGAAGGTGTGGTCGTAGGCGGTGAGCATGGAGATCTTCTCACCCACACGCTTGCGACGCTGGAGGGACGGAAGCGTGACGCGATGCTCCCGGCCGGACTCGGCGGTGACGGTGGACACAGGGGGTGCCTCCCACCACCAGAGCGGTCTGTGACTCCGAGACAAAAAAAGCGCCTGCCGGAAGTTTCCGGAGGCGCGGCGTTCTCGCAGTCGCGAGCCACCCAATTCCCGCCCCCGTCTCGGTCCCCCGTGTGGTGGATCCGAGCGTTCTGCTGGGCGATCCAGGCGTTCTCTCTGCCATCCGAGCGCCACAGGGCTCGGGCGGTTCTGTTCTGCCCGATGGAGTTCGCACCGTGCGAGACCCCTCGAGACCCGAAAAGGCTACGGAAAGCCGTTCGCCGGAGCAAGCGCCACCGCCCCCAGGGGGGCGAGCTACTCCAGGCGCGCGCGCAGCGCGGGAGGAAGGTGGCGCGTCTCGAGAAACTCCGAGGCGTGGGCCCGCAGGGCCGCGACGAGGACCCCGATGCGCTCGGTGACCGGATCACTCGACACGAGCACCACCCGCAGCGTTGCGCGGATGCGCACCACGCCGCTGCTCACGGGCGCATCCCCCTCGCGCGCGCGGGGCACGGCCTGGACCCGGAGCCCGGCGGACTCGGCCAGGGCGATCAATTCTCGCAGGACGTCGGCGTCGTTCACGGCCGCGCTTCCGGAAGCGCCCGGGCGATGTCGCGCAGGAGTTCCGGCGCCAGGCTCTCCGCGCGCACCCGAGAGTCCACACCCACCGCGGCGAGCGCCCCGTGAATCGCCTCCTCGGTCCACAACCCCGAGCCGCGCAGCGCGTTGCCGAGTTGCTTGCGCCGCTGTCCAAAAGCGGCGCGCACGGTCCGTTCGACCCGCGCGAGTTCGTCGCCCGCAATCCGCGGCGTCTCCAGTGGGCGGATGCGCACGAAGGACGAATGCACCTGGGGCCGCGGAAAGAAATGCCCGGGGGAAACCCGGAACTGCTCGGAAACGTCGGCGACGAGCGCGTGGAGCACGGCAAGGGAGCCGTAGTCCCGGCTACCGGGCCGGGCCACCAGGCGCGCGGCCACCTCTCGCTGCACCATCACGGACCAATCGACCAGGCGGCTGCGGAGGTCGAGCACCCGGCGCAGCAGAGGCGCCGACGACGCATAGGGCAGGTTGGACACGACGCGCGCGGGGTGCGCGGCGTCGAGCAGGCCCACCAGGTCCTCCTTCAGCGCGTCGCCGTGGCACACCGTGACGTTGGCGGGCAGCGCGTCCCCGTCGCGCAGCGCCGCCACGAGTCCGGAATCCACTTCGATGGCGACGACCCGTGCCGCTCGCGCCGCGAGGGCGCGGGTCAGGATGCCCAGACCCGCCCCGATCTCGAGCACGGTGTCCTCTTCGGCAACGCCCGCCAGTGCGACGAGACGCTCGGCTACCGCGGGGTCGCACAGGAAGTTCTGGCCGAGATCCCGGTTGGCGCGCAGGCCAAACCGCTCGAGAAGCCGGCGGACGTCGGTCGCGGTCACCCCGGCGCGCCGCGGACCCACGGCGCGCTACCGACGGGAACCCGGGAGAAGGAATTGAGGTCGAGGCCATGGGCTTCGCCACGGGCCAGGATCCGGCTTCCCGCCGCCGCGATCATGGCCGCGTTGTCGGTGCAGAGCGCCGGGGGCGGAAACACGACACGAAAGCCGTCCTCGTCGCCGGCGTCGGCCATCTCGCGCCGCAGGCGACGATTCGCGGCAACCCCACCCACGACGGCCAGGGCCGCGACGCCCTGTTCCGTCACCGCGCGCCGGGACCGGTCCACCAGGGGGGCCACCGCCGCCGCTTCGAAGGATGCGGCCAGGTCGGCTACGTCGGCGTCGGCGAGTTCTCCGCGCCGCTCGACTTCCAGCGCTACGGCCGTCTTGAGGCCGCTGTAAGAAAAATCGAAACCCGCCCGGCCCGAGAGGGGCCGCGGCAAATCGACCGCCGCGGCATCCCCGCGCTGCGCCGCATCGGAGACCGAGGGCCCGCCCGGATAGGGAAGCCCGAGCAACCGGGCGACCTTGTCGAACGCCTCCCCCACCGCGTCGTCCCGCGTCTCGCCCAGGAGACACGGCACCCGGTCGCCGGAGACCCGGTAGAGCGCCGTGTGGCCGCCCGACACCACCAGGCCCACGTAGGGCGGCACGAGGTCCGGGGCCGCCAGTTCGGCCGAGGCGAGGTGACCCTCCAGGTGGTGCACCCCCACGACGGGCCGGCCCAGCTGGTAGGCCAGGGCCTTGCCGAAGGAAAGACCGACGAGCAGCGACCCCACGAGCCCCGGCCCCGCGGTGACGGCCACCCCGTCGAGTTGCTCGGGGCAAACCCCGGCCTCGGCAAGCGCCGCTTCGACCACGGCCGAGACGGCGCGCGTGTGGTCGCGGGAAGCGAGTTCGGGCACCACGCCCCCGTAGGGCCGGTGGACGGCCACCTGGCCGTGCACAGAACTCGCCAGGATTTCGTTGCCGTCGCGCACGACGGCCGCGGCCATCTCGTCGCAAGAACTCTCGATACCCAAGACGAGCGCGCCAGCCCGCGCGGCGTTGCCACCGCGCTCCTCGCCCGCGACACCCGCCTCGGACGGCACCGATCAGCCCGTTCGGCTCTCGAGCTTCTCCTGCTCCGACTTGCACTCGATGCAGAGCTCGGCGACCGGGCGGGCACGCAGCCGTTTCACACCGATGTCCTCGCCGCACAACTGGCACTCGCCGTAGGTCCCCTCTTCGATCTTGGCGAGCGCTGCCTCGATCTTGGAGAGCAGCCCCTGCTCCCGTTCGCGCAGCCGTCCAGTGAACTGCATGCTCACTTCCGAAGAAGCAGTGTCCATCTCGTCCGGGAAGTCATCCGGATCGACATGGATGTCGCCCGAAAGCGACTTGCGGGCATTCCCCACGATATCTTCCGACTGCTGCGTCAACAGCTTCTTGAACCTCGCCAGATCGCGCTTGTTCAATGGGCTCTCCCGATGGTTCAGCTGGATCCGAGGATCTCGAGCTGTTTCTTTGCTTCCCGAGCGCGTGCGGAATCCGGGTACTCCCGAACCACACGCTCAAACGCCTTGGTCGCCGCCTTGCCGTAGTTAGGGCCGAGTCTCAGCAAGGCCTCGCCCTGACGGTAGAGGGCATCCGGCGCGCGGCTTCCCTTGGGGTAACGGGCCACCACGTCGTCGAAACGCAGCACGGCAGTCTTGTAGTCGCCGCGCTTGAAGTAGCAATCCGCCATCCAGTACGACGCGTTCTCCGCGTACGTCGAGGACGGATAAGTCTGCATGAAACTCCGAAACCGGTCAATACAGGCATCGAGTTCGCCGTTGCTCCAGGCCGCACGCGCACTGCGGTACTCCTTGAGTTCGGCCGATTCCGCCGGCGGATCCGACTTCTCGTCGGGAGCGGGCGTCTCACCAGCGGGAACTCCGTTCCCCGCGGACTCCGCCGCCGCGGCCGCGTCGCGTCGCGCGGCGCGGGCCTCGGAGAGCGCCTGCTGCGCTGCGTGCTCGGCAACTTCCGCGCGGCCGTTTACCCGCTCGAGTTCGCGCTGGAGTGCGTCGAGTCGCGCGCCGAGTTCGGCCAGGCGCTTCCCGGACGCCTCTCCGCCTCCGTGCTCGAGCTGCCCCACCCGGCGCTCCAGCTTGCGCTGTTCGGCCACCGTCGCGCACCCCGCGACGAGAATCGCCCCACCGAGCGCCGCGATGCTTCTTGCGATGTGCATGCCCAGACCTCTCATCCCAACGGCGCAGTAGCTTAGCGCGAGAATGGGCCCCACGAAGGGCTCGTGTCATCGCCCGCGCTCCGGGTGATCCGCCTCAGATTCTCCCCGTTCACGTCGATCACGTAGATATCGGCCTGCCCCCGACGGACCGAGCTGAAGGCGATTTTTCGCGAGTTCGGGGCCCAGGTCGGAGACTCGTCGCTCCTCGGGTTCTGCACGAGGGGCACCTGGAAGGTTCCCTCGGGGTCGGTGAGCCAGATGTCGAACTGCCCCCCGATCCGGGTTTCGTAGGCAATCCACTTCCCGTCCGGGGACCAGGCGGGGTGGGTGTTGTAGACACCCTGGAACGTGAGGCGGCGCTGGTTCGCTCCGTCTGCGTCCATGAGGTAGATCTGGGGCGCACCGCTCCGATCCGACACGAACGCCAGGCGTTTGCCATCCGGCGACCAGGCAGGCGCCACGTCGATCGCACGGCTGCGGCTGAGCGGACGCAGGTTGCGGCCCTCGGGACTCACCCGGTAGATCTCGGACGCGTGATCCTGGGCACTCATCACCACGGCGAGAGACTTGCCGTCGGGAGCGAACACGCCCCGGTATTCCGCGAAATCGCCGCCCAGGCTTCGGAGCAACCGGCCGGGTCGTCCCCGCCCCCGGGTCGAGAGATACAGCAAAGGCCGGTCCTGGTGCCGGTACGACGTGTAGACGATCGACGCCCCATCGGGGGACCAGGACGGGAAGACGTTGATCGAGCCGTTGGCCGTGGCCTGCCGGACGTCGGAGCCGTCGGCGCCCATGACATAGATCTCCGGGTTTCCCTTCCGGTTCGACACGAACGTGATTTCCGTGGCCGCCACCCCGGGGGTGCCGATGAAACCTTCGACCACGTCGTCGGCGATGCGCCGGGCGATGATCCGGGGATCGGCACTCGCCGGTTGCCGGTAGCGCTTGCGCACCAGGGGCACGCAGCGCGTCGTATCCCAGACGCGGACCTCGACCGCGAACTCGGTATCGACGCGCAGTTCGCCCTGGACGAGGGCGTCCGCGCCGATCTGCGACCAGTCGGAACAGACCACGTCGTCGTCCGCGAGGGAGACCGTGGTCTCTGGCCCGAGGAAAGCGGCGTGGGCGAGCGGCTCCAACACGTCGGAAAAGGCCAGGGACGCCTCGACCCAGCCGCGGAATTCTTCGGCCCGCCCCGGCTTGGGAACCGCGGACGTGTCGCGAAAGGTCTGAACGGCGGCCCGGAAGGTCTGCACCGAACCCGGCGTGACGACGACGGCAGGACGCTCCTGGGCGCCAGCCCCCGCGCCGAGCAACACCAGCAGCACAAGCCACGCTCCCGCTGCGCGCGCCCTCATGAATCGCGGTCCGAGTAGAAGAGGAAGGTCCATTCCCCGGCTTCGGGCGGCGCCGGCAGCGGGCTCGCCTTTTCGATCGAACGGACCACGTTTTCGTCGTACCACGGGTTGCCCGAGCGGCTCACCACCACGGGGGTTCCCTGGACCTCGCCGGAAGCGCCGAGCTTTACCCGGATCTCGGCCACGAGGGTCTGCATCTCGAACGCCGGCGGGACCACCCAGCTTCGACGCACGTGGATCCGCGCATTCTTCAACCAGGCGGCCACCTCGGGCGAAACCGTCACGCCCTGGGCCACCCCCACCGCCGCCGTTTCGACCGGGCTGGGCGGCGGCGCTTCCGGGGCCGTCTCGCCCAGCTCGCTCCGCAGACTGTCGAGCACGTCTTCGTAGTCCTGGGCCACCGGGGGCGGGGGCGTTTCGGGCACCGGCGCCGCGGCGGGCTTCGGCAGGACCGGCTCCGCGGGCAGGACCTTCGGAACGGGCTTCGGCGGCTTGGGCGGTTTGGGCCGGGCGGGAGCGGCGGGCGGCCGCGGCACCGCCGGAGCGGCCACGAGACGCACCGGAATCGCGGCCGGCGGGCTCATCGACGGAACGACGGGGGCGAGGGCAAGGACGAGGAACGCCAACCCATGCAGGCCCGCCGAACCCGCCAGGAAGCGCTTGAACTCCCGGCGGTGCGCTTCGTCGAGCCGGACCGCGACTTCTCGCAACGTCTCCTCCGCGCGATCAGCGCTCGGGCTCCGTGACCATCCCGATGCTCGTCGCCCCGGCTTCGCGCGCGGCGGCCAGCGCCTTTACGACAACCCCGTAGGAGGCCTTCTGGTCCGCCCGGAGGAAGATCTCCTTGGTGTCCGTTCCCTCGAAGATGGCCTCGAGCTTGGCGCGCAGGGCATCGGCGGGAAGTTCCTTGCGCCCGATGTAGTACTTCCCGTCCTTCTTGACCGTGAGGACGAGCGGCTCGTCCCGGACCCGGAGCGGCTGGGTCGTCGTCTCGGGCAGGTCCACGGCAACGCCCTGCTGCATCAACGGGGCCGTCACCATGAAGATGATGAGCAGCACCAGCATCACGTCGACGAAGGGCGTGACGTTGATCTCCGAAAGCGGGCGATGCGTGGCGCCGGCGCGCTGCCCAGCCACGACCGCCTACCCCGCCGGAGGGGAAGCTTCCCCCCCCGCTCCAGCAACCTGCTTGAGCAGATCGCCCTCGCAGTCCGCCGAAAAGAGGTCCGTGGCCGCATTGAGACCCCGGAGTTCTCCGACGAAGTGGTTGTAGAAGATGGTCGCCGGAATCGCCGCCAGCAGACCCACGGCTGTCGCGATCAGGGCCTCGGCAATGCCGGGCGCCACGACGGCCAGGCTCGCCGAACCGGTGCGTCCGATCCCCTGGAAGGCGTCGATGATGCCGATGACGGTCCCGAAGAGGCCAATGAAGGGCGCCGAACTTCCCGTGGTCGCGAGAAAGGTGAGCCCCCGCTCGAGTCGCAACCCCTCCCGGGAAGCCGACCAGACGATCTGGCGCGACAGCGCTCCCCGCTGCGCGTCGGACAGGTCGCCCGCCGCCTGGCGCGTCATGCGGTTCATTTCCCCGTAGCCGGCGAGAAAAACCGCCGCGAGGGGACTCGCATCGAGGTCCCGCGCCAGTTGGTAGGCCGCGTCCAGCGAGCCTTCCTGATAGACCTCGAGAAATGCCTCGCTATCCTGCTCGGCGCGTCGCAGCTCTCGCCACTTGACGAAGATGATCGCCCAGGAAAAGACGGACATGAGGACGAGTAGGAGCAATACGAGCTGAACGAGCCAGCTCGCCTGCCAAATCAGGCTCATCGCGTCGAGGGCCGCGAGACGCCCCCCCGACGCCGCCGCGATGATCATGTGTGCTCACCCCATTTCGAAACTCCGCGAGGTTAGGAAACGGCCTGAGGGAGTTCAACCAAGTTCCCGTTGCAAAAAGGAGAACCCATGCACGTCACCGCCGATGCGCGCGACGTCCTCGCCACGGCCACCGATCTCCTCGTGATTCCGGTCCTATCGGTGGGCGACAAGAAGCGCCCGCCCGGCCGCCTGGCCGGGCTCGACCGGCTCCTGGGCGGGGGAATCCAGGCGGCGATCGCTTCGGGCGACTTCCGCGGCGAGCGCGACCAGAAGCTCGTGCTCTACCCCGACGGAGCGCTGCCCGCGAAGCGCATTCTGCTCCTCGGCATCGGCAAGGACAACCGGGTCGACGCCGAGGCCCTGCGCCGCGTCGGCGGCACCGCGGTACGGGAGGCCGCCGCGCGGAAGGCCAAGAAGGTCACCGTCGCCGCAACACCGAGCCGCCGGCTTCGCGCCGGCGCCGTGGGGCAGGCCCTCGCCGAGGGAGCCGTGCTGGGCAACTACCGCTTCGACAAGTACAAGGAAAAACCCGACGACGCCCCGAGCGCCGTCGCGGCGGTCCAGCTCTCCTTCGACAAGGGGGCGGATCTTCGGGCGGCGCGCGCCGGCGCCAAGCGCGGCACCATCCTCGCCGAGTCCCAGAACCTGGCCCGGGACCTGTCGAACGCCCCGGGCAACGCCCTTCCGCCCGCCCAGCTCGCGCGCGAGGCCCAGAAGATGGCGAAGGAGGTGGGACTCCGCGTCCGGGTGCTCGGGGTTCCGGAACTTCGCAAGCGAAAGATGGGGGCGATCCTCGCCGTCGGCGGCGGCAGCGCCAATCCGCCGCGCCTCGTGGCCCTCGAACACCGCCCGAAACGCCGCAAGGACGCCGCGCCGCTCTGCTTCGTCGGCAAGGGGGTGACCTTCGACTCCGGCGGCATTTCCATCAAGCCGTCGGGGGCGATGGACGAGATGAAGCACGACATGTCGGGAGCCGCGACGGTGGTCGGGGCCCTCCGCGCGTGCGCGCTCCTCGACGTGCCCTACCCCGTCGTGGGCATCATCGGCGCTGCCGAAAACCTGCCGAGCGCCACCGCCTACCGGCCCGGCGACATCGTGACTTCCGCCTCGGGCAAGACCATCGAAGTCCTCAACACCGATGCCGAGGGACGCGTGGTGCTCGCCGATGCCCTGCATTACGCGAAGACCGAGTACGACCCCTGTGCCATCGTCGACCTGGCCACGCTGACCGGCGCCTGCGTGGTCGCCCTCGGGCGCTGGGCGAGCGGCTTGTTCGCGAACCACACGCGGCTCTCGGACCGGATCCGGAAGGCCGGCGACGCAACCGCGGAACTCGCATGGCCGCTCCCGCTCCTCGATGGGCACAAGAAAGCAGTCAAGAGCCCCGTCGCCGACGTCAAGAACACCGGCGCCGGCCGCGAGGCCGGCTCGTCGACCGCCGCGGCGTTCCTGGCGGCCTTCGCCGGCGACACCCCCTGGGCCCATCTCGACATCGCGGGAACGGCCTGGACGAGCCACACCTCCCCGACCCAACCGCGGGGGGCGACCGGCGTCGGGGTGCGGCTCCTGCTCGAACTGCTGGCCGACTGGAAGAGTCCCAAGCTCTGACGTTCCACGAGACCGGGCGCAACCGGGTATCTGCTATCGTCGGACGCTGCGCTTCAGCGCGAGGTTTCCGGCGTTGAGTTCCCGAGAGCCCCAAGACGCCTCGTCGCGCGACGTCCCCGCAGTCCGCACCCCGGATGCGGTGACGCCCGCACCCGGTTCGTCCGAACGCAGTCCCGAGGTTTCGGACGCGCTGACGCGGTACATGGCGGAACTGGCGCACCACGCGCCGATCTCCCGGGAAGAGGAAAAGGAACTCGCGATCCGCTGGCGCGAGGAAGGCGATGTGGAAGCCGCACGCCGACTCGTGCTCGCCAACCTACGCCTCGTGGTCAAGATCGCCATGGAATACCGCCGCGCCTGGGCGAACACCCTGGACCTGATCCAGGAGGGAAACCTCGGGCTCATGCAGGCGGTCCAACGCTTCGACCCCTCCCAGGACGTCAAGCTGTCCTCCTACAGCGCCTACTGGATCCGCGCCTACATCCTCAAATACATCCTCGACAACATCCGCATGGTCCGCCTCGGTCGCTCCCGGGCCGAGCGCAAGCTCTTCTTCCGCATGAACAAGGAGAAGCGGGAACTCGAGCGGGAGGGGTTTCAGCCCGAACCGCGGCTGCTCGCCGAGCGCCTCGACGTGACCGAAGAGGACGTCCTCAACATGGAGCAGCGCCTCGCCGAACCCGAGTTGTCGCTCAACGCGCCCGTGCGCCGAGACGACGAGTCGAGCGAGCGGGGAGACTTCGTCCCCGCCGACGTGCAGAGCGCGGAAGACTCGGTGGCGAGCGGGGAAGTCCGGCGCGTGTTCCTGGAGAAGGTCGGGGAGTTCGCCGAGGAACTCGACGAACGCGACCGCCAGATCCTGGAGGAACGGCTCCTCGCCGAGGAACCCTGCACCCTCCAGGAACTCGGCCGTTCGTTCGGCGTTTCGCGCGAGCGCGTGCGGCAACTCGAAAACCGGCTGATCCAGCGGCTCACCGAATACATGCGGCAGGAACTGGTCGACTTCGAGTTCTACGCCCCCTCCCGGGACTGATGCCGGAACGCATTCGCAAGCGCGTCACCGTGAGCGGGCGGGTCCAGGGCGTGTGGTTCCGGGAATCCACCCGCAACGAGGCGGAACGCCTGGGCGCCGACGGATGGGTGCGCAACTGCCGGGACGGAAGCGTGGAAGCGGTGTTCGAGGGGCCGGCGGCGGCGGTCGAGGACCTCGTGGCCTGGTGCCAGATCGGCCCTCCCGCGGCGCGCGTCGACGCGTTCACGCAGCAGGAAGAACCGCCGGAGGATTTGCGCGGCTTCTTCGTCCGGCATTGAGGCGGGGCGGGGCTCAGCCGCTCAGTTTTCCGCCGCCCGGGCCGGGGCGAACTCGCCGCGGATCCACTCGCGGACGGCTGCGTCGACCGCCTCCGTCGTGAGGCCCAGCACCTCGCTGAGCGCGGTGTCGGGAGACGCGCCGTCGCCGAGTCGCTGGAGAAGTCGCGCGCGTTCTTCTCGGGTCGTCCGGGCATGGAGCCAATCGGCCGCCGCCGCGGACACCAGGTAGGCGACACGGGCATCGTCGTCATCGAGGCCGGCAAAGCTCGGGGCGAGTCGCCGCAGCGGAATCCACAGATCGGCATCGATGCGGCGGCGCAACAGGGAGCGCTCGTCCCGCGTCAGACCCGGTTGCTGCCGCGCCGTGCGCTCGGTGAGTTCGGCCATCCCCTCGTTGAGCCAGAACGGCCGATCGCTTCCCGTTCGCTCGCGGAACACCGCGTGGGTGTATTCGTGGAACAGCAACGCGCGGAGTTCGCCCGAGGGGTGGCCGGCCGAGACCACGTGGATCCGACCGTCGAAGAAACCCACGGTCTCGAAGGAAAACCGGTGCCGGTGGGCACGGAGATACGCAGCTTTGCCGTAGAACTTCACACCCAGGGGCTCTGCCGGCAGGGTGCCAAAGCGTTGCCCCACCGCCTCGTGAGCCTGCTCGAGGAAGCGCAGCACCGTGGCGGCGTAGTCGGACGAAGTCCGGCCGAGGGCCGCATCGTAGTGCACGCGAAAATGCGGATGCTCGACGTCGACCCACTCGTCGCTGCCCGGCAGACCCGCGGAATCCGCCAGGCGGCGCTCGTCCTCCAGTTCGGAGAGCTTGCGCGCGGCGGCCTGGCGCCAGGCCTCGTGGGCATCGCCCGCTGCGGCCAGGAACGCGCGCAAGTGGACTTCGGCAGATTCGTAACGACCGCGCTGTCGCTCCAGGAGCGCCAGGTGCCAGTGTGCGCGCACGTTCCCGGGCTCGGCGCGCAGCACGCTCTCGAGGGCGACCTGGGCCCGGGCCGTCTCGCCCCGCTCGAGGTCCCGCACGGCGCCTTGCAGAAGCCGGGTGGTTCGGTCGTCGGCGCCTCCCGGGCGCCCGGGGTCCACGGTCCCCTCCGGGTGCGGAACGGTGACGGCCTCGCCACCCCAGAGGTCCCGCAGGCCCTCCCGCCCCTCGCGCACGCCCTCCCCGGCGCGGTCCGGCAAGGCCCGGGGGTCGTCGACGAGGTGGGTCACCCCCTCTTCGTCCACCCAGCTGTAGACCGCGGCGGCGCAGGGCGCCCCCAGAAGCAACACCAGACCAATCACCCAGCCCATACAGGTCTTTTCGGGCCGGCCTCAGCGAGTCTTGACCGCCTCCCCGGCCAGGTGGCCGAGTTCCGGCAGGACCAGCTTCTCCATGGCGAGTTTGACCGCGCCCCGGGACCCCGGGATCACGAAGACCACCCGCCCTCCCCGGAGGCCTGCGAGGGCCCGGGACAGCAGGGCGGCGGACCCGATCTCGGCGTAGGAGAGCTGGCGGAAGAGTTCGCCGAACCCGGGAATGAGCCGGTCGAGCAGGGGCTCCACCGTGTCGGGCGTCACGTCTCGGGGAGCCACACCGGTGCCGCCGGTAAGCACGAGGGCGCGCACAGCGTCCCGGCCGGTCAACTCGCGAACCGCCGCCGCAATCGCCCCGGTCTCATCGGGCACGATCCGGCGCTCGACCACGGGGTGGCCGCCCGCCTCCAGGAGCGCACAGACCCGGTCGCCCCCCGTGTCGTCTTCGCGGGTCCGGGTGTCGCTGACCGTCACCACCGCCGTGGGCACGGCAGCCACCGCGGCCGTGCGGTGATGGTGGTGCTTGGACGCCGGGGAGAACTCGCTCATCCCGCCCGATAGTTTGGAACAATCCCGGTCGATGCGCTCACGCCGACCCGCTGCACTCGCGCTCGTCTTCGCAGCGTCCACACTCCTGTCGCTCCTCGGCGTCGACCTGGTACTGCGGTTCATGGGGTGGCCCCCCGAACGCGGCCCCCTCGCCTGGAAGATCACAGTCCCCTGGAAGGACGGCATCAACTCCCTCGGCTTCCGCGCCAAGGAACCGGCCGCGACCCGGCGGCTGCCCCGGATCCTGCTCCTCGGAGACTCCCACCTCGAGGGCTACCACCTCACCCGCCGCCAAACGCTGGGCCCGCGCCTGAAGCGGCACCTCGCGAACCGCGGCTGGCCCGTGGAGGTGGTCGTCATGGGCGCCGGCGGTTGGGGAACCGACCAGCAGCTGATCGCACTCCAGCATTACTTCGAAACGCTCCAGCCCGATGCCGTGGTCGTCTATTACACCCACCGGAACGACCTGTGGAACAACCTCTTCCCGACGCACATGGGCACGCCCAAACCCACGTACCGGCTAGACGACGGTGCGCTGGTGCCGCCCGATCCGGCGCTGTGGCGCACGCCCGGCACCGAGAGCGGCGCTGCTGCCTCGTTCGGCATCGTGCCGGCTGTCCGCCGCATCGCCGCGGGCGGCTACCCCACGGATCTCGACTGGGAGCAAACGCTCCCCCCGCGCCAACCGGCACCCGCCGCAGGAGAAGACACGCCCTCCCTCGGCGCGTTCTACGCCGAAGCCACAGGGCAGGCGCTCTGGGACGAAGAAGACCTCGAGAGCGAGCGGTCGCACTTCGCATACCTCAAGGACCCGCCGACCCCGCGCCTCCAGTACGCCCTCGCGCTCCAGGGAGCCCTGCTGTCGGAAATGAAGCGGTTTACGGAGGCCCAGGGCGTCCCGCTGCTGTTCTTCCGCCCACAACTCCCGTCCGAGACGTGGAGCGGCACCTTCGCGCACCGCGGCCGCGCCTATCGGCTCTCGGGTCCCGCGGCGGACGCACGCCTGCGCGCCGTCTTCGAGGCCGCCGGCGTTCCGCTCCTCGAGATCGACGAGCTCGAGCTCGCCCACACCTGGCTGCCGAAGGACCTGCACCTCAACCCCAAGGGCAACCAGTTCATCGCACAGCAGGTCGGCGACTGGCTCCTCGAGCAGCTGCCGAGACCGGAAACGGGCGACGGTCGGGGGCGGAGCGCAGCGGGTGCAGCAGCTCAGGGTCGGTCGTCGACCCAGTAGTCCCCGTCGGTCGCAAACTCCTTCTTCCAGATCGGCACGGTTTCCTTGAGCGTATCGATGGCAAAGCGACACGCCTCGAAGGCCTCGGCGCGGTGTGGAGCCGCGACGGCGATGACAACCGCGAGATCCCCGATCTCGAGGTGCCCGACCCGGTGCGCCATCGCGACGCGTACACCGGGCCAGCGCCGCTCGGCCGCGTCGCAGATCTTCTCCATCTCCTGTTCGGCCATGCCCGGGTAGGCCTCGTATTCGAGGTGACGGATTTCCCGGCCGCGCGCCTGGTTCCGAACGGCCCCGCTGAAGCTCACGATGCCGCCCCGGCCCGGGCCGGCCACCCGGGAAACGACCTCCCCGGGATCGATCGGCACGTCGGACAGATTGACCCGGTCGGTTCCCCCGGCTCCACCGGCTACCGGCGGCAGGAAGGCGATCTCGTCACCTTCCCGAAGCCCCGTCTCGAAGGGCGACACGTCGAAATTGACCGAAACCGCGAGGCGCTCGCCGAGCGTGTCGAAAATCGCGTGGTCGCGCGCCAGGTGGTCGCGGAGATCGCGCACCGTGGCGTCCGCCGGCAGCTCCACGTCCAGTTCGGAAAGGCCCGTGGCCTCTCGGACCGAACCGAAGAGCTTCACCTGGACGCGCACGAGGACAGGCTACCCGAGGCCCCGCGGGCGAACCACGCTTCCGCGTTGACCGGTGTTTTGCAAGCGGCCTAGAATCCACGCATCGGCCAGGAGGGTGAGCCATGGGCGTACGCAAGAAGACCACGCGGAAAAAGACCGCGCGCAAGAAGACCACGCGGAAAAAGACCGCGCGCAAGAAGACCACGCGGAAAAAGACCGCGCGGAAGAAGACCGCGAAGAAGAAAACCACGCGGAAGAAGACCGCGCGGAAGACGACCGCGAAGAAGAAGA
>JAYZFQ010000103.1:0-17391 GCA_036336695.1 Myxococcota bacterium
CCCGCGGTATGGGCCCCATGGATTCGGTCCTCCTCCACCCGCTGGTGGGCGGCATCCACCCGGATTTCTCCTGGGAATGCCTGCGGCTGATCGAAAAGAAGGTGCTTCCGGCACTCGGTTGATTTGACGAAGTTCCTCCTCGCCGCCGCGTTTTTCCTGGTGCTCCTGGAGATCGCGGTGCGCGCGGTGTTTCCATTGCACGAAGCCCCGGCTTTCGACCGCACCCGCTACTCCCACATGGGCTTCACCCCGGGTGCCGAAACGCCGTCTTCATTGGGGCACGCCTCGTTCACGTGGGCTTCGGAGCCGGACGGATTCGACTTCGTCCACGCACTCAACCTCTACGGGTTCCGCGACCGGGAGTGGACGCTCGAAAAACCGGAGGGCGCGACGCGCGTTGCCTTCGTCGGGGACAGCTTCGTCGAGGGTTTCTCCGCCTCGGCCGAAGACACGATCCCGGCCACGTTCGCCGTCCTCGGCGGCGACTCCGTCGACGTGCTGAACCTCGGCCTGGGCGGCGGCGACCTGCCGGCCTACGCGCGTCTTCTTCGCGACGCCGTCCCCCTTTTCGAGCCAAACGACGTAATCCTCGTGATCTTCGCCAACGACGTGCTGCCCACGCGTTTCGACCCGGCCTGGCTCGCGGGTGCCGTCGAGCCAACGCGAACCGGCGTCTGGACGCCGCGGCTCTATACCGTCGTGCGCGACATCACGTCCGGTCGCCGAGTACCGCGACGCTGGCAGGAGCCGCCGTTCGAGTTTCTTCCCAGCGTGCCCGATCCCCGCAACCCGTGGACCGACGGCCGCACCGCCGGGCAGTTGGAAGCCTTCGTGGAACCCGACATCGCGCGCGCCATCCGAGCCGGTCGCTTCAATCCGATGCTCGTGGACGCCCTGCCCTGGTTTGGACGACACCTGAAACGACCCTTCGACATCGAGGGCCACCTGGTCGCGCTGCAGTCATACCTGAAAGAGTGGGACGCGGCGCTCCGGGTCGTTTACGTGCCGACCAAACACCAGGTCACCGATCGCTACCTCGAAACCCAGGCGCGGTTTTCACCGCCCGGGTCCGTGATCTCGCTCATGGGCCCGGAGTTCCAGGTGCAGGCCGCGCTCCTCGCGGAAACCTGTCGCGCCCTCGAACTCCCGTTCCTCGACCTGACCCCAGCCCTGCGCGCCGCCGAAACCTCCGGCGATCCGCTCTATTGGAGTTACGACGACCATATGCGCCCAGAGGGCTACCGGGAGGTGGGCGCGCTCGTGTACGCCTGGTGGTCGGGACACTGACCCGACCGAGATGGACTAGAACCGAACGCGAATTGCGCCACGAACGTTCCGACCGGGCAACAGCACCTCGTCGGCGGTGAAGGACACGACGTTGCGCCCCTTCTGGTCGAGGAGGTTCGTTCCCTGCACGATGAATTCCACGGGAACCCGGGCGAACCAGGGCGATAGGTCGAGAGTGAACGACGCGTTGAGGAACGTGAAGCCGGAAGTCGGCGTCTCGTCGTCGCTCACGGCATCCTGGGCCTGGGTGCGGAGGAAGCCAAAGCGCGCGCGCACCCAGTCGCCGCGGTAGAAGAGGTTCGCGCCCCAGCGAATCGGCGGAATGCGCGGCACGTTCCGGTTCACACCGGAGGTAAAGCGCGCGTGCACGTAGTCCATCTGCGCGTCCACGCCAAAAACGCCGCCCAGCGCATCGAACAGGTCGATGTCGAGTTCGACTTCCGTACCCGCGAAGAGGGAACTGCGGGCGCCGAAGCGCAGCTCATCCAACCCCTCTATCGTGCCACCGGTCAGGTTGCCGAAGATGTACCCGTCGTAGTAGGTGACGAAGCCCGCCGCTGCGATGCGCAGGCGGTCGGTTTCGTACGCGACCCGAATCTCCCCCGTGTAGGCCGTCTCTTCGTCGAGGTCCGGATCCCCGATCTCGAAGGTAGCGGTTGCCTCGTGGGGTCCACGGGCGAAGAGTTCCGTCTCGGCCGGCGCCCGCTGGGAAATCGCTCCCAGGATCCCGATGGTCACGCCGTTCGACGGATCAACGACGAGCCCGAGGGAACCGCTCACCGGGAGGAAGCTCCGCGTCCGTTCCTGGGTGGCGAGGTACGGGGTTCCCCGGACGTCGGTGCCCTCGATGCGCGCCCCGAATTCGGCCACCAGACCGTGGATGATTTCCCGTTCCTCGTACAGATAACCGGCCACCTGCGTCGTCTGCGCCGGCGCCATGAACTCACCCGCCTCTCCTCCGGCGCGGAAGTCCCGAGTCCCCCCGGTGAGACCCAGCGCCCCGTGAAATCCGTAGAGTTCTTCGTGGAGCAGTTCGAAACGCCCGTCGAACTGATCGTTGCGGTAGGTCTGGCCGGTGACTCCCTCCACGATTTCGTCGTGGCGGTAATCTGTATAGGCACCGCGCACGCGGACCTCGCGCACGCCTGTCACCGGCGCGAACCAGTCGCCCTCGAATTGCACCCGGTTTGCGTACATGTCGATTTTCGCGTCTTCGTCTTCCTCGGGAATGCCGTAGTCGCTCTGGAAGCGCGAGTAGGACGCCCCGACGCGCCCCGATTCGCCGATGAACCACGAAGCCCCCCCGGCGGCCGAGTAGGCGTCCACGAACGTGCCCTGCTGTCGCCCGCCCGTCGGGATCTCGTAGTCGTCGGCCCGGCGCACCAGACCATCGAGATGCCAGGCGACGGGTCCGACTTCTCCCTCGAGCATTGCGCTCAGGTCCCGCCGGTCGGACACCGAGTCCAGGGCACCGAAGACTTCGCCGGCAATCGCCACGCCAGGCTTCTTGTCGGGAATCCGGTGCGTGATCGCGTTCACCACACCCGCCGTGGCGCCGCCGCCGTACCGCAGCGTTGCCGGACCGCGCACCACCTCGATTCGCTCGACCGCGAGCGGATTGACGGGCACGGCATGATCGGGACTCTCGCGGGAAACGTCCTGGGTGGGAAGGCCGTCCTCGGTCACTTCGGTGCGATACGCGTCCTGGCCCCGAATCACCGGGCGACTCGCACCCGCCGTGAATCCCGTGGTCGCGACGCCCGGCTGGCGCACCAGCGTCTCGCCGAGCGTGGCACCGAGGTCGTCGAGTATCTCGTCCCGGTCGAGGCGATCGACGGGTATGGCGAGTTCGTCTCGATCGTGGGCGATGGGATTACCGGTCACGACGACCTTTTCCACGTCGTGACTGTCGTGACCATGGGGATGATGAGCGTCCTGTTCGGGGCCGGGTTCGACGCTCGGGGGGGACCCCGGGTCATCGTCGGCCTGGCCCTGCGCGCTGGCGGGACCAACGAAACCAACGATCATGAAAACAATAAGCATACCGGGGTGTGCGGCCGGTTGACGGCGCATGAATTCCTCGCTCTGGCTGAAACGCAATGGGGGACAGAGAGCAGCCCGCGCCAACGGCGCGGACCCGTCCGGGGAGTCGCGTCAGCTCGAGAGCGGAGGTGCCCGAGGCGCGGCATGCGCCAGGCGGAGAAGACCCGGAAGCCTTGCTTCGGCGTCCGGCGGTACGAATTGGGCCGCGCCGACCGGTGCGGAAACGCCGACGGTCTGCGTGGAGGGCACCAGGCTGCGGCCCTGACGGGCGAGAAGACACAGGGGACAGGACTCGGTGTCCCCCAGAGACAACTGCTCGCTCGTCCCCGTGTCGACACAGGAGGGGACGGAAGTCGGGCAGTCCTCGTGATGGTGGAGGCCTGCATCGTGAAGCGCCGGAACGGCCAGGAACGCAAAGAGACCGACGAAGGCGGCCCACCGGATCGCTGTACTGTGCCGGAAACGTGTCATCAGAAAACTCGGCGCGTGAATCTACGACCCGCCGGATCGGATGTCAACGGCACCGATCGGCCCCGCGGCGCATGCGCACCGCTTCCTCAACGCCGCCCCAGGTCGCCGAGGGGTTGGGCCAGCGCCGCGAGAACCGGGCCGTACATCCCTCGCTTGAGTTCGCCCATCGCCGGGTGGGCCTTCGACGCCAGCTCCGCGGCGCGCGCGACCGCGGCAGGGAGCAGTTCCTCCTCGTCCAGGGCGCGGTCGACGATGCCCTTCTCCGCGGCCACGGCACCGCCGTAACGTGTTCCGGTGACGATCAACTCCTGGGCAGCCGGCGTGGGAATTCGCGCCAGCAGCAGGGCCGTCATCCCCGGATGCAGCGGCGACTGCATGTCGATCTCGGGCATGCAGAAGAAACCGCGATCGGCGCGCATGAAACGCGCGTCGTGAACCACGGCGAACTGGGCACCGGCGCCGAAAGCGTGACCGTTGACCGCAGCGACGGTGAAACATGGAAACACCAGCAGGCGCGCCACCTGGCCGAGGACGCCGGCGAGGTACTCCCCCGGGTCCACGCTCGCCGATGTCATGTGATCCAGGTCGAGACCGTTCGAATAGAACTTGCCGGTGCCCGTGGTCACCAACGCCTTCGCTCCATCGGCCTTCTCGACTTCTTCCAGCGCCGCGTCGAGATCGCGGAGCAGCTCGGGATTGAAACGATTCTCGCCGCCGTCGAGCCGCAGGACGAAGACGTCACCCTCGCGTTCGAGATGAACCACGGTCGCTCTCCTTTCGCGGTGCCGAGACGCCGACGCTTCCGGGCGCCCGAGGCGGTGCTCTATTTACCGGAACGAAACTGGACCTGCACGAGCGGGCCGTCCTCGCGCCACATGTAACAGGAATTTGCGCCGCCGCCCTGGGTGAGAAAACTGGGAATCTCCGGGGGCTCGCCCGTGCGACGCGCGGCAGCACTGGCCGCGAGCGGGTCGAACATGCGATCCGCGAGCGCGGGCGTGCATTGCACGAACCCGGGCGCCAGCTGAAGGCACGCGTCGAGAAAGCCGTGGGCCGCCTCCGGCCGAGCTTCGAAGCGGCGCCTCAATTCCTTCCCGAGGCCCGGCAAGACAGGGCGGCCGACGAAATCGGAAAGCCAGCCGCTCCGGTCTTCCCACTCGGCCTCCCGGAGCGTCGCTGCGGATCGCTCTCGTTCGGCAGCGTGGATCGAACTGAACAGAAGGTCCCCGATGGTGATCTCGGCGAGGAGCCGGACTTCGTGCTGCCTTGCCAGCAGGTCGAAACGATTCTCGGAACCTGCGAGAGACGCACTGTGGTAGTCCATCAGGGAGATGGCGAGTTGGAGCGTGCCCTCTTCGGGTCCGAAGCCGTCGACGAACACAGCCCGGCGGAAGAAGAGCTCTCCGGGACGCCGCTCCGCTCCGGTCTTTCGGCGCTGCGCCGCTTCGAAATCGAAGGCCAGGGGCAGGGCCGAAACCACGAGATGGAAGAGGGTCAACAGGTGGGAACAGCCTCGGGGCCCACCGAACGCCCGGCCGAGCTCCCCCTTGAAGGTTGCGTCGAAGGCACGACCCACCAACGCCTGGAGATTCGACGCGGGATCCCGGCAACACTCGCCGCGCGTCACGTCCGACGGCTCGACGGCGACCGCCCGCTGATCGGTGTCCAGCGCCTCGAGCACCCGGGTTTCTGGGTGGACCCGCGCGTCGAGTGTCATGTGGTGGATGATCCCGGCGGTCTGCAATTCCTCCACCATCGGAACGAAGCTCGCCTTGCGCAGGTCGATCACTTCGCCCCACACGTGCACACGGCCATCGGCGCCGTGGCGCATCTCGAGCGTCAGGTGCCTCGTGTGAAGGGGCTGTCCGCGCACGGGCATCCGCAAGCTTCAGAGCCCCACCAACTGGTCGCCGATGACGCCGGCGGCCTCGAGGCGATCGAGTTCCGCCCCGTCGAGACCCAGCAACCGGCCGAGCACCTCGCGGTTGTGCTGCCCCAGCGTCGGGGCCGGAAAACGCGTCCAGCGCTCGACCGACGCGTAGCGGAACGGAAGCGTCGGCACGAGAATGTTTCCGACCACCGGGTGGTCGACCGCCTCGAAGAACCCGCGCGCAACCATCTGCGGGTTGTGACGACACCCGCGCGGATCCGCGACGGGAGCCGCGGGAACACCGGCAGCGAGCAACGTCTCGACCAGTTCTGCACGGTCGCGCTCGGCGATCCACGGGCGTAGCTCGGCATCGATCGCGTCTCGCGCCGCACGCCGGCCGGCGAAGTGGGCGAGTTCCGGCTTCTGCGTCCACGCGGGGCGGCCCAACAACTCGCACAGGGCCTCCCACTCCGCGTCGGTATGCACGGAAAGCGCCAGCCATTGTTCCTGGCCCGGCTCGCTGCCCGCACAGGGGTAGAGGCCCTGGGGCGCCGCTTCGGGACAGCGGTTGCCATCGCGTTGGAGCAGGTTTCCGTAGGCGGTGAACTCGATCAGCTGCTCCGCCGCGACGTTGAGCGCGCCCTCGACCATCGTCGCCTCGACGTGAATCCCCCGCCCCGTGCGCTCACGTTCTGCCAGCGCCACCAGGAAGGCAAACACGGCATGCATGCCCGCCAGCGGATCACACGGCCCGCGCTGGATGCGCGGCTGGTCGTCCGGGTGACCGGTGAGCCAGGCAAGACCCGTCATCTGTTCCATCGTCTGGGCGAAACCGGTGTTGTCGCGCCACGGCCCCGAAAGACCGAACGCCGGCATTCGCAGGAAGATGCACCGGGAATTGCGTTCGCGAATGGTCTCCCAGTCGAGACCGAAGTTCTCCATGACCCGCGGCGTGAAGTTCTCGACCACCGCGTCGCACTCGGCGACGAGTCGACGCAGAAGAGACTTGCCCTCGTCCGTGGAGAGATCGAGCGCCAGACCCGTCTTGTTCGCGTTGCTCGCCAGGAAGAACGGACTCGCCTCCCACCACGCGTCGAACTTCACGCCGAGCATGCCACCCACCATGCGCATGCCGTCGGGACGCTTGGCGGATTCCACGTGGATGACCTCGGCGCCGAGCGCCGCCATCATCTGGGCCGCAGACGGACCGGCCCACCAGGCCGTGAGATCGAGAACCCGGAGACCCGCGAGCGGAAGCCCTCCGGGCGCGCCGGGCGCGGGCCGCGCAACGTCGCGAGGCTCGATGCGACCCGTGTGCTCCCCGAGCGCCGGCGCGGTGCGCTGCGCCGCCGGCTCGCAAGCGTCGAGACGGTAGGGGGGCCGGGGATGCTGGAAACGCCCGGTGGGATCTTCTCGGATGGCGCCCCGGGCCACGAGTTGCTCGTGGGAGCGCACCGTATCCCCGCTGTTGACGGGGGCGACCGGAATCCGGAGCAGCGAGGCCTGTTCGACGACGTCCGCCGTCGTGTGCTCCCGTGTCCAGGCGTGCACGATCTCGTTCCACTCGTCGAAGCGCGCCATTCTCCCGGCAACCTGGGCCAGTTGCTCGTCTTCCTGGAGGTCGTGGCGGCCGATCATCAAGAGGAAGTCCGAAAACTGCTGGCGAGAATTGGTGCAGAAGCCCACGTACCCGTCCTGCGTCGGCTCGATCGAAGGGGTCTCCACGGTCTGGGGCAGCGGTCCCTCGGCCTCGACGCCGAGCATCTGGAACATGAGGTCGACGTAGTTCGTCCCGGCAATGGTCATGACTTCCTGGATCGAAAAGTCGACGTGCTCGCCGTGACCCGTACGCCGCGCCTTTTGCACGGCAGCCAGTGCGCCGACCGCCGCGAAGGTCCCGGCCAGCCACTCGGTCGTGCGGCCGCCGCATTGGAAGGGCTCGCGCCCGGGCAACCCCCGCACACCGATCGAACCGCACTGGGCCTGCACCGTGAACTCGCTCCACGGCCGGCCATCCCACGGTCCGCCCCGTCCCCAGGGTGTGATCGAGAGCCAGACGAGGCCCGGGAAACGGCCCGGCAGGTCCAGGGCATCCAGGACACCGGGAGCGAAATCGTCTACGACGAGGTCCGCGGTCGCGACGAGTTCCAGGACGGCTTCGTCCCCCGGTCTGCCCACCACCGAGCGCTTGCCGTGGTTCAGGAACCGGAACAGCGCGCCGTCCTCGCCGGCAAGGTCCGCCCCGGTCGCCGACCAGGCGCGTAGGGGGTCGCCGCTCTCGCTCTCGACCTTGATCACGTCGGCGCCGGCATCGACGAACAGCTTGGTGGCGTAGGGGCCTGCGATCTGGCTCGAGAAGTCGACCACGCGCAGATCGCGCAGGGGCTGGGGGGAGTCGGGGGGCATGGCGTAGCGTTCCTCTCCCTGCCGTGATAGATCAGGGCCGCCCAGAATATCCGATCCGCGCAAGAAGAGGAGCCGGCATGCGAGAACCCGTACTGCGAGAACTGGACGACGGCGTCCTGCTCGTCACCCTGAACCGGTCCGAGAAGAAGAACGCCTTCGACGACCCCCAGTGGGACGGCCTGCGGGACGCACTGAACGCGGCCCGGGAGGACGATGGGGTCGCCTGCGTCGTCGTCACCGGCGCCGGTGGGAACTTTTCCGCCGGGCAGGATCTCACCGCGTTTTCCGGGGATGCCCCCGAGCGCGAAGACGGCAAGCCGAATGGCTACTACGGCTGCATGGACGCGCTGTTCGCGTTCGACAAGCCGCTGCTCGCCGCCGCGACGGGCGTGGGCGTAGGGATCGGCATCACGTTCCTCTTTGCCTGCGACATCGTGTACGTGGGCGAAGGCGTCCGGCTCAAGCTGCCCTTCGTCAGCCTCGGCCTCGTGCCCGAGGCAGCAAGCAGCTACACGCTCCAGGCGGCGATCGGCACCCAGCGCGCGGCGGAACTCTTCTACACGGCCGAGTGGATCGACGCGGAACGCGCTGTCGAGGTCGGCATCGCGGCCCGGGCGTTTCCCGACGCGGAACTCCTGGACGCGACGCTGGCGAAGGCACGCGACATCGCACGCTGGCCCGTCTCGGCCCTGCGCGCCACGAAGCAGACCCTGATGCAATCCCACGCCGCCGCGATCCGAGCGGCCCTCGCGGCGGAAGACGCCGGCATGGCTCAGCAAGCAGGCTCCCCGGCCAACATCGAGGCCGTCCGCGCTTTCATCGAAAAGCGCGAACCGGACTTCCGCAAGCTACGCTCGGGCAACTGAAGGAGGACCCCGATGAACGCCCTTCGCACCCTCGTCTTTGCCTCGCTCCTCGGTCTGGCGGCTCCGGCCCTCGCCGAGGACGTCATGGTCACCCTCACCCACGGCAAGGTCGCGCCGCCCGAGGTGATCGTCTCCATGGGAGACACGGTCACGTTCCGCAACGAGAGCAACATGCCCGGCGGACACTCGATCGTGGCCGACGACGGGTCCTTCGAGAGTCCCGGGCTCGGTGTGGACGAGACCTGGTCCCACACCTTCCACAAGCTGGGGGTCTACCCGTACCACATCGGAGAACACCCCAACGCGAAGGGAAAAGTGATCGTCGAGTAGGGAGATCAGGCCGCGAGGAGTTCTCGCGCGTTCTCTGCGAAGATCCGATCGCGCAGGGCAGCGTCCGCCCGCGTGGCGATGAGCAGCTTGGCGAGACTCGCCGCCTGGGGAAAGAGCGGCCAGTCCGTGCCGAAGAGCACCCGCTCGGGACCCACCGCGTCGACCAGGCGGCCGATGTCACGGACGCCCTGCCCGTGCGCATCCATCCAGACATTCCGCCGGCCCCGGGCCACGGGAAGCGCCGCCTCGAAATCGCGCGCGCCGGCGTGTCCAAAGACGAAGTCTACATCGGGGAACTCCGCGACCGGCGCCTCGTAGCGCTCCATCAGCGCATAGGGCTGCATGAACTCCGGCTCGACACCCGCGCGCCCGGCGTGGAAGAAGACGATGAGGTTCCGGTCGCGGCACACCTCGTAGAGCGCCATCGCCCGAGGGTCGTCGGGTGCGACGCGCTGCATGGTGGGGTGCAGCTTCACGCCGCGTAGACCGCGGTCCGCCAATGCATCGAGTTCTGCCGCGGCGGAAGCTTCCGCCGGGTGAACGGCCCCGAACACCACGAAACGCTCGGGCGAGCCGCTTTGCGCCACCGCTTCGAGCCACGGGTCGGTCAGGTCGTCTCGAAACGGAAACCCGGGGCGCACGGGGAGCAATACCGCACGTTCGATTCCGTTTCGGTCCATTTCTTGGCGCAGGTTGGGCAGCGTGTGCGTCCGCCCCGCGGCGCTTCCCAACAAGAAGCTCCGCAGGAAACCCGACGTGAGTTCCCCTTGCATCTTCTCCGTCGTGAAGTGGTTCATGTAGACGTCCAGGTCGAGCACACAATGCGGGTCCGCATCGCAGTCGAAACCGTACTGGGTCGGCGCAGCGGCGGCGTTGTAGTCGATCGCAGGCGCCAGGAAGTAGAAGAACCCCAGGTGCGCGTGAAAATCCACGCCCGGCGGAAGGTCAACGGTGAGCCGCAACTCCCCGGCAGCATCGCGCTCGAACCAGGGGAGTTCCGCCAGGCCGCGGTAGCCGCGGACCCGGAGGGTTTCGAGCGGGTCGCCCACGAGGGGCTGCGGGAGCGTGGCGGGTTCTCCCGGCCCGCAGCCGGCCAGTGCCGCGGCAGCCCAGGCCGCCCCTGTCTCGAGGAATCTGCGACGTGTCAGCGTCACCCGGACTCTTCCGGGGATGCGATCTCCCGCCAGCGGGCCTCGGCCACCGTCAGGCGTTCGCCCTCGGCATTGCAGATCGCCCCTTCGACCCAGGCATCCCGCCCCTCGCTGCGCTGGAGCGTCCCGCGCACCAGCAACGGCACCCCCACGGCCACGGGGCGCCGATAGCGAAGCTTGAATTCGGCGGTCACCACGTACACGGGGGTGTCTCCCCGGGCCTGGATCGCCATGCCCATCGCCTCGTCGAGAAGCACCGCCTGAATCCCACCGTGGACGATACCGGGGGCACCGCAATGTTCCGGCGCCACCGTGCAGTGCGACTCCACCTGGCCTGGCCCGAGCTTCCGGAAGGTCATCTGCATGCCGGCCGCGTTGTGCGGGCTGCAGCCGAAGCAGACGTTGTCCGACGCGTCGTTGACGATTTCTTCGGGAGCGTCGATGGGCGCCAAGTCTAACCGCGCTCGAACTCGGGGATGACGTGCTTCCCCATGAGTTCGATGGTCTGCATGCACTTCTCGTGCGGGATGGCGTACGGGTCCAGGAGACAGAGCAGGATGTCGACACCGGCCTCCTCGTAGGCCCGGGCACGCTGAACCACCTCGTCCGGATCTCCGACGATGACGGCGTTGGCGTCCTTCAGGTAGTCGAAGTTCACCAGGTCGTGGGCACCGGAATCCACGATCTGCTTCGCGTCCTCCAGGTACTCGTAGGTGCCGAGTTCGCGCTTCATCTCGTCCAGCCAGTCGACCACGGAAGTCACGAGTTCGGCGGCCCGCTTCGTGTACCACGTGAACGAATCCTTCGAAGTCTCGTAGGACTCCGCGGATGTCGGCGCGCAGTTGACCATGGTGAAGGCCGCCGCCTTGTCGTTCACGAACTTGCCCAGGGGCTTCTCGCACTTCGCGACGGCGGCGCGATAGATGTCGATGCGGCGCTTGAGATCCTCGGGAGGCTGTCCCACACCGAAGGAGCACAGACCGAGTCCGAGTTCGCCGATCAACTGGTGACCCGATTCGCTCCCCGTCGCGCCGAAGATCGGCGGGTGGGGGCTCTGCAGCGGCTTCGGCTGGACGCGCCGCCTCGGCAGCGACCAGTACTTGCCTTCGAATTCGCTGTACTCGTTGGTCCAGCAATCGACGATGTGCCCCACGGCCTCCTGCCACATGGGACGGGTCTCGTCGGGGTGGATGCCGAAACCTTCGAGTTCGAGCCGCGTGGAACTCCGCCCGGTCCCGAAGTCGACACGCCCGCCCGAGATCAAGTCGAGCACCGCGGCCGACTCGGCCGAGCGCACCGGGTGGTTGTAGGGCTTCGGTGTGAGGCGAACGCCGTAACCGAGGCGCAGATTCTCGGTGCGCGAGGCCACGGCGCCGTACAGCACTTCGGGGTTGGAACAATGGGAATACTCTTCCAGGAAATGGTGCTCGACCGTCCAGAGCCCATGCCAGCCCAGCTTGTCCGCGGCGACGGCCTGCTCGATCACGTTGGCGTAGGCCTGCCGCTCCTTCTCGACGGTGAAGGGTTTGGGCACGGGGATTTCATAGAAGAGGGCGAATTTCATGGGGTTCTCCGTTGCCAGCGCACGCTACACGACGCTTCCAGGGAAGTACAAATACGGGCCTGGCGCCTCAGTCGTCGAGACCCAGCACCCGGAGCGCATTCTCCCGCAGGAATTTCGGCCACACGTGGTCGCGAAACGGGACGTCGCGCATCTCGGTCATGATTCGCTCGAGCGTCAAACCCATCGGGAAGTAGCCCGCGTACATCACCTTGTCCGCACCCCGCGTGTTTGCGTACTCGATCACGGCCTTCGGGTAGTACTTCGGCGCGAATGCGCTCGTCGCGAAGTGGAGACCCGGCCACTTGAGCATCAGCTTGACGGCCAGGTCCTCCCAGGGCTCGCAACCGTGGAGCGTCACGATCGTGAGTTCCGGGAAGAACCAGCACACCTCGTCCAGGTGTTCGACGTGCTGGCACTGCATCCGCATCCGGGGCCCCGGCACGCCCGCGTTGATGAAGATGGGGATGCCGAGTTCCACGCACTTGGCGTAGATGGGGTACATCGGCTTGTCGTTGATACCGACCTGGGGAAAAGTCCCGGCCGGGAAGCAACTCACCGCACGGACCCCGTATTTCTCGTGCGACTTGACGATCCTGTCGATTGTCTTCATGCCGCCGTTCGGATCGATGTGAAGGCTCGGGATGAAGCGGTCCGGGTGTTCCTTCAGCGCGCGCTTGGTGTCGTCGCTCCCGAGGCCCAGCATCGCCCGCTCGATGCCCCACTTGTCCATCTCTCCCAGCGTCGCCTCGACCGGATCCATGTCCTTGCCCCAGTCGTGGGGAACCCCCTTGAACATGTACTCCGCCGGAAACTTGAAGTCCTTCTTGCTCTCCTCGTCCCGCGCAGCGGCACGCAGGTTCCCGTACGTCTTTTCCAGGTCGAGAATCGGGAGACTCAGCATCAGGTCGATGATCCCGATGTCGGTCGGCATGGCCATGGGTCGCAGCCCTTTCTAGATGACTTCGAGTTTGCGCAGTTCGGCAATGCGTTCCCAGTCGTAACCGAGCAGATCGAGCAGGATCTCTTCCGTGTGCTGACCGAGTTCCGGTGCCGGCAGGCGCACGGAACCCGGCGTCTCGGAGAACCCGACGGGCATGCCGATCATCTTCGTCGGACCATGGTTCGGGTGGTCGAACTCCGTGACGTAACCGTTCACCTGCATCTGCGGATCGTCCGGCAGGTCGTTGACATCGTTCACGATCGTGAAGATGAAATCTCCGGGGGCGTTGCGCAGATGCGCGATCCACTCATCCCGGGATTTCGCGGCGAAGCACTCGTCCAGGATTCCGACCACGGTCTCGGCATTCATGGCGCGGCTCGGAAGATCCTTGAAGCGCTCGTCGGTGGCGAGTTCGGGGCGACCCAGGGCCGCGGCGAAATCGGCCCAGTAGCGGTCGGCCTGGAGCATCGCGAGAGCAAGCCACTTGTCGTCGGCGCACCGGTAGTGATTCCACAGGCAATTGCTGGCACGGCTCCGGTTCACCCGGGGCATCGCGCCTCCGAGCATGAGCTTCATCGAGAGGGAAAGACCCTGGAGGAACGCCATCGAGCCGAGGTGCGACGCGTCGACATCCTGGCCGACACCGTGACGCTCCCGTGCAACGAGTGCCGTCATCACGCCATAAGCGAGCATGACAGCGCCCATCTGGTCGGCGATCCCCCCGGCGATCCCCAGCGGCGGCATCCCGGGCTCCCCCGCCGCGAGCATGATCCCGGAACGCGCCAACCCGAGGTGATCGAAAGAAGGCTCGCCGCTGTCCGGGCCTTCGGGCCCGTACCCCGTGGCGCTCGCGTAGATGAGCTTCGGATTGCGCGCCCGCAGCGTGGCGGCGCCCAGACCGAGTCGGTCCGCTACTCCCAAGCGGAAGTTCTGGACGAACACGTCGGACTTCGCGACCAGGTCCTGAACGAGCGTCTGGCCCTCGGGCTTGGACAGGTCGACGGTGACGCTGCGCTTGTTGCGGTTGTTGGCTTCGAAATAAAAATTTGGCCGATCGTCTACCGACGCGCCCATCACGCTCAAGATTCCCCGCCCGGGGTCTCCCCGCTCGCGCTCTTCGATCTTGATCACGTCGGCCCCGAGATCCGCGAGCATCGCGGTGCTGACGGGTCCCTGCTGCCAGATGGTC
The DNA here is from genome assembly GCA_036336695.1 of Myxococcota bacterium. GTDB lineage: Bacteria > Myxococcota_A > UBA9160 > UBA9160 > SMWR01. The sequence continues at coordinate 14,118 of JAYZFQ010000103.1, forward strand.
CAGTCGACCACCCGGATTCCCTCGAGCGGCATGGGCACGTCGATTCCTCCTCGCCTTATTGCAGGTAGTTCGCACCCCCCGAGCGCGTCGCCTTCGGATCGAGGCGTACGTGCACGAGGGCAACCCGGTCAGCGGCCAGCGCGGCTTCCAGCGCCGGACGGATTTCTTCGGGACGATCGGCGCGGAAGGCCGCACCGTCGACCATTTCCGCCATCTTCTCGTAACTCGCCGGAAGCAGTGCCGCGATGGGAGGCGAATCGGGCGGAAGCATGTGGTCCTGGAGCATGTGCCCGGCAATGCCCTCGTTGTTGGCGACGACGAAAACCGGCTTCGCGCCGATGCGGGCGGCGGTTTCGATCGCCATTGCCGCAGCCCCGAAAGCGTAATCGCCGACGACGGCGACCGACGGACGGTCCGGATCCGCGATCGCCGCGCCCACCGCGTAGGGCACACCGGTGCCCATGCACCCCGTCGTCCCGGCGTTGAAGCGCGATCGCGGCGCATAGCTCGGGAGCACCGTGCGGCAGATCCCCATGATCGTCTCGCCGTCGACGGAAATCGCAGCGTTCCGGGGCAACACGTCGCGCACTTCCCGCACGAGACGGTACGGGTTGATGGGCACAGCGTCGCTCTCCAGGAGAGCCGTGAGCCCTTCCTCGTTGCGCTGTTTCTTCTCGCGCAGCGCGGCGATCCACTTCCCGTCCGCCGAAGCGAGTTGTCGACCTTCGAGGGCCTCGCACAGCGCATCGACGGCCACGGCGGCGTCCGCGACGATGCCCAGTTCGACATCTGCGGCACTCGTGAACTCCTCGGGGGTGACGTCGATCTGGGCGATGCGCACGTCCGGGCTGTACCGGGGCTGGCGCCCGAAGCCAAAGATCCAGTTGAAGCGCGCACCCACCACCAGGATCGCGTCGGCGCCGGACAGCGCCGCCGAGCGGGCCGCGTTGACGAAGTGCGGATCGTCGTCGGGCAAGGTCCCACGGGCCATCGGCGACGTGACGTAGGGAATGCCGCGACCCACCAGGCGCTCCAGGGCCGGGCCGGCATCGGACCACGCTGCGCCCTTGCCCACCACCACGAGCGGCCGCGAAGCACCAGCCAGCATTTCGGCAACCCGGTCGATCGCATTCGGGTCCGGGTGCGCGCGGGTCACCTCCGGTGCGCGTTCGCGCAGGGGGGCCGCCGCCTCGTCGACGCGGTTCGACACGAAGTGCCCGGGGAAGTCGAGGTAGACGCCGCCGGGCCGACCGTGAGCGGCGCGCGCCAGGGCGAGGTGGACCCACTCGCCGATGCGCTCGGTGCTGTCCACGCGACCGGTCCATTTGCAACCGGGCTCGGCGAAGGCCACCTGGTCCGCCTCCTGAAACCCACCCACGCCGAGGGTGTTCGCGTAGGTCGAGCCGCCGAGCACGACCAGCGGCATGGCGCTCTCTGTGGCCACGTAGAGCGGGGTCACGCAGTTGGTCACCGCGGGACCGGAACCCGCCACGATCACCCCCGGCTTTCGACGGGCCCAACCCCACGCCGAAGCCATGAACGCCGCGTTTTCCTCGTGGCGGCAGCCCACCACCTGGAGTCCCTCGGCCTGCGCGCCGGCGAACACTTCGATCATGGGTCCAGCGACGACGCCGAAGAGAACGTCGATTCCCGCGGCCTTCAACTGCCGCGCCGCCAGCCTGCCACCGTCGATTTCGGCCATCGGGGATCCCCCTCGCGTGTGTCGGGCCAGCCTATCACGGGGGAGATCCTTACAGTAAGCTGAACGTCCGCAAACGGAGAAACCCTTGGCCGAACTCCCCTTCAAGCTCTTCGACGCCGACAACCATTACTACGAGGCGCAAGACGCTTTCATCCGCCACATCGAGCCCGAGTACGCCAAGCGCTGCATGCAGTGGGCCGAAATCGGCGGCAAGCAGCGGTTGCTCGTCGGCGGCAAGATCAATCGCTTCATCCCGAACCCGACCTTCGATCCGGTGGCCCGCCCCGGCTGCCTCGACGAGTACTACCGGGGGAACAACAAGCAGCCGGGCGACATGCGGGCGCTCTTCGGGGAACTCGACCCCATCAACCCCGCCTACCGGGACCCGGCCAAACGGGTCCCCGTCATGGACGCCCAGGGGCTGGAGAAGGCTTTCCTCTTCCCCACCCTGGCCGTCGGCATGGAACACGCGCTGTCGGAAGATCTCCCCGCCCAGCGCGCCGCATTTCGCGCCTTCAACCGTTGGCTGCACGACGACTGGACGTTCGACTACCAGGAGCGCCTGTATGCCGCGCCTTACATCACGCTGAGCGACGTCGACAACGCCTGTGCCGAACTCGAGTGGGCCCTGGCACACGACGCCCATGCCGTCGCCATGATGTGCGGCCCGGTGATCACCGACGCCGGTTCTCGTTCTCCCGCCGACCCGTGCTTCGACCCCTACTGGGCCCGCGTGAACGAGGCGGGCGTGACGGTGATGTTCCACGGCGGGGACCCGGGCTACGGCAAGTACGTCGAGGACTGGGGCGAACCCGGAGAACTGGAGAGCTTCAAGGGCACCCCCTTGAAGGCGGTGATGCTCGGCAACCGGGCGCCCTTCGACACCTTTGCCGCGTTGATCTGCCACGGCTTGTTCGCGCGTTTCCCGAACCTGCGCACGGCAAGCATCGAACAGGGCTCGAACTGGGTGCCCTGGCTGCACCAGAGCCTGCGCCGCTCCTGGGGCATGAATGCCCGGGGCTTCGCGGAAGACCCGATCGATACCTTCAAACGCCACATCTGGGTTTCGCCGTTCCACGAAGACGACGTGGCACTCCTGCGGGACCTCATCGGCGCAGAGAAGCTCCTGATGGGGTCCGACTGGCCCCACGCCGAAGGTCTCGCGAAACCGTCCGATTACGTGCGGGAACTGAACGGGTTCTCGGACGCGGAAATCGAGCAGGTGATGCGCGGAAACGCGCTGGCCCTCTCGCAGCTCCGTCCCGCCTGACCCCGCCCGGGGCCGGGGTTCAAGCCCGGAAACGTCGGAAGAACGCCCGGATGTCTTCGACCAGCAATTCGGGCTGCTCGAGCGCGGCGAAGTGCCCGCCCCGCGGCATTTCCGTGTACTGCACGAGGTTGTACACCGCTTCGAGCCAGGACCGGGGCGATAGGATGACTTCTTTGGGGAAGGCGGCGAAGCCGACCGGCGTCTCGAGGCGCTTGCCGAGCAGCGCCGGGTCGCCGAAGGCGCGCGACTCGCGGTAGATGCGTCCCGCGGACGGCGCGGTCCCCGTGACCCAGTAGAGCATG
>JAYZFQ010000104.1:0-17730 GCA_036336695.1 Myxococcota bacterium
AACTCGGGCGCTATGCCGAGCGCGTCCAGGCACGGGGCACGGCGGTCGAGACCGTGGTGCGCGAGGGCTACCCCGCGACCGTGATCGTCGACGAGGTGGACAACCTCGACGCCGACCTGGTCGTGATCGGGACCCACGGCCACACGGGCCTGAAGCACCTGCTGCTCGGGAGCATCGCCGAGCGCGTGGTGCAGCAGGCGCCCTGCCCGGTACTCACCGTCAAGCCGCAGCGCGAAGAGGAAGCGCCGGAACAAGCCGACGCCGGCTGACGCACCGGGGCGCGGCGCCCCCCGGTGCCCGCGTCTCTAGTCGCGCGACTGCTCGCCCAGCTTCCCACCAGGATGCCGCGCGTTGTAGTCGGCGCGCGTCAGGCCCACCTCGCGCTCGAGAGCGGCGGCGAGGCTCGCGAGGGCGGCGAACTCGGCCGCCACGCTGGCCCGGGGAGCGAGTCCGAGGGGTCCGCCCTCCCGGCCGACCCCCGCTTCGAGCACCGCGTCGGCGGCACGGGCGAGGGCGGAGTCGGGCGCCCCGGTCACGGCGAGCACCCGCGCGCCGAGACGACCCACGGCGCCCACCGCCGCGAGCAACTCCTGGGTCTCGCCGCTGTTGCTGATCGCGATCACCGCGTCGCCCGCCACCACCTGGCCCGCACTGCCATGCACGGCCTCGGTGGCGTGGAGAAAGACCGCCGGCGTCCCGGTCGAGGCCAGGAGCGCCGCCGCGTAGTGCGCGACGTGGGCCGGCTTGCCCACCCCGGTGACGTGGACCCGGCCGCCCCGGGCCCGCACATCGCGCAGCAGCGCCAGGGCCGGCCCGAAATCGATGCGGCCGCGCAGGACGCCGAGTTCTTCGACGGCGACGTCGAAGCTGGCCAGGGCCTCGGCGACCCCGGCGGCATCCCCGGCCGGTGCGTGGCCCAGGTCGAGGGGTGCCCCGGCGTAGAGTTCCAGGGCCCGGGCGCGCAGGGCACCCGGGTCGTCGGGGAAGGCGCCGAGCTTTTCGGCACAGGCGGCGCCGCACGCATTGGCCAGGCCGGCCGCGTCCGGCCAGGCGGCGCCGTGGTGGAGCGCCGCGAGCAGCCCGCCCAGGAAGGCATCGCCGGCCCCGGTGGTGTCCACGGCCTTCACGGCGCGCGCCGGCACGAAGCCCTCGAAGGCCTCGGCGGCCACCGCGCAACCGGCCGCACCGTCGGTCACCACCACCGCGGCGTTGCCGAAGCGATCGCGCACCGCCCGGGCCAGGGCCAGCGGGTCCGGGTCGACCCCGGGAAAGAGTTCCCGGGCCGCCGATTTCGCCGGCTTCAGCAGGTCGGCCCCGCGCAGCACGGCGTCGAGGGCAGCCTCGTCTCCCAGTTCGGCCAGGGCGTCCCGGGGCGGCAGGTCGAGGTCGACCACGGTGGAGACCCCGGCCTCCCGGGCTACCGCCAGCGCCTCCCGGGCAGCTTCCAACGGCAGCTGGGACACCTCGGTGGTGAGCCGCGCCGCGCGGCGAATCATCGCGACGTGGTCCTCGCGGATGGGCTCGGCCCGGGTGCCCGAAGTCGCCCCCGGCGCCATGTAGATGGCCCGGCCGCCGGCGTCGTCGACGAAGATCTCGGCCACCGACGTGGGCGCGTCCACGAGGCGCAGGTCTCGCGCGATGCCCAGACGATCCATCGCCGCGCGGAGGAAACGTCCCTCGGCGTCGTCGCCCTGGCGCCCGAAGATCCCGGCGCGCAACCCGAGGGCAGCCGCCCAGCCCAGGTGGTTCAGCACGACTCCGCCGACGTGGGCACGCACGGCCCCGGCGCCCTCGACGTCGCGCAACAGGGCCTTGGCGTCGGCACCGAGCAGGCGCGGTGCCCGGTGCACCCGGTCCACCACCATGCTGCCAATCCCGACGACATCCAGGGGCGCGGCACTCACCCGGCACCGCCTTCGTGGCCGTGCCACTCCGACAACCAGGGCGCGCCCACCAGGTCCCGCGCGAGTTCGCGTACCTGCTGGAACGCCGCGTCGAAGGCCGCGGCTTCGTCGGGCGCGAGCCGCGGCGTCCCGGGGGCCACGGCGTCGCTGGAAACGACGCCGCACTGGACGAGGGCGCGCTTCATGCACGCGATGCCCCGGGGGCCGGCCGCCGCCTGGGTGGCCTCGCGATAGGCTTCGAACAGGCGCCGGCAGGCATCCATGCGCTCCGCATCGCCGGCCCGCGACACCTGCCACGCCCGCGCCCATTCCCGGGGCAAGACATTGGCCGGCCCGGCGACGACGCCGATCGGGAGCCCTCCGCGCAGCCGCCCGCGCTGGTACCGACGGGAGAGGGCGCCGAACCAGCGGCTGCGCGGGCGGAAGATGTGGAAGATCAGCATGGCGTTGCCGACGTAGATGCCGAACTCGCCCCGGTCGCGAAACGTCGCCGCCGCGCGCATGTAATCGCCGAGCACCTTGCGCCGGGCCGAGACCTTGATGCCGCGGACGAAATCCAGCCGGGACAGGGCCTTGACCTGGTGGGTCCGGATATGGGGCACGGCGGGGTCGACCGCGATGTCGGCATTGTCATAGAGGTAGAGGGGAACGCGCCGCGCGCAGCGGTCCATGCTGTCGGCCACGTCGTGCGTCACGAAACGCACCGGATCTTCGACCCCGCGGATCGACAGGGGCGCCAGGACCAGGGCGTCGGCCCCGTGCTCGATGGCGCGCTCCAGGTTTTCCAGCGTGTCGGCGGGCGTGTGCGCGGTGATGCCGGCCCAGGCCTCCACGGGGCGCCCGTCCCCCGGCCTTCGGCCGGCGTTGGCCTTGGCCACCTCTTCGGCGCAGACCTGGATCACCCGCTGGCAGGTCGCCGCGGGCAGGCGATCCCACTCGCCGGTGGTGCCCGCGGCAAAGACCACATCGGCGCCCCAGCCTTCTTGGATCACGAAGCGGACGAGGGCGCGCTGGTCCGCCTCGAGAAAGCCCCCGGCACTGTCCAGGACTGTCGCGACCGGAACCGAAAGCCCCGGACACGGCCGCGCTGCCTCGACCGATCCCACGAACACCTCCAGCGGGCCGGAGACGCGCCCGGGCGCTCCGCGCCGTCGGAATGGTGCCTCAGATCGCTTCGAAGCAGTAGGTCATCCGGACCGGGAACGCCGTCGGCCGTTCCCGCCCGGGGAGCCGTGCCTCAGAGCGCTTCGAAGAAGTAGGTCATCCGGACCTGGAGCGCCGTCGCGAGCTTGTGCAGCGTCGACATCGATGCGGCGCTCTTGCCGAGCTCGATCTGGGAAATCAGGCTGACCGACAGCCCGCTGCGATTCGCGACCTGCTTCAGCGTGAGCCCCGCCGCGTTGCGCCGCTCGCGGAGCCGCCGCCCGACCTCCTGGTTGAGCCGGCTTTCCAGATCGACGAGCAGGCCCTTTTCCCGGATCGCCTCCTGGATCACGGCGCGCAGTTCCTCGGGCGCCAGCGGCTTTTCCAGGTAGTCGAAGGCCTGGGCCTTCAGCGTGCGAACGGCGATATCGATGCTGGGCGCCGCCGTCGTGCAGACGACGCAGATATCGGAATCCGCCGCGCGGATCTTCTGGAGCAGTTCCACCGCCGGGTCGGCCGGAGGCGACACGTCGAGCATCACCATCTGGCAGCGCCCCTGCTTGACCACGCCGAGCACCTGGTCGGGGTCGGACACGCTGTAGGCGTGGTGCCCTTCTTCCGCCAGGAAATCCTTGAGATCGAGCTTGGTCCCCTCGTCCGCGTCCACGATCAGCACTTGCAGTTGTTGTTGAGTCGCCATCGAAACCCCCCTCTCGCGTAGGCGCTGGGAACCCTGATCCCCCTGTAAAACCTGGGGAAAACAGAATTCCGCCCACGCTGGAGATCTCTTCGGCCGCCCCGGTCCCGGACCTGAGCCCGGAATTGCGCTCGCGTCGAAAAAATCCGCAGCGAAACCACCCCGCAAACCCGGGGCGAGCGGACTCCACCCCAAGTCGAGCCGGTCCCGCCCTAAGGGATAGGGCGCAGCCAGTCCTGGCCGAAGGCCGCCGCGGGGGCGTTGGCCGGAGCCACCGCCACGATGTCGAGCCGGGCCGTGGTCTGGCCGGGGGCCTGGATCGAGATCCAGGCCGGAAAATCGATGCCGGCATAAGAATGGGCGGGGCCGAACTGGAACCGGACGCCGTCCCGGCGGTCGATACGCACCACGTGGAAGGTGTCGGCATCGATCCAGAGCGAGGGCAGTCGCCGTTCCTCTTCGCCCGCCCGGCTGGGCACCCGGCCTCCCAGCACGTAGCAATCCCGATCATCCGCCAGCCCGAGCGCGACCTCGCCCCCCGAGATCCCGAAACTCGCGAGGGCGGCACGCAAGGCGGCGCCCGAACCCGCCTGGAGGAGGAAGAGGGGCGGCAGGAAGGGACGCGGTTCGCGCAGCATGCGGCCGTCCCGGCTGGCCGCGTAGGCACTTCCCTGGAGCAGGTGCCGTTCGCTGAACCCCTGGTTGCTGGTGAGTTCCAACCGCGCCAGGCCTGTCGGGTGGGTCGCCAGGACCCCCTGGGCCAGGGGTTGGCTGTCGCCGATGCGCAGGGTCACGTCGAAGATGAGCGGCTCCGACCGGTGCGCCGAGCGATTGGTGCGCGCGAGTTCGTTCGAGATCTTCTGCGCGCTGGGAATCACGGCCCAGGCAACGGGTACGGCAAGCAGCGCGGCGCAACCCAGTACGGCCGCCGCGAAACCGGTGCCCGGTCGCGGCCTCACCCCGCCGCTCCCCGGAGTGTGCTGCGACCGGCATAACGTGCCTCGCTGCCGAGATCTTCCTCGATGCGCAGCAAGCGGTTGTACTTGCAGACCCGATCCGTGCGACAGAGGGAACCGGTCTTGATCTGGCCGCAGGCCGTGCCGACGGCAAGATCGGCAATCGTCGTGTCCTCGGTCTCACCCGACCGGTGGGAAACCACGGCGGCATAACCCGCGGCGCGCGCCACGCGAATCGCCTCGAGGGTTTCCGTCAGCGTGCCGATCTGGTTCACCTTGACCAGGATCGCGTTGGCGGCGCCCTGCTCGATCCCCTGGGCCAGGATCGCCGGGTTCGTGACGAACAAGTCGTCGCCCACGAGTTGCACGCCGCTGCCGAGGCGGCGCGTGAGTTCCGACCAACCCGACCAGTCGTCCTCGGCGAGGCCATCCTCGATCGACACCACCGGGTAGCGGGCGACCCAATCGGCCCAGAACTCGGTCATCTCGCCCGAAGAGAGCGTCCGGCCCTCGCCCGCGAGTTCGTACTTCCCGTCGCGGTAGAACTCGCTCGACGCCGGGTCGAGGGCGATCGCGATGTCCTCGCCCGGGCGGTACCCCGCCTGCTCGATGGCCGTGAGGATCAGCTCGATCGCCTCGCGGTTGCTCTTCAGGTCCGGCGCAAAACCGCCCTCGTCGCCCACGGCGGTCGAACTCCCCTTGGCGTGCAGCACACCGCGGAGTTCGTGGAAGACCTCGGCGCCCCAGCGCAGGGCTTCGGAAAAGCTCGGCGCCCCGAGCGGGAAGAGCATGAACTCCTGGAGGTCGACGTTGTTGTCGGCGTGGACGCCGCCGTTCACCACGTTCATCATCGGGGCCGGGAGCAGGCACGCCTCGGCACCGCCGACGAACCGGTAGAACGGAACGCCCGCCGCGCGGGCGCTGGCATGGGCCGCGGCCAGGGAAACGCCGAGAATCGCGTTCGCCCCCAGGTTTGCCTTCGTGTCGGTGCCGTCCGCCGCGCAGAGGGCCGCGTCGAGAGCGGCCTGCTCGGTCAAGTCACCGAGGGCACTCCCCACGACCGCAGCCGCCAGGGGACCGTTCACATTTTCCACGGCCTGCCGGCAGCCCTTGCCCCCATAGCGGCGCGGGTCCGCGTCGCGCAGTTCCAACGCCTCCCGGGCTCCGGTCGAGGCACCCGACGGCACCGCCGCACTGGACCGCTGCCCGTCAGACGTCTGGATTTCCACCTCGACCGTCGGGTTGCCCCGGGAGTCGAGAATCTCGCGGCCGCGCACCGCGGCGATCGTCGCTCGCGCCATTCAATCCTCCAGGCGGCGGAGACTAGCAGCCTGGGCACCCGGTCGAGGTTCCGGCGCGCGCGCCACCACCACCGGCGCGCCGTCGGCGGCGCGCAGGAGCTCCGCCCGGACCCCGAACACCCGGCGCAGCCGTTCGGGCGTGAAGACCTCGCCCGGCACGCCCTCGGCGACGACGACCCCCCCGTGGAGCAGAACGACCCGGTCGCAGCTCCGTGCGGCGAGGCCCAGATCGTGAGAAACGAAGAGTACGCTGCCCCCCGCGTCGGCGAACGCCCGTGCCTGCTCGAGCACGCACAGCCGGTGGGAGAGGTCGAGGTGCGCGGTCGGCTCGTCGAGAAGCAGGAGCTGCGCTTCCTGGGCCAGGGCCCGGGCAAAGAGGACGAGTTGTCGTTCCCCGCCGGAGAGTTCCAACACGGAGCGGTCGGCGAGGTGTTCGATGCCCACGCGGGCCATCGCTGCACGCGCGAGTTCCACGTCGGCCCGGGAGTCGAAACCGAAACGTCCGGCGTGCGGCGCCCGACCCATCAACACGAGTTCGCTCGCGCGGAAGGGAAACACCAGCGCCGCGTCCTGGGGCACGACGGCGACGCGCCGTGCCAGTTCCCGGGGACTCAGGGAGGCCAGGGCTTGCCCGGCCACCCGGATCTCGCCGGCGGCGAGCCGCACCGCCCGGGACACCGCGCGCAACAACGTGGTCTTGCCCGCGCCATTCGGACCCGCCACAGCCACCACTTCGCCGGCGGCGACACCGAGCGTCGCCCCGCGCAACACCTCGACGCCGCCGAGCCGCACACCGATCCGGTCGACTTCCAGCGCAGGGGGCACGGCGTTCACGAGGCAACCACCCGGCCCGCGCCCCGGCGGAGCAACCAGAGGAAGAGCGGCCCCCCCACGAAGGCCGTGACCGCACCGACCGGAAGCTCCCGGCCGCCGGGCAGCAACCGGGCGAGCGTGTCGCAAAGCACCAGGAAGGCCGCGCCGCCCAGTGCAGCCGTCGGAACGAGCAGACGATGGTCGGGCCCGATCATGAGACGCAGCAGGTGCGGCACGATCAGGCCGACGAACCCCACGAGACCGGCAGCCGCCACGGCGGCCCCGACCATGACCGAAGTCGCGAGCAACAGCACGCGCTGGGTGCGCGCGACGTCCACGCCGAGTTGCGCCGCCGCCTCGCTGCCGAGGGTGAGCAGGTCGAGACTGCGCGCCAACCAGAGGGCGACGAGGAGACCGCCGCCGAGAAAAGCCGCCACCCAGCCCGCCACGTCGGCGCGCACCGCCGACAGGCTGCCGATCAGCCAAAGGAACAGGCTCGCCCCCTCGGTGAGTCCGGCGAGGGAGGCGAGAAAGACGATGGCCGCGGAGGCGAAGGCATTGAAAACGACCCCCGTAAGCAGGAGTTGGGTCGGCGACAGGCGCCCCTGGGCGCCCGCGACGGCGTAGAGCAAACCCGTGGCGAGCAGCGCCCCCGCAAACGCAGCGGGAGGCACCGCGGCATAGCCGAGTCCGAAAGCGGCCCCGAGGCTGAGGACGGCGATGCCCCCGAGCGCAGCTCCCCCGGAAACGCCGAGCACGAAGGGGTCGGCCAGGGGGTTGCGCAAGAGCGCCTGGAAGAGCACGCCGGCGACTGCGAGCGCTGCCCCGACGCTCGCGCCCAGCAACACCCGGGGCAAGCGCACCCGCAGCACGATATCCGCCACAGCCTCGGGCGCCTCACCCCACAGGGCGCTCCACACCGCGCCCGGACCGAGGCCGCTGGGGCCCGCGACCAGGGCAACTCCGATGGCGAGGATCAAGGTGCCGCCAAAGAAGACGAGCGTCCCCGCAACCCGCCCGGGCGTCAGCACCTTCACGGGGAAGCGCCGCCGGGGTGCAAAGCTTCCCGAAGGACCCCCACTCCCCCGTCCACTTCGGGGCCCGGCAGAATGACCTCGTCTGCCGGAATCGCGAGGACCCGGCCGGCCCCGACGGCGGGCAAGCTGGGCCAACGCGCCCAGAACCGGTCCGCCGGTTCCCCCGCTTCCGTGGCGTCAAGGATGACCTCGGGTTGGGCGGCGATGGCCCATTCCAGGTCGACGCGGGGGTAGGGCTCGGCAAAACCGGCAGCGACGTTGCGGGCCCCCGCGGCGCGCAGCATCGCGTCGAGAAAACTCCCGGCGCCGGCGACGTAGAGCGGTTCGCGCTGGATGACCAGCAACGCGCGCGGCGGCCGCGAAACCGGGGCGGGTGTTGCGAAGGCGCGGCGGATTTCGGACACGCGCCGCGCGGCCGCTTCCCCGCGGCCGAGCCGTTTGCCGAGGCGCTCGATCGACACCAACAGGTCGTCCAGGGAAAGGTTCGGGAGTTCGAGCACCTCGATCCCGAGTCCGCGCAAGCGGTCGCGAAGATCGCGCTGCTGCACGCTGGGCACGAGCACGACGAGGTCCGGTTGCAATGCCACCACCGCTTCGAGACTCGGAGTGAACAGGCCGCCCACTGTCGGACGGTCGCGCACGGCCGGCTGCCGCTCCGCCGACCAGGCGTCGACCCCGACCAGTACCTCGCCGGCGCCGAGCGCCACGATGGTTGCCGTGAGCGAGGGGTTCAACGACACCACCCGGCGGGGCGCAGCGCCCGCGGTCGCCGTGGCCAGTGCAACCAACACCAACGCGAGCAGTCCCCTGGGCCACATGGGCCCGAGGCTAGCGAGCCCCCTCGGAAAAGGGGGCCCGCCTCTCCTCACGGCCTTGCTGCCGTCGTCCTGCCCTGGAGGCGCAGAAACGGACGCATGCGTTCGAGGCCGGCAGCCCCGATGCCCTTCACCTCCTTCAACTCCTCGAGGGTCTTGAAGCCACCCCGCCGCTTGCGCAGGGCGACCAGGGCGCGGGCGCGGGTCTCGCCGATTCCGGGCAGCAGCTGGAGCTCTTCCGAGCTGGCGGTGTTGACGTTCACCACTCCGGTGAGCGTCGGATCCATCTCCGCCGCCGGGGCGGAGACCGCGAAAAGGGCAACGGACGCGAGCGCGAGCGCCCACGCACGCAACCGGTGCGTCGTGCAGGTCATTGGTCTGGACTCCCGGGACCGTCGGGGAGAGGAGGGGCCGAGAACTCAGCGGTCTCGGAGTACCGCGAAACGCGCCGCGGACAGCAGGTCCTGCTTCGCGCGGCTGTCGGAGAAGGGGGCGATGGCCGCGGCGGCACGGGCGAGGTGGTGCTCCGCGCGGCGCACCGTGTCCGCGACACCGCGGTAGCGCGCGACGATCTCGAGTGCCGGTCCCAGGTCGACCGCATCGGAACTTTCGGAATCGAGCGCCGTACGCGCGGCGTTCTTCAGCAGTTCGGCAACCGCGTCGCGTTCCGCAGGGGAACAGCGCTTGAGCGCCAGCAGCAGCGGCAAGGTGACCTTGCCTTCCCGGAGGTCTGCACAGGGGCGCTTGCCCAGCGTGGCTTCCGGGGCCTCGTAGTCGAGGGCGTCGTCGCGGAGCTGGAACGCAATGCCGAGTTCGCGGCCGAAGTCTCGCACCCGGCGTCGCTCGGCCCGGGTCACCCCGGCGACGATCGCCCCGGTCTCGCAGGCCGTGGAGAGAAGCACCGCGCTCTTGCGCTCGATGACTGCGAAGTAGTGCCGCTCGGTGATGCTCGCGTCGAAGCTGCGCTCGAGCTGCAACAACTCGCCTTCGGCCATGGAACGGATCGCATCGGCGAACACCTGGAGCACATCGTGGTCGCCATCCTCGACGATCATCGAAGAAGCCCGGGCGTAAAGGAAGTCGCCGCCGAGAATCGCGCGACGGTTGCCCCACACCACGTTGGCGGCGGCCCGGCCGCGGCGCGTGGCCGCGAGGTCGACCACGTCGTCGTGGAGCAGTGTCGCCGTGTGCAGGAGCTCGCAGGCCGCGCCGACCTGGATGCACCGCGGCCCCGTGTACCCGCAGAGTTCGCCGGCCAGCAGGGTGAGCGCCGGGCGAATCCGCTTGCCGCCGGACCCGAGAATGTGACCGCACACCTCGCCGACGAGGGCGCTGACCGAGGCCAGCTGCTCTTGGAGTGCCCGTTCGACCTGCTCGAGGCCCGGCGCGATGCGCTCGGCGACCGCGGCGAAGGAAGTGGACGCGGGGGGTTGCGTCATGGGGCGGCAGCCTAGCCGCCCCGCCCGCGCGTGTCAAAGCGCCCGGGAGAAAAAACGTGAGCCTTTTCAATGTGTTCGACTGTCGTTCACACATGGCCGTCCGTCCGTTCCTCCAGTCCGGCGCCGGGCGGGGGCGCGCTGTCAACCGCTGTGGCCGCGGCGGTTGACAGGCCGGCGGCGCCCTCCCTAGCCTGCCTTGCACCAGGAGGAGCCCCGCCCATGCCCGATCGCTACGCCGAGCTGGCGACCCGCGCCCTGCGCGACGAACCCCCGAGCGCAGAGGACGCCCGCCGGATTCTCGACGGCGACGGCTTTGCTCTCCTGCCCCTGCTCGAAGCCGCCTTTGCACCGCGGGAGCACCACTTCGGCCGCAAGGTCATGGTGCACGTGCTCAACAACGTCCAGAACGGGCTGTGCCCGGAGGATTGCGGCTACTGCTCCCAGTCTCGGGACTCGGACGCGGCGATTCGCAAGTACCCGATGAAGAGCGACGAAGAAATCCTCGCCGAGGCTTCCCGGGCCGCCCGGGCCGGTGCGTCGCGCTACTGCATGGTGTTGTCGGGCCGCGGGCCGACGCTTGAACGCACCCGGCGCCTCGCCGAGGTGATCCGGCAGGTGAAGACCGAATACCCGATCGAGGTCTGCCTCTCGGCCGGCCTGCTGGGGGAAGAGCACGCGCAAATCCTCGCCGACGCGGGGCTCGACCGCTTGAACCACAACCTCAATACCAGCGAGTCCCACTACGGCGAGATCTGCACCACCCATTCCTATGCCGATCGGGTGGCGACCCTCCTCGCGGCCCGGAAGTCCGGCATCGAGCCGTGCAGCGGACTCATCGTCGGCATGGGGGAATCGAGCCGGGATGTCGTGGACGTCGCGTTCCGGCTGCGGGAACTCGCCGTGCCGTCGATCCCCGTCAACTTCCTGGTTCCCATCGAAGGCAACCCGGTCGTGAGCGACGGCACGCTTTCCCCCGAGCGCGGGCTGCGCGCCCTGTGCATGATGCGCCTCGTCAACCCACGCGCCGAGATCCGCGTGGCGGCAGGACGCGAAGGCCACCTCCGCGCCCTCGAGCCGCTGGCCCTCTGGCCGGCGAACTCCCTGTTCGTCGAGGGCTACCTCACGACCCGGGGCGACGCGGTGAACGAGACCTACCGCATGATTCGGGATGCGGGTTTCGAAGTCGCCGGCAACCCGCTCTCCGACGCGGCCGCGCAGGAGGACACCCCGGCCTTCCGCGTGGGGGGCACGGACGGCGACATCCTCAAGCCCGAGATCCGGCAGGCGTCCGCGCCCCGATGACCGTGCCGGTTGCCCAACCGCCCCCTTCCCCCCTCGACGAGCGCGTCGAGGAGCTGCTCGGGGCCATCCGCGCCCGGGGCACCCACCGGCAGATGCGGGTCCTCGAGGGCGCCCAGGCGCCGCGCATGCGGGTCGGCGCACGCGAGGTGCTGCTGTTCGCCGGCAGCAACTACCTCGACCTCGCGCACCATCCCGAAGTCGTCGAGGCCGCGGCGCGCGCGGCGCGCGACTGGGGGTGCGCGGCCGGCGGTTCCCGGCTCATCAACGGAAACCTCGCCCTGCACGAAGCGCTCGAACACGAGCTCGCGGCTTTCCTGGGCACGGAGTCGGCCCTCGCCTTCACGAGCGGGTATACCGCGAACCTCGGCGTGATCCCCGCACTGGTCGGCGCCGACGATGCCGTGGTTTCGGACGCGCTCTCCCACGCATCGGTCGTGGACGGCTGCCGCTTGTCAAAGGCCGCGCTGCACGTCTTCCCCCACGGCGACCTCGACGCCCTCGACCGGCTGCTCGAAAAGGCAACCGACACCGCGCGTCGGGTGCTCGTCGTGGTCGACGGCGTCTACAGCATGGACGGGGACACGGCCCCCCTGGCCGAACTCGTGCCCCTGGCCCGGCGCTGGGGCGCGATGGTCCTCGTCGACGACGCCCACGGTACCGGCACCCTCGGCCCAGGCGGTCGCGGCACCACCGAACTTGCCGGGGTCCGGTCCGAGGTGGACGTGCTGGTCGGAACCCTCGGGAAGTCCCTCGGCTCCTTCGGCGCCTTCGCCGCCGGCAGCGCGCGCCTCCGCGAGCTGCTGGTCAACGTTGCCCGAAGCTTCATCTTTACCGGCGCCCTGGCACCGCCCCAGGTGGCAGCCGCCCGGGCCGCACTCCGGGTGATGCAGGCAGAGCCGTGGCGACGCGAGCGCCTCCAGGCCAACGCCGCACGCCTGCGCGACCAACTCGCCGGGCACGGGATCTCGACCGCCCCGAGCACCACCCAGATCGTCCCCGTGCAGATCGGGGAAAACGCCCGGACGATGCAGGTCTGCGAAGGACTCCTCCGGCGCGGTTTCTACGCCCAGGGCATCCGGCACCCGTCCGTCCCGGCCGGCACCGCCCGGCTGCGCCTTACGCCCATGACCACCCACACGACCGATGAGATCGACGCCCTCGCCCACGCGATCGCTTCGGAACTCGCGCGGTCCCAGCCCGCGCGGCCGGAGCGGTCCGCGCCCGCACAGCCGTGACCGCACCGCCCGGGTTCTTCGTCGCGGGAACCGACACCGGCGTTGGGAAGACCCGGGTCGCCTGCGCCCTGGTCCGGGGGTTTCGCGCGCGGGGGATCGATGTCGGCGCGATGAAGCCCGTGGAAACCGGGGTCGGCGAGGCCGGGCCCCTCGACGCCCTGGCGCTGCAAGCGGCCGCGGGCGACACCGACCCCCTCGACGACGTCTGCCCCCTGCGCTTTGCCCTGCCCGCTGCCCCCACCGTGGCTGCCGCGGCCGAAGGCCGCAGCGTCGAATTCTGGGCCCTGCTGCGGGCCTTTGAGCGCGTCAAGGCGCGTCATGATTGCGTCATCGTCGAGGGCGCCGGCGGGCTCCTCGTCCCCGTAGACGCCCAGCACTGCATGGCGGACCTGGCCCGGGAGCTCGGGTTGCCGGTCCTCGTCGTCGCCCGGGCCGCCCTCGGCACCATCAACCACACCCTGTTGACCCTCGAAGCCGCGGTTGCCAGGGGACTTTCCGTGGCCGGGGTGGTGATCTCCCACGCGGATGGGCCGCTCTCGGCCGCAGACGCGGCCAACCTGGGAGCGCTTCGCGACGCCCTGGGCGACGCCCAGGTGGGCGAACTGCCGCCACTGGCCGAAGGCGCCGAGCCGGCGCCCGATGCCATCGATTTTGACGCGCTGATCGACCGATCTTGACGCGCCCTTTCGGGACACGCCGGGCGGCGCGTCATCCCCGGTCGCTCAAGCGGGGCCGGCGAGGCTCCGATCCGGTGCCGGGGGAATGACGCCCGGCCCATGGAACTCGAAGAAAACCTCCGCGAACTCGACCACCAGATCGGGCAACTCCGGTTGGACTACGAGCGGTATTTCCTGGGGGTCCAACCCCGGGAGCCCGCTTCCCTGCGAGCGGCGACCGAGAGACAGCTGCGCCGGCTCTCCAGCACACCCATCCAGAACACCGCGCTGCGCTTCAGGCTCCAGTCGATCGTCTCCCGCTACCCGGCCTTCAAGCGCCAGTGGGACGAAACCCTACGGAAAATCGAGACCGGAACCTACGCGCGCCACCAGTTCAAGGCGGACCTTCGCGACCCTGCGACCCAGGCCGCGGATTCCCCGGCCGCCGAGCGCCACGCCGATCTCTTCGACCAGTACTGCGACGCCCAGCGCGCGAGCGGCGCCAGCGCGCGCGGACTCACCCGGCCGAAGCTCGAGGCCCTGGTTTCGCGCCAGCGGGCGAGCCTGGCGGCGCGGTTCGGCGCCAAGGCGCGCTTCCGCTTCCGGATCGCGCTGGAAGACGGCCGCCCGAAGTTGAAGGCACGCCGCATCTCCGACGGCCGGTAACCGACCCGGGCGGTTTCCGGTTGACCCCGCACGGGGCGCCCACGAAGCTGTCGCCCATGCCGACCGAGAAACCCCGGGCGCGCAGCGCGTGGGCCGCTGCCCGCATTCCGATCTGGCTCGGACTGGCGTGTGTCGCCTGCTCGGGCGAGCACGTGGGACCGGGAGACGTCACGGTCTCGGCGCTCCCCGAAGCCGCGGTTTCCGCCCGGGCCGAACGCCAGGTCGGCGCCCGGGACACCCACCCCGAAGCCGACACGGACCAGATCCTGTTCGGCGACCTGCACGTGCACACCGTGTTCTCCCCCGACGCGTTCGTAACGAGCCTTCCCATGCTGGGGGGATCCGGGCTTCACCCCCCTGCCGATGCCTGCGACTTTGCACGCTTCTGCGCCGATCTCGACTTCTGGAGCATCAACGACCACGCGGAGGGCGTGAGTCCACAGCACTGGCAGGAAACCATCGAATCGATCCGTCAGTGCAACGCAGTCGCGGGGGATGCCGAAAACCCGGACCTGGTCTCGTTCCTCGGCTGGGAATGGACCCAGGTGGGTGCGACACCGCGCGACCACTACGGCCACAAGAACGTGGTGCTGCGCGACACCGGTGCCGGTCAGATCCCCCGGCGTCCCATCGCCGCGCCGCGCCCCGAGTTTCGCGTCACCCCGCTGCCGCTGGTTTCCCGCCTCGTGGCGCCGCTCCTCGACTTCGAAGACCGCCAGCTCTACGCCGACTACCAACGCTACACCGAGGAAGTGCAGGCCAGCCCCCTGTGCCCGGCGGGTGTTCCGAGCCCCGAGCTGCCGAGCGACTGTCACGAAGTCGCGGCAAACCCGGCGGAGCTCTTCGAAAAGCTCGACGCCTGGGGCGTCGAAAGCCTCGTGATTCCCCACGGAACCTCCTGGGGCCTGATGACACCGACGGGGTTTTCCCTGGCCCGGCCGCTCGAAGAGGCGCAACACGACCCCGAACGCGAACGGCTGTTCGAGATCTACTCGGGACACGGGAGTGCCGAGGCCTGGAGAGACTGGCCCGGTGCCCTGGCCGAGGGCGCCCCGGTGTGCCCGGCGCCCAGCGCGGACTTCCTGCCCTGCTGCTGGCAGGCCGGCGAGATCATCCGCGGGCGCTGCGAGGACCCGGGCTCCGCGGACTGCGAAGCCCGCATCGCCGAGGCCCGGGCCATCTATCTCGAAGCCGGTGCCGCCGGCCACAACACCATCCCGGGCGTCGCGGCTACGGAGTGGCTCGACTGCGACCAGTGCAGGGACTGTTTCGCCCCCGCGTTTTCGCACCGGCCCGGCGGCTCGGCACAGTACGCCCTCGCGCTCACCCGGGGAGATTCCGCAGCGCCCCGCCGCTACCGCTTCGGCGTCATCGGCTCCAGCGATACCCACGATGCCCGGGCGGGCAACGGCTTCAAGGAATTCGCCCGGGTCGAAAACACCGAGGCCTCCAACCAGCCGCGTCTGTTGCGGCGCCTCACCGCCGATCGCCGCGCGCCCGAGGCGCGCGCCGAGCCCCTCGTCCTCTCGGAGCTGCCCCTGTCCAAGCGGCGGGACATGGAGCGGGGCGCTTCGATGCTGTTGACGGGCGGTCTCGTCGCGGTGCACGCCGACAGTCGCAGCCGCGAATCGATCTGGGATGCGCTGATGCGCCGGGAAGTCTACGCCACTTCGGGGGAACGCATTCTCTTGTGGTTCGACCTGCTGAACGCGCCTTCGGGTCCCGTCCCGATGGGAACGGAAGTGTCGGGCCAGCGGGTTGCTCCGCGCTTTCGCGTCACGGCCGTCGGCGCCTTCGAACAACGCCCCGGGTGTCCCGATCACGTCAAGGACGCGCTCACACCGGAACGCCTGGAAGCCCTCTGCCTCGGCGAATGTTATTTCCCCGGTGAGCGGCGCCGCGCGATCACGCGCATCGAGATCGTGCGCATCCGCGCCCAGCGCGACGCCGACGAGCCGATCGGGGAACTCATCGAAGACCCCTGGCGCGTCCTGCCTTGTCCCGGAGACGGGACCGGCTGCAGCGTTGCCTTCGAGGACCCCGAATGGATCGGGGAGGGCCGGGAGGTGATCTACTACGCCCGCGCCATCCAGGAGCCGACACCGGCCGTGAACGCCGGCGGCCTGCGCTGTACCCGGGACGCCGACGGCGCCTGCATCGCGGTCTCTCCCTGTTGGGGCGACGACCGCACAGCCGACGGCGACGATTGCCTCGCCGACCACGAGGAGCGCGCCTGGTCTTCCCCGATCTTCGTGGGACCGGGCGCCTAGAGACTCTTCTCCGCCACCTGGATCCGGTTGACGGCGCGCCGCAACGCGGCCTCCTGCTCCCGCAACCCGGCCGGATCGGAGTGGTCTTCGATCTGGGCCAGGGCTTCTTCGGCCCGCGTCCGGGCGCGCTCGGCCCGGTCGAAGTCGATCTGGTCGGCAGTCTCGCAAGCCTCGGCCAGCACCACGGCTTCCTCCGCACCGACGTCGGCGAACCCGCCCGCCACCGCGGCCCCGAGGGTTCCACCCTCTTCGGTGGTGATGTGGACCTCCCCCGTGCGCAGCGGACAGAGAAAGCGTTCGTGGCCCGCGAGCACACCGAAGTCTCCCTCGGTCCCGGGCAGTACGACGCGCTCGACGCGGCCGCGGTAGGCCTCGCCCGACGGCGTGACGATCACCAGTTCGAGACTCATGCGAGGCGCTTCGCCTTTTCGACCACCTCGTCGATGGTGCTCACCATGTAGAACGCCTGCTCGGGCAGGTCGTCGTGCTTGCCCTCGATGATCTCCTTGAAGCCGCGGATCGTGTCCTCGAGCCGCACGTAGACGCCCGGCGTGCCGGTGAACTGCTCGGCCACGTGGAAGGGCTGGGACAGGAACCGCTCCAGCTTGCGGGCTCGGGCCACGGCGAGTTTGTCGTCCTCGGAGAGTTCGTCCATGCCGAGAATCGCGATGATGTCCTGGAGGTCCTTGTACTTCTGGAGCACCTGCTGGGCGCCGCGCGCCACGTCGTAGTGCTCCTGGCCCAGCACCTGCGGGTCGAGGCTCCGGCTGGTGGAATCCAGGGGATCGACCGCCGGGTAGATACCGCGCGCCGCAATGTCCCGGTTCAGGACCGTCGTCGCATCCAGGTGGGTGAAGGCCGTTGCGGGTGCGGGGTCGGTCAGGTCGTCGGCCGGAACGTAGATGGCCTGGACCGAGGTGATCGAGCCCTTCTTCGTCGACGTGATCCGCTCCTGCAGTTCCCCCATGTCCGTGGCCAGGGTCGGCTGGTAGCCCACCGCCGAAGGGATCCGACCGAGGAGCGCGGAAACCTCCGAACCCGCCTGGGTGAAGCGGAAGATGTTGTCCACGAAGAGGAGCACGTCCTTGCCCTCTTCGTCGCGGAAGTACTCCGCCGCCGTCAGACCCGTCAGACCGACGCGTGCGCGCGCTCCCGGCGGCTCGTTCATCTGGCCGTAGACCAGGGCCGCCTTGTCGAGAACCGTGGAGCCGTCCGAGAGGACCGAGTCCTGCATCTCGTGCCAGAGGTCGTTGCCCTCGCGCGTTCGCTCGCCCACGCCCGCGAAGACGGAGTAACCCGAGTGCTCCTTCGCGATGTTGTTGATGAGCTCCATGATGACGACCGTCTTTCCGACGCCGGCGCCGCCGAACAGCCCGACCTTGCCGCCCTTGTTGTAGGGGGCGATCAGGTCGACGACCTTGATGCCCGTCTCGAGCACCTCGACGGACGTCGACTGATCGACGAACTCCGGCGCGGGACGGTGGATCGGGTAGGTC
>JAYZFQ010000105.1:0-5029 GCA_036336695.1 Myxococcota bacterium
CACTCAAAGCAACGGTGGACGGAGGCGGGTTGTCGCGCCCGGGTCGACGCAACGCCTGCTTTCCGAAAATCCGGGCCGTGGAATACTGAATAGGTTCGCCCCAGTCAAGACGCGGCGTATCGAAATTCCCCGCCGCGGCGCTGCGCGTGAACCGCCGCTAGACTGGCGTTAGAATCTTCAATGATTTCAATGTCTTGTTCCACCACCTCCGCGCGGGCCAGCTGCCTGGTTGCGGCCCTTTTCGCCGTCTTCGCGTGCACCCCGAGCACCACGCCCCAACCCCCCGCGCAACCGGACCTCGTGCTCGTCACGATCGACACCCTCCGGGCCGACCACCTGGGGAGCTACGGCTACGCCCTGGACGTCTCGCCCAACCTCGACCAGGTCGCCGCCGAGGGCGTCCGGTTCGACGAGGCCACGGCCCACTGGCCGAGCACCTGGCCCAGCACCGCCTCGCTGCTCACGGGCACCTACCCGGGGCGCAACGGGGTCGTCTGGTCACCGAAACGGGCCCTCGACTGGAACCAGGAAACCCTCGCCGAGATCCTGTCGGGCGCTGGGTACAACACGGGCGCGGTGGTCTCGAACGCCAGCATCGGCCGCCGCATGCAGTTCCACCAGGGCTTCGACACCTTCGTCGAGTCCTGGCTCGACGGCTTCTCGCGGGAATTCCCCGGGCGTCCCTACCGGGACATGGACGACTCGGGCGTGAAGCGCTTTACGGACGCGACCATCGTCACGAACGAGGCCCTGGCCTGGCTCGACCAACAACCCCGGGACGAGCCGGTCTTCCTGTGGGTCCACTACATGGATCCCCACGGCCCCTACATCCCGCCGAAAGAGTACGCCGCGCTCTTCCCCGACGCGCACGCGTCCCATCTCCTCCGGATCGAAGACATTCCGAAGCACCAGCGACGCACCCCGCCCGGCGCCGAGGAACCGACGGCGGATCTCGCCTACTACATCGCCAGCTACGACCGGGAGATCCGTTATCTCGACGACCAGGTCGCGAGGCTCCTGGACGGAGTCTTCGCCCGCTGGAAGGATGCGCCGGGCCTCCTCGTCGTGACGGCCGACCACGGCGAGAGTTTCCACGAGCACGGGGAGATCCTCGGCCACGGCAAGACGCCCTTCCGCCCGACGACCCGGGTGCCCCTGCTCCTGCGCATGCCGGGCCGCCTCCCGGCGGGGCAGGTCGTGGAAACCCCCGTCGGACTGGTCAACCTGCTGCCGACGGTGCTGGAGTTGCTGGGCCTCGAGACCCCGCCCCAGGTCCAGGGACGCACCCTCCTGACGTGGATCGAAAACCCCGCCGAAGCAGCGCCGGCCGTGTTTGGACACGCGGGCGTGCGCCAACCGCCCCAGAACTTCGTGCGCCGCGGCCGCTTCAAGCTGGTGCATTCCCAGCACCCCCGCGATGTCCGGCAGTTCGGAGAGTTCGCGCTCTACGACCTCCAGGAAGACCCGGGAGAAACGCGCAACGCGCTGTCCGAGCACCCCGAAGTCGCCGGGAACCTGCGTCGCGAACTGGACGCCTTCCTGGCGGAGAACTGGCGGGCCGGCGCGACCGGCGGTGCGCCGGTCTCCTTCGATCCCCTCGAAAGCAAGCTCCTGCGTCAGTTAGGATACGTCGACTAGGGAGTGACAAGGAGACCCGCCATGCCCGTGAGCGAAGAGTTGCTCGACATCCTGGTGTGCCCGGAAACGAAGCAGCCGGTATCCGTCGCTTCCGACGCGGTGCTGTCCAAGCTGGCCGAAGACGTGCGCGCGGGAACCGTCCGGAACCGGGGCGGCACCCAACTCGAGAGCGCGCCCACCGAGGGGCTCGTGCGGGAAGACGGCAGGATCCTCTACCCGGTCGACGACGGCATCCCGGTCATGCTGATCGAGGAATCCATCGAACTCTGACCCCGCCGGGTTCAGCGCAGCAGGCGGTAGCCGTGGCCGCGCACCGAGAGGATGTGCCGGGGGTCCGACGGGTCGGGCTCCAGGTAGCGGCGCAACCGCATGACGAAATTGTCGACGACGCGCGTGCGGGTGTCCGGGCGCAGGCCCCAGACTTCTTCGAGGAGTTCCCCGCGCGTCAGGGCTTCGCCCTCCCGCGAGAGGAGCGCGCGCAGCAGGCCGGCCTCGCGGGTCGTGAGACTGACGGTCCCCCGCGGCGTTTCGATCTCGAAGCGATCGAAGTACACCTCGGATTCGCCGATGCGCACCGCCTCCGGTCGCCCCGGCACTGCGACCGCGCCGTCCCAGCGGCGGCGGCGCAGCAGCCCGCGTACGCGCGCGAGGAGTTCGTCGAGCCGAAACGGCTTGGTGAGGTAGTCGTCCGCCCCTTCTTCGAGACCACGCACCAGGTCCTGGACGTCGTCCTTCGCCGTCAGCATCAGGATGGGAACCAGGACGCCCGCCGCGCGTGCCCGACGGGCGACTTCGAAGCCACTCATTCCGGGAAGCATCAAGTCGAGAATCACCAGGTCCCAGTGATCGTCGCCAGTTTCAAGGCGCGTCGCGGCGTTCGCGCCGCTCGCCTCCAGCGCCACTTCGTAGCCCTCGGCTTCCAGGTTGAACTGGAGGCCGCGCGCGATGTGAGCCTCGTCCTCGACGACCAGGATCCGGGCCATCAGCAGGCGCGCAACGTGACCACGAACCGGCTCCCGTGGCCGAAACCGTCGCTTCGCGCCACGACGCGCCCCCCCTGGCGGCGCACGAGGTTGCGAACGATGAACAGGCCGAGTCCGAGGCCCGACGCCTTGCGCTGCACGTCGCGCCCCGCTCGGTAGAACCGCTGGAAGATCTTCCTCAGCTCGTCCGAGGGAATGCCCACCCCGCTGTCGCAGATCTCGACGGCCACCCGGCCATCGACCGCCCCGCGAACGAGGACACGGACTTCCACCGGGGCTTCGGAATACTTGACCGCGTTTTCCAGCAGGTTGCGGAACACCACCATCAACTCGCCTGCACTGCCTCGAACCCGGGCCTCCTCCTGGCTTTCGAGGGCAACGGCGCGGTCGGGAAGCTGGTGTGTCTCGCGGATCTCGGCGATGCAGCGGCGCAACAGGTCCAGGAGAGGCACCGGCTCGAGTTGGGCGCGGGTACGCCGGTCCTCGGCCCGCGCGGCCGCAAGCACCTGCTCCACGGTGCGGTCGAGGCGCTCCAGGTCTCCCCGCATGTTGCCCAGGAACTCGCGTCGTCGGGCGGGCTCCGGGTCGTGCCGGTCCAGGGTATCGAGGTAGAGGCGCATGGAAGCCAGGGGGGTCTTCATCTCGTGGGTCACCGCGTCCAGGAAGGCGCGTTGTCGCTGGTTCGCCCCGATCTCGCGGACCAGCCACGCCGAGAGCCAGACCAGGCCGACCCCGATCGAGAGCGAACCCCCGGCTCCCGCCACCACGAGGACCCAGTCCACTTCCTCGATGCCCCGGTTCAGCACGAGCAACTGCCAACCGACGCCGAGCAACACCACCACGAGCAACAAGACCGCAAGCAGAACCAGGGGGAAACCGATCGATCGACGCGTCATGGGGCCTCGCGCCGTCTAGGATAGACTGTCGGACCGATCTCGAAAGCAGCCCGGAGGTATGCCGTGAGACGCCCTTTGCTGCTCCTCAGCGCCGGCTGGCTCCTGGCCGGGCCGGCGAGCGGCGGCCCGCCGCCCGAGAACCAGTGTCCGAGCATCAGCGGACCCATCGGGCCGGGGATCTCCGATGCCGTTCCCCGGCGGCTCGAACGCGGCCAGAAGCTCACCTACGACTCCCTGTCCGCTTTGCGCCAACTGCTGCCCCACGAGATCTGGCAACAGCGTCACGTTTTCTTCTTTCCCGGGATGCAGATGGTGATCGGAGACTGCCACCGCCGGTACCCGGTCCCCGAGTTCTTCCGTTCCGCCACGCAACGCTATGCGGGGAAGGCGCGGCTCGACGCAGACGGAAACCTGAAGGACTACGTCGCGGGCCTGCCCTTCCCGCCCGATACCATCGACGTCGGCTCCCCCCAGGCCGGGGCGAAGTGGGCCTGGAATCTCGAGAATCGCTTCCGGGGCTCCGGCCCGGTGGGCAACTTCCGTCTCGTCGACGTCGCGCCGCGCCTGGGACAGGACCACACCTCCGAGGGGTTCTTCTTCTTCTACCAGACCGGCCATCGAACCGACCTGGCCGAGACGCAGTACGCCGTGGAGGGTTCGTCCGACGACCTCTGGGTCGCGGGCGGCCGTTTCCTGAAACCCCAGGCCGCCCGTCATCTCGCCTGGCGACAGGTGCGGCCCGAGGAAGCCGAAGAGAAGTACAGCCTCTCCGACAACACGTTCGTCTACGTCCCGACGATGCGAAAGGTCCGGCGCTCGGCCACGCCCTGGGTCGACGGCATGTACATCCCCCGGTACAGCGTCGCCGGGGATACCGGCGGCGGCGGCATGCCCTTTGGCGGCGAGGCCTACACGGGGGCCTCGGGCTCGCTGAACCCGGCGAGCGCGATTTCCATCCACCAGACCGAGGACATCCGCCGCGGGTTCACCGCCCTGGCCTTGCGCCCGAACGCCTACGTCTGGCGCGTGCGCGGCGAGCGGGAGGTCATCGCGCCCCTCAACGGCTCGCGTCCTGGCTACCCGAACGAAAAGCAGCGCAACTTCGGCCCCCACGGCCTTTCGGTCGCGAGCGACCGCTGGGACGTTCGCTGGGCGGTGGTCCTGGAGGGCCGGCTCCGGATGGAAAACCAGGGCTTCCAGTCCATCGTGATCTACGTGGACTGGCAGACCCAGCAACCGCTCTACGTCATCACCCGGGCGAGCCGGGGCCGGCTCCTCGACGTGGGAATCCCGGTCCACCGGTTCAGCAACGACGTCATCAACTACCCGGACTGGCCCAACGGCGAACGGTCCAGCGTTTTCGATCCCGTCGCCGAGGTGTCCTACCGCGTCGTCGACGACAGCGGCTGGCGTCGCGAATCCTACGACGTGCGTTCCACCCCCGCCGAGGAGCGGGTCCGGCGCCGTTTCACGTCCACCGACTTCCTGGTCCGGGGCCACTAAGCCCCGCGG
>JAYZFQ010000106.1:0-12070 GCA_036336695.1 Myxococcota bacterium
CGCCGCGCGGCGGCGCAAGATGTGTTTGGCAAAGTGCATGAAAGTTCCGTGGTTCCAGTTGAACGTGAAAGTCGATTCGAGTCGCCTGGTGCGCTGCGCATGCTTGGCTTCCTGCATCATCGCGGCACCGTGGCGTAGAGCTGCGTCACGTACCAAGTGCCGTTTCCCGCGCGCACGATGCCGAGGCCCGTCATGTTGAACGGCGGCGCATAGAGATTGTCCCGGTGTTGTGGCGAAGCGATCCAACCGCGGAGAATTTCCGTGGCGGGGTGGGGCTGGTCCGTGAGCCCGGCGTTTTCCGCGAGCAGGCTGAAGTGATCGAGTCCGGCCGCTTCAACCCGCTCGAGGGGGTTGAGGCCGTCCGGGTTCACGTGGGCGAGATAGCCGCGGCGGGCCATGTCCTCGCTATGGGCGCGGGCGACGGCGTCGAGTTCCGGGTGGCGTTCCAGGGGGATCAGGTGGTTCCGGGTGCGCTCGGCGTTGACGGCCGCGTGCAGGCGAGCTTCGGCCTGGCCCCAGCGCGGTGCCGGCTCCTCTGCGTAGGCCGCCGCGACCCGGAACGGCGCGAGCCACAGGGCGATGGCAAAGCCCAGCAGGAAGGCGAGTCCTTGGATCGGTGTTCGGGGCACGGGAACCTCGTGGCCTCAGGGGGTTGCGGTGGCCGGATCGCCCAGGAGTTCCTTGCGCGCCAGGCGTCCGTTCTCGTAGTAGGAGATCACGTCGATGTTCCCATCCCCGTCCGCGTCCTCCTCGCGACGCACGACGCGCTCCTCGGCGTCGTAGTGGGTGGTGAGATCGGGGCGACCGTCGCCGTTGCGATCGTGCTGGTCCCGGACGAGGCGCCCGGCAGCGTAGTGGCCGATGCGGTCGCGGAAGCCATCGCCGGTCGTGTCCTGTTCGTGTCGTGCGATGGATCCGGCTTCATAGTAGGTCCATGTATCGACCTGGGAGTCGCCGTCCCCATCGAAGCGGCGGCGTTGGATCTTGCCGTCCTTGTAGCCCGTCCACGTATCGACGTTTCCGTCGCTATCGGTGTCTTCTTCCACACGGACGACCCGGTGGGTGAGGGGGTCGTAGTGCAGGGTCGTTTCCGGTCGGCCGTCGAAGTTCTCGTCGAGCAGCTTCCGGACGATCTCGCCGTTTTCCCGGTAGATCCACTGATCCACCCGGCCGTCTTCGTTCCGGTCGACGATTCCGTCCGCGATCTGCTTCGGGTCCTGCGTGGCGACCGGGGCCCCGGCGCGGCGCTCGATGGGTGCGGGGGTCGTTTGCCTGGGGGGCGCCGCCCGGTCCGGCGCCCGCTGGAGTGCGGCCAGTTCGTCGGCGATGGACAGCGGCGCGCCTGCCGGGGCTCGGGTTTCCGACACGCGTGCGCGCTGAGCGTTTTGCGGGTTCGCGGACGCGTTGGGTTCCGGCGCCGGGCTGCGCCGGGCGAGTTCTTCTTCCATTCGCCGGAGGTTGCGCGTCTCGAAGTCTTCCGGCGGCGGTGCAGGGGCGGGTCGCGGAGCCACGCGTTCCGGGACCGGCGGGCCGGGTTCGGGGTCGCCCGCGGCTTCCTGGGCGGCCCATGCGAAGGGGGCGGCAATCAGGCCGAGGGGAGCGGTGAGCCACTTGAAGAGCAGGGGCGTTTCCTGGCCCGACTCATGGCGATCCTCGTCGATTGCGGTGCCGCCGATCTGGCTGAGCTTTCCCGTCGCAGGCTGGGCCGCACCCTGGGTGCGGGTGTCGCTGCCGTGTGGTCCATGGCGGGAGGTCTGGTTGCCTCCGGGGGCCGCGGTACCGGTCGGCAGGGACGGCGCCGTCTCCCCGGGCAGGATCACGGCCGCGCCCATCCCGGTATCGACCACGGGGGTCCGATCCACGTCGGCCGCACGGCGGCTGAAGTAGCAGCCGGGCAGGACGAGCGTCGACACCGCCAGGAGCAGGGCGAATCGGGATATGGCGTGCATCGTTGGGCCTCCGCGAAACGGACGAGCCCTTGGACGGTGCAAGTTCCGTGCTCATTCGCGCGGGTCCGTTGCTTCTCCAGACCTGCCGGGCTGTTTGCCCCGTTCCTTGCGCGCGGCCTGCGCCGGCGAGCAGCCGGCAAGACTGGGGAGGCGGCTACCCTTCGTCGCCCGCTGGCCGGCCCAGCCGGCCAAGGGCAACGGTGGCTGCGAATCCGGCCAGCGCGACCGCGAGCGCTCCGGCAAGGAGTCCCGGCCCGGGTGTCTCGCCCTCCGGGAAGGGCCACAGGCCGACCACGGCACCGAGGAGCAGGCCCAGGAGCGCCCCCAGGGTGGCCTTCTCGGCGTTCGAAAGCAGCCAGCGCAACAGGTTGCTCACGCCCACGACCCCGGCTACGACGCCGAGGCCGAGGGGTACGACGACCCACAGGGCGTCGAGAATGAGGGCAGGGTTCGGGCCGCTGCCGCTGTCTCCGAGCAGTCCGACCCGGAGCTGCTCGATGGTGCCCAGAATGGGTTCGTACTGCCCCAGCAGGAGGAGCAGGTAGCCGCCGCTCACGCCCGGCAGGATCATGGCCGAGGACGCGGCGACACCCGCGAGGAAGATGAGGGGCAGGCTCCGCTCCTGGTCGCCGCCCGCGGTACCGGCGGTGGCCCCCATGAGTGCCATGAGTGCGAAGGCGACAGCAGCTGCGACGTAGAGCCCGGGGGTCGCGGGCCGCGCGGTTCGCCAGAGCAGCGGTACGCCGCCCAGCGTCAAGCCGATGAACAAGCTGTACATGATCCACCGGTGATCCTGGACGAGGTCCTTCACGGTGCCGGCAAGGAGGAGAATTGCGAGGGCTGCCGTGACGACCACGCTCGCCAGGAGTACGAGCGAGCGCACCCGGAAGCGCAGCGTCGTGACTTCGGCGATGCCCCGGATGAAGGCGGGGTAGATGCCCGCGGCAAGGAGCATCGTCCCGCCGCTGATTCCGGGCACGAGGTTGGCGAGGCCCATGAGCGTGCCCCCGATCGCGCCCCGGACGGCCAGCAGCGGCGCGGGTTCTCGGGTTTCGGGCGAGCTCGTTTCTTCCGGCATGCGGGCCTCCCGGTTTTCTCGGGGTGGCGGGGACGCGGTACTGTAGCGGCACGAGGAGGGGCTCGATAGTCGTGTGCGGTCGCTTTACGCTCACCACGCCGCCGGAAGAGATTGCGGACTGTTTCGCGCTGGATGCGGTTCCCGAGCTCGCACCGCGGTACAACATCGCGCCGACACAGGAAGTGGGCACGGTGCAGGCCGGGAGCAGCGGCGCCCGGGAGTTCCGTCGGCGGCGCTGGGGGCTCGTGCCCCACTGGTCCAAGGACCCGCGCATGGGGGCGCGCCTGATCAACGCGCGTTCCGAGACGCTGGTCGAAAAGCCTTCCTTTCGCGAGGCGTTCCGCCACCGGCGTTGCCTCGTTCCGGCGGACGGCTTCTACGAGTGGGCGGGGAAGGGCCGTGGGTCGCGCCAGCCCCACCATATCCGGCGCCCGGACCGCGGGCCGTTCGCCATCGCGGGACTCCACGAACGCTGGCGCGACGAAGCGGGCGCCTGGCTCGAGACCTGTACCCTGGTCACCGTCCCGGCGAATGCGCGGCTCGCACCGGTGCACCACCGGATGCCGGCGATCCTGCCGCCGGAGCAGTGGGATGCCTGGCTCGATCCCGAGGTTGCCGATGCGGTCCGATTGTTGCCGCTCCTGCGGCCCTGTCCCGATTCCGAGTTGGAGTTCGCGGCCGTAAGCCGCCGGGTCAACCGGCCGCAGTTCGATGACCCCGGCTGCCTTGCGCCCGCCACGCCCGAGGAGGCGCGTTGAGACAGCGTCTGCGCCGGCTGCTGCTCATCGGTGTGGGCGTGCTGTACGTCCTGTCCGTTCCCTGGTACCGGGAGCCCGGCGGGGCGAGTGGCGTGCTCTTCGGGTTGCCCGACTGGGTGGCGGTGGCGATCGGTTGTTACGTCGGCGCGGCCGTCTTGAATGCGCTCGCCTGGCTGATGACGGATATCGACGAGGGCGGGACGTGAGTTTCGGGCAACTGGGTGTGGTTGCGCTCGTTGCCTACGTGGCGCTGTTGGCCGCGATTGCCGAGATCGCGCGTCGTGCGCGGCGCGATGCATCGCCGGCGGATCACTTCCTCGCGGGCCGGGAACTGGGCGTGTTCGTGCTCTTCCTGACCCTGTACGCCACGGCCTACAGCGGGAACTCCCTGCTGGGCTATCCCGGGGAGGCCTATCGCCGGGGCTTTTCGTGGATCATGGCGACGGGTTTCATGATGTCGATCGTGGTGGTCTTCCACGCCCTGGTGCCCCGGTTGCGGCCGGTTGCCGTGCGCGAGGGATTCATCACGCCGGGAGACTGGGTCCGGCACCGCTTCGGGGGCGAGCGAGCCGGAGGGGCGCTTCGCCTGGCTGTCGCGACGCTGATGGTCGTGGCGCTCGCGAATTTTCTGTTCGCCCAACTCAAGGCGATGGGAGTGATGGCGGAGCATGTCACCGGCGGGATCGTGTCCTACGAGATGGGAATCGGACTCCTCGCTGCGGTCGTCCTGTTCTACGAGACGCTCGGCGGCATGCGGGCCGTGGCCTGGACCGATGCGGGGCAGGCGATCCTGATGTTTCTCGGGCTTTCGGCTCTGCTGGCCTGGCTCCTGGGCGAAGCGGGTGGGCTCGGGTCCTTGAGCCAGGCGGTGGGTGCCGTCCGGCCGGAAGCCGCCGCGGTTCCGGGTGCGCGGGAGACGGCGAACTGGTTCAGCAGCATCGTCTTGATGGGAATCGCGAGCGTGATCTACCCCCAGGCGATCCAGCGTGTCTACGCCGCGCGCAGCGGGCGCACGCTGCAGCGTTCGATGGCCCTGATGACCTTCATGCCGCTTGCGACGACGCTCGTCGTGACCTTGATCGGCCTGGCGGCAATCCCGCGGTTCGCTGGCCTGGGCGGCGTGGAGGCGGATTCCGTGATGCCACGCCTCCTGGAGCAGTGGGCGGCCGCGGGCCCCGCGGCGTCCTTGGCCGCGGTGCTCGTCTTTCTCGGCGCGCTCGCAGCGATCATGTCGACGGCCGACTCGGTGTTGCTTTCCCTGGGCTCGATGCTGGCCGAGGACCTGCTCGGCCGTCCGCACCGGGACGCCGCCGCGACCCGGCTGGGCAAGCGGCTCGCCGGGGTCGTGATGGTCGCGATGGCCTTGCTCGCCCTGGTTGCGCGCGACGTGACGCTCTGGGGCTTGATCGAGCTCAAGATGGAACTCCTGATCCAGTGCGCGCCGGCCTTTCTCGTGGCGTTGCACTGGCGCGGACTGCGCGCCGGGCCGGCGTTCGCCGGTGTCCTCGTCGGTACGCTCCTGGCCGCCGGCGGCGCGCTGCTGGGGGTGAAGCGCGTGGAAGGCATCCACATCGGGGTGATCGGGTTGGCGGTGAACTTCGCGATCGCCGTGGGCTTGTCGTTGCGCTGGCGCCGGTGAGCGTGCGCGGCGGGTGGGCTCAGTCCTCGGGCGGCCAGCCTGCCACGAGGCGGTGAGCCTTGCAGAGTTTGTAGGCGTGGACGGCCTGGCCGTTCAACTCCACGGCTTCCGGCGCCGTGGCGAGCCAGGCGATGGCCGCTGCGGGGACGTCCATGGGGACTGCGTCGAAGTTCTCCAGGTTCTGGGCTTTCTGGTTTCGCTGCATCATCTCCGTGGCGACGGTTCCCGGGTCGAGGGTGAAGAAGCGGACCCCGGAATCCGGGTGCTCGACGGCGAGGATTCCCGCCAACCGGTGGAAGGCCGCTTTCGAGCCGCCGTAGGCGAAGCTCCAGCCGCCGCGGCCGGCGGGGGCCGGCGGGTCGAACTGACCCGCATAGGAGGTGACGTTTACGATCGCGCCGGACTTGCGCTCCAGGAGTTCGGGCAATATCAGCTGGGTGATGTGCGCGCCGGCCAGCACGTTGCCGCGCAGGTAGCGCTCGATCACCTCGAGCGGGGTGTCGAGAAACATGTCGAGGCTGCCCGGCCCCGTGGTGACCGCGTTGTTGACGAGCACGTCGATACGGCCGAAGACCTCACGGGCCCGGGCGACGGCGGCCTCGATGCTTTCGGCGTCGAGCAGGTCCATCCGGACGGGCAGGGCGCGTCGATCGAGGGCTTCGATTTCGGCGGCGGTGGTCTCGAGGCTTCCGGGCAGCGCGCTCGTGTCGCTCTTCTTGACGGTCCAGGAGTGCTCGTAACGCTCTCCCTCCTGGAGCGTGCGAGCGGTGACGACGACGTCGAAGCCGCACCGCGCGAGCTGAAGCGCGGTCGCCTTGCCGATTCCGCGGCTCGCGCCGGTGACGAGCGCGATCTTGGGGTCCAAGGGCGGTTCCTCCGGCCGCAGCATAGCCCGATCGGCTATCTCTCTGGGGGCAACCAGCGGAGGCTCGAGAGGCTCCATTGAGCAGTCCTCGCTCCAGACCGGCTCTTGCCGAGGTCGGCGTCGTTCTGCTGCTGGGTGCCGTGGCGCTCCTGTTCGCGGCGCCGGTGTTCATCGATCTGGGGAACTGGGGGATCCTCGACTGGGACCAGCACCTCTTCCATCACGCGGTGCCGCGGTCGACGATCCTGGACTACGGCGAGTTTCCGCTGTGGAACCCGTACAACTGGTCCGGGGTGCCGCTCTTCGCCAACCCCGAGTCCCGGGTGCTCGCTCCGACCTTCGGGTTGACCCTGCTGTTCGGAGAGGTCGTCGGCCTCAAGCTCGAAATCTTCCTGTCCCTGGCGGTGGGCATGTGGGGCGCGTACTGGCTTCTGCGCGAACTCGGCGGGGGCCGCCTCGGGGGCCTCGCGGCAGCGTTCGTGTTCATGTTCAACAGCTGGTACGCGGTGCACGTGACGGTGGGTCATACCTGGGCGCTGAATCTCGCCTATTTGCCCTGGGCCTTCGGGTGCTATCGCCGAGCCCTTTCGGACTTGCGCTACGCGCTCGGGGCAGGGGCGATCCTGGCCCTGATGGTCTACGGCGGTGGGATCTACCTGGTCGTCATGACCGGCTTGTTGTTCGCGTTCTACAGCGCGGCCTGCGCGGTGTTTCGACTTGGGGGCACCGGCCGTCACGCCTTGGTGTTCGCAGTGACGGCGGGCGCTGCCCTGGTGCTCTCGGCCGCGAAACTCCTGCCGATGGCCGAGCTGATGCTCGCGCACCCGCGTATCACGAGCGGCGACACCGGGTACACCCTGTCGGCGCTCGGCAACGCCCTGTTCGAT
Organism: Myxococcota bacterium; assembly: GCA_036336695.1. Taxonomy (GTDB): domain Bacteria; phylum Myxococcota_A; class UBA9160; order UBA9160; family SMWR01. The sequence continues at coordinate 7,177 of JAYZFQ010000106.1, forward strand.
CGGAACCAGACGCTTGCGGCGGCCTATGCGACGCGCCCGGAAGAGTTCCTGGGCTGGACCCACGAAGGGCTGTACGTGGGGTTGCTCGCCACGCTTCTGTTTCTGCTCGGCGTGTTCCGGGGGCCACGGGAACGCGGCCCGCTCCTGGTGGTGTTGGTGCTCTTCCTATGGATCGCCCTGGGCAGCCACGTTCCCCTGAGCCTGTGGAGCGCCCTCCACGCGCTCCCGGTCCTGGACAACCTCCGCTTGACCCAGCGGTTCGGCATCGTTGCGGTCCTGGTCTTCGCGATCTTCGTCGGCTTCGGCGTCGAAGCCGTTCGGGAGTTCTGCGCGCGCTGGACTTCCCGTCGCGTCGTGGGGGGGCTGGCCGCAGGCGCTTTGGTAGCGGCATTGGCGGTGGACCTCTTCCTCGTGAGTTCGCCGCTTCTGCGCGAGGCCTTTCCGATCCGGCCCATTCCGGTGAAGTCCAACGAGGAATTTCGCCAGATCCTCTCGCTCCCCGGGTACGACGCCCTCGGCTGGCGGCGCGACGACTCGAACCCTCTCTACAGTACCTTGAGCGGGGTGTACCCGGCGTTCCTCGCCAATCGCGGCTCGACGCGTGGATACGAGGTGGTCCCGGTGCCCTCGCGCGCCGCGTACCTCCGCGGGGATGGCTACCAAGGCGAGCTCTATCTCGCGGGAGCAGCGGGCCAGGTCAGGTTTGGGGCCTGGTCGCCCAACCGGATGGTCATCGAGGTGGCGTCGGAGAGCGGGGGCACCGTGGTCGTCAACCAGAACCACGCGCCGGGCTGGCGCGTCGTGCGGCACGGGTCGGACCAGGCGGTGGCAGAGCCGGTCTCGGAACGTGCGGGCTTGCTCGCGATCCCGGTGGATGGCGCGGATCGCCGCCTCGAACTCGTGTACCGGCCGCAGAGCTTCCTGGTGGGTGTCTTCGTGACCGCGGTCGGCGTAGTCGCGTGGCTCGGCGCCCTGTGGAGCCTCGGGCGGCCACGGCGGGAGTCTTCGTGAGGACCGGAGTCTGTGTCGGCCTGCTCCTGGTAGGAGTGGGAGCCTGCGCGCCGGTCCCTGGGGAACGGCCCGATGTGCTGCTCGTCGTCGTGGACACGCTGCGTGCCGATCACGTGGGGAACTACGGCTACGGGCGCGATACGACACCGAACATCGACGCGGTGGCTGCGGAAGGGGCGGCCTTCGAGGTGGCCTACGCACCCATGGGGACGACGACTCCTTCCCATGCTGCCCTGTTCACCTCCCAGGAGCCTCTCGACCTCGGCCTGGTCCGCAATGGACTCGCCCTCGCCGAAGACGCGGTCACCCTGGCCGAGATCCTCCAGCGCAACGGCTATCGGACCGCGGCCTTCGTGAGTTCCTATCCCGTCTCGCGCCGCTTCGGCATGGACCAGGGGTTCGGGCATTTCGATGACGAGTTTTCGGTCGCCACCTCCCGTGTGCGCGATGCCCGGTGGGAGCGGCTGCGGGTCGAAGGCGGATTCGATCGCGATGCCCGCGCGACGGTCGACGCGGCGCTTGCCTGGCTCCGCGCCGAGTCGCCGCCCCCGCCGTTATTCCTCTGGGTCCATCTGTTCGATCCCCACGGTCCCCATCAACGCCCCCAGCAGTTCGAGGACGAGTTCCTGCAGCCGGGGATGTCGCGCCAGGAGCAGATCATTGCGCGCTACGACGCCAACGTGCGCTATGCGGATGATGCGATCGGTCGCCTGGTGGAATACTTCTCCGAGTTCCGAGACTGGGACAACACGTTCGTGGTGATCGTTTCCGACCACGGGGAGGGTCTGTTCGATCACGACTGGCAGTTCCACAACCGGACGACCTACGAGGAAGAGGTGCGCGTTCCCTTCATCCTGCGTTGGCCCGGCCGGATCGGCGGTCCGGCGCGTCTTGCCCAGCCGGTCCACCTCGTGGATCTGTTGCCGACCGTGGTCTCGGCGCTGGGTCTCGAGGCGCGGGAGGTTGCGTTCGATGGCATCGACCTGATGCCGCACGTCCGTCGTTCGGTTGCGGTGGACCCCGAGCGCCCGGTGTTCGTCCAGCGTCCCTACTATCCGCCTGCTAGCGCGGGGCACCGGGACCCGGGTTTCGGCTTCGCTGTGCGGAGCGGGCGCTGGAAATACTTCGAAGCGCCGGGGGAAGAGCGAACGGAACTCTACGATCTGGAAGCGGACCCCGGCGAACGGGCCAACTTGTCCGAGGAGCGGGTCGAGCGGGTTGCGGAGATGTCGGCGCTGATCCGGGCATGGCGGGCGCGCCGGGAAGCCGGGGTGGCGGATGCGGCGCTGACGCCCCGCGACGAAGCCGCCCTGGAAGCACTCGGTTATGGCGTGCCGTCGCGCGCCGCATCGGAGGGGGAGGCCTCGTCGCCGCCGAGATAGCCCAGGGCCTCGAGGTGCTCGCGATCCTTCGCATCGAGCGCGGTGGGTGGCGCCGGAGCCGCGGCGTACCGTTTGAGTAATTCCTCGAGGCGTTCGCGGAGCTGGCCGGCGACCTGGGGGGCAGGGGCTGTCAGGTCGACGGAATCGTCTCCGCGGCGATTGAGTCGGCCCCGCCAGGAACCGTCCGCTCCGAGTTCCGCCCGGTATTTGAACCCGCCCTCCACCACACCGATGCGCGGCACGCGAGACCCCTGGAGGGTGGCGAGGTAGACCGTGCTGGGGCGCTCGCTGGCGCCGGGTGCAAGCAGGTCGCGTCCCGGAGCGCCCGCGGGCGAGGGGAGGTCGAGCACCTGGGATTGCAGCGTTGGGGCGACGTCGAGAAGCGACGCGACGTCGCTGCGTCGCTCCGGCTCCTTGCCCGGCATGCGGAACCAGAGGGGCACCCAGACCTGGGCTTCGCTGAGTCGCTCCCCGTGGCCGAACCAGATGTCTTCCTCACCCAGCGATTCCCCGTGGTCGGCAGTCAACACGACGACGGTCTCGTTCCAGAGGCCGCGCGCGCGAATGGCCTCGAGCAGGATCCCGATCTGCCGGTCGAGGTACATGACCTCGGCGTCGTAGCCCGCCCGGTAGTAGGCGACGTCCCGGCGGTCGTCGAGGTGCTGGTAGTCGGGGAGGCCCCCGCTCCCGAAAGACCGCGTGAGCACCGGCAGCTCGCGGTCGCCATCGGGGGAGCCGCGCTCGACGTCCATTCGCTCGGCGCGGAGTTCTTTCGGAGGCGTGTAGGGTCCGTGGGGATCCTGGTAGTGGACCCAGAGGAAACACCGCGCGTCTGGCTCGGCGAAGCAGCGGTCGAGCGCGGCGAGCGCGGCGTCGGTGGTGTCGGCGCCGAGCCGCTCGGGCATGGGCCGCGCCGCCTCGAGTTGGGGGAGCCGGTCGTCGAAATGGTCGAAGCCCGCATCCAGGCCCATCTCGCGGCGAAGCACCCAGTTGCTCACGACGGCCGACGTCGACCAGCCCTGGGAGCGGAAGCGTCGCGCCAGGGTTTCGGCGTCGTCCGGGAAGCGCGAAAGGTTTCCCGTGATGCCGAACTCCTGCGGGTAGCGCCCGGTCAGCAGCGCGGCGACGGAGGGGAGCGTCTGGGCCGTAGGGGCATAGGCCGCCTCGAAGACGGTACTTTCCGCCCCGAGGGCATCGAGATTGGGCGTCAGGCCCTGCTCCGACCCGTGGGGTCCGAGTCGGTCGGCTCGGAGCGTGTCCACGCTGAGGAGCAGCACGAGCCGTACGCCGGGCGGTTCGGTGCCGCAGCCGAGGGTCAGGAAGGCAGTGCCAGCGGCCACGATGCAGAGGCGGGCTAGTATCCGGCCGCGGCGCCCAGGCATGGGCGGGAAGTTACCACGGGCGGTCGATCGGACCGGATGATGGAACGCACGTCGGCCGCGGCGCCCAGTCATGGGAAGGGAGTTACCACGGGCGGTCGATCGACCTGGATGGCGCAACACACGCATGCGCGCATCGCGCTGGCCTGGCTCGTGCTGGGCGCGTGCGCCTTCGTCGCATTTCGCGCGCCGTTGGTCTCGCTTCCCCTCGAACGGGACGAGGGGGAATACGCGTACATCGCCTGGCGCATGTCCGAGGGCGACGTTCCCTACCGGGATGCGTTCAACCAGAAGCCGCCCGCGTCCTTCGGGGCCTACTGGCTGGCGTTTTCCTTCTTCGGGCAGAGTGCCGAGGCGGTCCGGATCTTCGGGGGACTGTGGAGTCTCGCCACCCTGCTGGCGCTCTGGGGGCTGGTTCGGGCACTCGCGGGGCCCCTGGCGGCGGCCGGCGCAGTCCTCGTGTTCTGTGCGCTGGGTGCCGATCCCCGGCTCGGGGCCGCGGCGGTCAACACCGAGTCCTTCCTGGTGCTTCCCTGCGTCGTCGCGCTGTGGTTCTGCGTGCATCGCGGGGTGCGCGACGAGGGTGGGGCTGGGTTTCTCGCCTGGTTTGGAGCCGGTGCCGCGAGCGCGCTCGCCGTGGCCTTCAAGCAGGTTGCGCTGACCAACGCGGCGTTCGTGGTGATCCTCGCCTGTGTCCTCCCAGGTGCGGGCGGCGCGTGGCGGGTGCCCTTGCGCGGGATTGCGCTCGGGGCGGGGGCGCTGCTCGTGGCGCTCCCGGTGGTGGGGATCTTCGTGGCCGCGGGTGCCTACGACGCGTTCGCGGATGCGGTGTGGTGGCACAATCTCGAGTACGCCGGACGCCGTTCCATCGCGGAAGGGTTCGACAATCTCCGGGTGGCGCTGCAGCAGCAGGCGCCGAGTGCGGCACCCGCGTGGCTGCTGGCCGTCGCCGGGCTCGTCGCGTCGGGAGCCGCCGGCAGCCGGGAACGCGCGATCCTCGGGGCGTGGTGGGTCGCCAGCCTCGCCGGGGTTGCCGTGGGTCTCCAGTTCCGGCCGCACTACTTCGTGCAGGCCCTGCCGGCCCTGGCGGCGGCAGCAGGTCTCGGTCTCGCCGCCGCAGTG
>JAYZFQ010000107.1:0-35272 GCA_036336695.1 Myxococcota bacterium
CATCCAGATCGTGAAGGGCTGGATCGAGGGGGGCGAGGCGCGTGAAAGGGTCTACCACGTGGCCGGGGGCGTGCCGCGCTTTGCGGTGCGCGCGGCACGGGACCCGGGAACTGCCGCGGTTCCCGGGACCGGGCTCCAACGGATCCAGGTCGTGAAGGGCTGGGTCGAAGACGGCAAGGCCCGCGAAAAAGTCTACGACGTCGCCGGCGGCGAAAACGGTGCCAGCGTGGACACGGCGACGTGTGAACGCAAGGGCCAGGGAGCGGACCAGCTGTGCGCCGTGTGGCGCGACCCGGACTTCGATGCGGGGGAGAACGCCTTCTACTATGCCCGCGTGCTCGAAAACCCGAGTTGTCGCTGGAGCCAGCAGCTCTGTGTCGAAGCGGGGGTCGCTTGCGCGGACCCGGCGTCGATCACTCCCGGCTTCGAGGCCTGCTGCGCCCCGGAACACCGCCCGGTGATCCGGGAACGCGCCTGGACCTCGCCGATCTGGTACCAGCCCTAGCGTTCCGGGGCTTGCGGTTCTACGCCCCGGGTTTCCGGTAGAGCGTGTCGCGGGCGCGCACCGGGTCGAGCAGGTCGAGGTCGCCGGTTTCGAGGGGGTAGCCCTCGGGGTGGGGAGGTCGCGTTTCGAGTCCGAGGGCGGCGACGACCCGCGGGTCCTGGTAGTAGCCGCAGTAGCCGTGGAAGACGAGGCTTTCCAGGAGTCCGGGTTGCTCGGCCGTCAGTGCGGTCAGCAGCGCGGTGCGGTCCTCGGGCGACGCAGTCGCGAAGTCGGCCGCGCCGCGTTCCGCTGCGCGCTGGTCCAGGGTGGCGAGGCCCGACGCGATCATCGGGAGCGCATCCCCCAGTTTTTCCGTGACGTAACGCCCCACGCCGAGACTGCCCGCCCCGGGAAGCGGCGGGTCCTCCCGCGCGGGGACGATCTCGTCGAGGACGCAGTCGAGGAGTGCTTCGTTCATGGCAGTCCGCTCAGTCGAAGAGGTTGGAGAGGTTGTGCTTGATCCGGTCGGCCGTGTGGAGCGCCAGGGCCTGGATCGTGTTGGTCGGGTTCACGCCGCCCGAGGTGACGAAGACGCTGCCGTCGATGATGAAGAGGTTCTTGACGTCGTGGCAGCGGCCCCATTCGTTGACGACCGACGTCGCCGGGTTCGTGCCCATGCGGGCCGTTCCCATGAGGTGCCATCCCGCCGGCGGCAGCGGGGCCTCGGCGCGGGTTTCCTTGGCGCCCGCGGCCTCGAGTGCCTCGCTGCCCCGGGCCACGGCGTGCTCGAGCATGCGCTCGCTGTTCTCGCTGAGGCGGTAGGTGACCTTCGGGGCCGGAATTCCGTCGGCGTCGACCAGCTCGGGGTCGATCGTCACCCGGTTGTGCGCCTCGGGCAGGTCTTCGCAGATCACGACCATGCCGGCCGTTCGATCCCAGATGTCCGCGAAGGCGGCATGGTGGTCGGCGCCCCAGGGAAGCCGGCCGCTCGACATGCCCCAGAGCGCAGTCGAGATGGGACCCATGCCCCGCAGCATTTCGAAGGAGTAGCCGCGCACGAAACCGCGGGACGCATCGGTCTCGTAGAATTCCTGGCAGATGATCGAGCACCCGGTGGGTCCCTTGTAGCCCTCCAGGGGCTCCTCGAAGACCCCGGTCACCAGCGCGTAGGGGTGGAACATGAGGTTGCGCCCCACGAGCCCGCTCGAGTTCGCGAGTCCGTCGGGGAACTGCGACGAGCGCGAGTTCAGCAGCACGCGCGGGGTTCCGACGCCGTTGCAGGCAATGACCACGATCTCCGCTTTCTGGTGCCGTTCGCGCCCTTCCCCGTCGATGTAGATCGCTCCCGTGGCCATGCCGTCGTGCCCCACGGTGATTTCGCGCACACGACAGCGGGTCCGAAGCTCCACGCCTTCGCGCACCGCAGCCGGCCAGTAGGTGACGTCGGTGCTGCCCTTGGCACCCTGGGCGCAGCCCATGATGCAGGGGCCGAGATTGATGCAGGGGGCGCGGCCAGCGTGCTCCGCGGTGGCAATCGCACTGTCCGAAGGCCACCAATGCCAACCGAGCCGGTTGAAGCCCCGCGCCAGGGTCTCCCCCAGTTTTCCCAGGGGAACCGGGGGGAGGGTCGGTTGCTTCGGCGGGTAGGCGGGATCGCCGGCGAGGCCAGCGACGCCCATCATGGTCGCGTTCAGGTCGTACCAGGGCTCGAGTGTCGCGTAGTCGATGGGCCAGTCGTCGGCGACGCCGTCGAGGCTGCGGACTCGGAAATCCGAGGGGTGCATGCGCGGAAAGTGTGCTGCGTAGAGGATCGTACTGCCGCCGACGGCGTTGAAGTTGGAGATCTTGATCGGCGAGTCGTCGTCGTTGATCGGGTAGTCTTCGCGCCTTCCCCGCCCGTTCGGACTCAGCCCGAAGGCGCCGAAGCGATCCATCTCCCAGTCGCTGCGCGTCGTGGGGTACTCGGCCGGGTTCATCCAGTCGCCCTGTTCGAGGCAGACGATCCGCATCCGCGTCTCGGCGAGGCTCCACGCGAACGCGGCGCCCGCCGCGCCGGCGCCGATGATGAGTACGTCGACGGTGTCTTCGGACATCTCGGTGGCCCGAGTGTCCTCCACACGCCGGTCTGTGTGCAACTGGTGTCTGGGTGGCTCAGCCCGAGGAAGGGGGCGCGGCGGCGCGGACCAGGAGCAGCACGTCGCCGCTCTCGAGCGGACGGTCGGGGTCGGGCGGGTGGAAGACGGCGCCCGTCGCAGTCTGGATGGCGAGCACCTCGGCGCGGTGCCGACGCCGGAAATCGAGCTCGCGGAGCGAGCGTCCGATCTGGTCCCGGCGCACGGCGACGCGGTCCACGGCCCGGGTGTCTGCTGCCGAAAGGGCGCCGACGAGGTGAATGACTTCGCTCGAGGACACCAGGGCTGCGTGTTCCCGTGCGAAGCCGCTGCGCAGCGCTTCCATGCTGTGTTGCAGCGTCTGGAACACTGCGGTTCGACTCAACATGCCGAGGTAGCGCCCGTTCGGACGCCGGCTCACCACGGGCAGGGCCTCGGTCCCGTGGGTCTGGAAGAGGTGGACGGCTTCGTAGAGGGAATCTCGCGGTTCGAGCAGCGCCCTGGGCGGCACCGCGACGTCCGCAGCGATGACGACGCTCGGGACCTCCGACTCGTCGAGGGCCTGGGCGAGTTCGTCCATCGAGATCGTGCCGACCAGGTGATCCCCGTCGAGCACGGGCACGGCCGGGTGCGCGCCGGCGTCCAGGGAGCCGAGCACCGCGCCGAGGGGCGTGGCGGGGCGGGCCTCGGTGGGCCAGTGCCGGTCCATCACGTCCGAGACGCTCCGGCGTTCCAGCAGCGAGACCAGGGCGTCGCCGGCGTGGGCCGGTGAGTCTGCCGACGACCGGGTCTGGGCGTCGATGAGCCCGAACCGCGCGCCCACGCCGTAGGCCGTCATCGTGGTGAGCATGAGCGGCACGATGAGACCGAAGCTCTCGGTCATTTCCATCACCATCGCCATGGCCGCGATGGGCGTGCGCATGGCAGCGGCGAGAACGCCTGCCATGCCCACCGGGATCAGCGCCTGGCGCAGCGGTTCGTCGACGGCACCGGGCGTCGCGGCCGAGATTGCGGCGCCGACGGCGGCTCCCACGTAGCCCCCGATTGCGAGGCTGGGCCCCAGGACGCCGCCGGGGGCGCCGCTGCCGACGGTGCTGCCCGTTGCCAGGCACTTGGCGAGCGCGATGACCAGCAGCAGACCCGCCCACGGCAGCCAGTCCACCGATGCGCCGGCAGCGCCGAAGAAAGTGCCGTCGAACGTGGCCTGCACGACGCGGTACTCGCCGTCCATCACCTGGGGAAGCAGGCACGCGATGGCGCCGGTGCCGAGTCCGCCGATTCCCGGTCGCAGCCCGCTGGGAACGAACGTGAGACGGGAAAAGAACCGCTCCCCGTGGCGCAGGCAAAGGGAGAAGAAGATCGCGACCAGTCCGCAGGCGATACCGAGCAGAACGTAGAGCGGCAACTCTGCCGCCCCGCCGAACTCGAGACCGTCGGCGTGCTGGAGGACCCGATCGCCACGGCCAGCGACCTGGGAAAAGGTCGTGTACCCCACCGCCGATGCGACGAAGGCCGAGACGAGGGAGGACCCTTCGAACTCCGGCCGTCGGTACAACACGCTCGTGGCGAACAGTGCGCCTCCGAGCGGGCAACTGAAAATCGCGCCGACGGCGGCGGCGCAACCGGCGACGAGGAGCACGCGACGTTCCCGGGGCGTGATGCCGAAGAAGCCACCCAGGCTCGACCCGATCGCGGCGCCGAGGGCGGCCGAGGGTCCTTCCGGCCCGGCCGACCCGCCGCTTGCGATCGTGCCGATCGAGGCGCCGGCCTTTACCCCCGCGCTTCGGAGGCTGAGCCGACCGTCTTCGCGGTGGAACGCGTGAACCATCGCGTCGGTGCCCTGGCCGCCGACCCTTCCGACGAGGAGTCGCACCACGAGCCCAGCGACCACCGCACCGGCCGCGGGCAGCAGGAGGAGGACCCAGGAAAAGCGGAGCGTTTCCGAGCCGCCGAGGTCCGAGACACGCCCGACGAGGTGTTCGGAACCCTGGTGGAGGCCCCAGGCCAACGCGAACGCGGCGAGACCGGCAACGACTCCCACAACAACGGCGAGGGATACGGTCCGCGCCCAGCGGACTCCCGGTCGCTGGCTCGATGCGAGGCTGGCGGCGCGCGAGGTCAGTGCCTCTCGGTCAGGCGCCCGACGTCGATGACGCGGCCGATCCATGCCTTCATCCAGGACTCCGTCTCGGAAAACGAGTGATGGAACAAAGGGGTCTCAAGCGTGGGCCGTTTCCTCGGCCAGCAGGGCGAGGAAAGCGTCCAGGGACATTTCGTCGAGTTCGCCACGATCGTGGCTGCGCGGGCTCACGGTTCCGCTTTCGGTCTCCCGTTCCCCCACGACGATGACGTACGGGATCTTCTGGAGGCTTGCTTCGCGGATCTTGTAACTGACGCGGTCGTCTTTGAGGTTCACTTCCGAGCGCAGTCCGGCGTCGAGCAGTTTTTCGTGGACCCCGCGGGCATAGTCGACGAATTTCGCCGACACCGGGATCACGAGGACCTGCACGGGTGCAAGCCACGTCGGGAAGCGCCCCCCGTAGTGTTCGATCAGGATGCCGAGGAAACGTTCGACACTTCCATAGCAGGCGCGGTGGATCATGACCGGGGTGTGCTTCTGTCCGTCGGCCCCGATGTAGGTGCAGCCGAAACGATCGGGCATGGAAAAGTCGAGCTGGATCGTGCCGCACTGCCAGGATCGCTTGAGGACGTCGCGGATGTGGAAGTCGATCTTCGGGCCGTAGAAAGCGCCGTCTCCTTCGTTCACCTGGTACGCGATTCCGTCGGCGTCGAGCGCTTCGCGCAGGGCGCTTTCGGCCCGTTCCCAGATCTCATCGGTTCCGATGCTCTTCTCCGGCCGCGTCGAGAGTTCGATGCGCACGTCCTCGAGTTCGAAGCGCGCGTAGACCTCCTTGAAGAACGCGATCAGCATGCCGATTTCCGCGCCGAGCTGGTCCGGCGTGCAGAAGTGGTGGGCGTCGTCCTGGGTGAAGGCCTGCACCCGGAACAAGCCGTGGCGCACTCCCGAAAGCTCGCGCCGGTGGACGAGGCCCATCTCGGAAAATCGCAGCGGAAACTCGTTGTGGCTGTGGTTTCGATGCTTGTAGACGAGAACGTGCCCGGGACAGTTCATCGGCTTCACGGCCATGGGGCGCTGTTCTTCCACGTTGTCGTGGATCGACTCGGGATGTTCCGGGTCGCGAAGCTTCAGCTTCGTGAAGAACATGTTCTCCATGTAGTTGTCGTAGTGTCCCGACACGTGCCAGAGTTTTTCCGACAGCACTAGCGGAGTCTTGAGTTCGTGGTAGCCGCGGCGTCGCAGCAGGCCGCGCATGGTGTCGACGAGCAGGTTGAAGACCAGCGCTCCCTTGGCGTGGAAGAAGGGGAACCCGGGCGCCTCTTCCTCGAAGTGGAAGAGGTCGAGTTGCTCGCCGAGAACACGATGATCGCGCTTGCGCGCTTCTTCGAGCAGCCGCAGGTGTTCCTTGAGTTCGTCCTTGCCGAAGAAGGCCGTGCCGTAGATCCGGACCAGTTGTTCCCGATCCGCGTCGGCGCGCCAGTAGGCGCCGGAGACGGCCGTCAGTTTCACGTGCTTGAGCCAGCCGGTGTTCGGAACGTGCGGCCCGCGGCACAGGTCGACGAAGTCGCCGTGGCGGTAGAGCGTGATCTCTTCCCCCCGTGACTCGATGTCGTCGACGAGCTCACGTTTGAACGGGTTGTCGCCGCCGTCGATGGCCCGGTAGCGGACGAAGGCTTCGTCCGCGTCCTTCTCTCGAACGGCGCAGCGCTCGAAGGCGTGGGCTTCCTTGGCCACGCGCTTCATCTCCGTTTCGATGGCGGGAAAATCTTCCGGGGTGATCGTTCCCTCGGGCATGTAGATGTCGTAGTAGAAGCCGTCTTCCACCACCGGGCCGATCGTGAGCTGGGCCTTGGGGAAGACGCGCAGGATGGCGTCGGCCATGAGGTGGGCCGCGGAGTGGCGCAGCACTTCGAGGGCTTCGGAATCGCGCTTGGTGAGCAGGCGGATGTCCGCGCCGTCTTCGAGCGGGAGGGAGAGATCCCGAATAGCGCCGTTCACGACGGCCGCGACCGCCGCCTTGGCCAGGCCCGGCCCGATCTGCGCCGCGAGGTCGGCGGCGCTGGCCCCCGCCTCGAGTTCTCGAGAACTGCCGTCGGGCAGGTGTACCTGGATCATGAAGCGCTCCTTCGCGGGACGGCTACCGCCCGTCCTCGCTGGTGGCGCGACGGCTACTCCCGCCGCGCCGCGCAACCAGTATGTCATGCCTCGAGCAGGGTCGCCGCTTGCCGAAGGCCGGCGCGTCTCCGCTTCGAACGGGGCCGCAACGCGCGAGCAGTGTGCCCGTGGTAGCCTGCGTGCCCGCGAGGAGGAATCCCATGAAGCTCGGAGCCATTTTCCCCACCCCCGAGATCGGCAACGACCCGGCCGCCGTTCGCGACTGGGCCCAGGCCGCGGAAGGGCTCGGTTACGACCACATCATCACTTACGACCACGTGCTCGGCGCCGTGCACGAGGGCCGCGAACCGGCGCTCATGGGGCCGTACACCGAGCGTGACCCCTTCCACGAGCCCTTCGTCCTGTTCGGCTACCTGGCCGGCCAGACCTCGCGCATCGAACTCGCGACGGGGGTCCTCATCCTGACCCAGCGCCAGACGGCGCTCGTCGCCAAGCAGGCCGCGGAAGTCGACGTGCTCTCCGGGGGCCGGATGGTGCTCGGTGTCGGGACCGGGTGGAACTGGGTCGAGTACGACGCCCTCGGCATGGCGTACGGCGATCGGGGCAAGCGGCTCGACGAGCAGGTGGACCTGTTGCGCCAGCTCTGGCGGGAACCGGTCATCGACTTCCGCGGGGAGTTCCACCGCATCGATCGTGCCGGCATCCTGCCGCAACCCGCCCGGCGCATCCCGATCCTGTTCGGCGGGTTTTCCGAGGTGGCGTTGCGCCGCGCCGCCCGACTCGGCGACGGGTTCCTGTTCGGTTCGACGCCGAAGCGGATGGAAACGCTGCAGAAGTCGCTCCTGCAACACCTGGAGCGCGAAGGCCGCAAGCCGGCCGATTTTCGCTGCGATGCGGTGGTCGACTTCAGCCAGGGGCCGGATGCCTGGCGCGAGGAATTCGAATGCTGGCAGGGACTCGGGGGGACGAGCCTCAGCCTGCGCGCCATGGACACGGCGTCCGAGGCTGTCGGTCACGAGCACGTCGGCTACAAGGGGCTGGGCGCCTACATCGACGCCCTGGAGCAGTTCCGCGACGCCGTCCGCTGAATCCGCGCCGGAAATCAGAGTCCGCAGAGATCGAGGGTCGCGGCACCCGTCAGCTTGTCCGCCAGGGTTCCCACGGAAATGGCGAAGAAGGTCGACTGGTTCCAGCGCAGGAACGTCTCGTAGTTGTGGTAGACGAGAAAGGCGGGGCCGGGTCCGCGGAGGGGTTGGACGATCCTCCCCCGCATATCCGCGACCGGGAGCGCCGCGCCGTCCAGCTTTCGAACGCCGAGCTTCTCCCACCGGCCGATGGAGCGGCGCCGTTTCAACGTCTTCTTGTCGCGCTCGAGTTGGGGAGGCAGGCTCACCTGGCGTCCCCAGGATTCGCCGCTCCGCCAGCCCGAACGCTTGAGGTAGTTGGCGGCACTCGCGAACGCGTCGGGGAGGCTTGTCCAGAGGTCCTTGCGGCCGTCGCCGTCCTGGTCGACCGCGTACTCGAGGAAGGTGGTCGGCATGAACTGCACGAGGCCGACCGCCCCGGCCCAGGAGCCGGTGAAGCCTTCGGGCGGGCGATGGCCTTCGTCGATGATCTGCAGGGCAGCGAAGAGCTGTTCCCGGAACAGGGCGCCGCGCCGCGGGTCGTAGGCCAGTGTCGCAAGCGAGGCGAGCACCGGGTACTCGCCCATATAGTCCCCGAAGTTCGTCTCGAGGCCCCAGAGTGCCACCAGGTAGCGGGGGGGCACGCCGTAGCGTTCGTTGATTTCGCGCAGCAGCGGCGCGTGTTCCCGCAGCATGCGTTGCCCGCGGGCGATGCGCGTCGGGGTAAGACGACGCTCCATGTACGTGCAGAAGTCGCTCGGCTTCTTGGGCTGTCCACGATCGCGCTCGATCACTTCGGGGATCGGTTCGAGGTTTCGCAACGCGCTCTGCACCGTGGCGTCGGAAATGCCGCGGGCGATCGCTTCTGCTTCCAGTTCCGCGAGCCATTGGGAAAAGCCATCCGTCGCAAGGGCGGGCGCACCGAGCAACGGGAACGCGACGAGCGCCCATCGAAAGGCGCGGCGAAGCCCCTTGGAACCGTCTTGCACCGCGTCTCCCCCATCGGTCTTCCCGGTCTATTCTAGGCGATCGGGACCTCCTGCCCCCGGTTCGGGCGCGAAGTTTTCGTGTCGGAGCTTCGCGTGGCGGCGCCGGTCGTGCCGCAGCTGGGCCAGTTGCTCGCGCTGGCTTTCGGTCAACACCGACCGGATCGCGAACCAGGTCTCGAGCCGCTGCTTGTGGGCCTCGGTTTTGAGGAAGCCGATGGTTTCGGCCTGGGAGAGGGCGGCGTCCAGATCGGGGGAGTTCGCCTCCAGGCGGGCCCGCATCTCGGCGTGGGCGTCGCGGATCTCCTCGTGGAGTGCGTCCCCCGCGCTCGCGGCGGCGTCCAGGATGGTGTCGATCTCCTCCCAGCTTGCCGCGTCGAGATCGAGTTCTGCGAGTGCGCGTTCCAGTCGTGGGCCCGCCATGCCGTGCGGGCCGCCCGGCCCCGCCCACGCGCCGACCGGCGCGAGGAACGCGAGACCGAGAATCAGGGTGAGGGTTTGCTGCATGGGGTCCTCCGAGTGCGGGGTTCGAGGGGTCGAACCCGCCGGAGGGCCTTTGGTTGCGCTCGTCCGGTCCCCCCGGGCTCAGTTGCCTGGGAGCAGCCAGCGTCGGCAGCCGGTCGTTTCGAGAACCTCGTCGAGTTCTGCGTTCCCGGCCGCGGCGGCGTACTTCTCCCGGAGCGCGGCGAGGGAGCGCGCGTGGTATTTCTGGGGCTTCTGGTGCCACGTCTGTCCGTCGAGTTCGACCGTGAACTCGTCCTGGCCGCCGGCAATGGCCCGGGCGTTTGCATCGGACCAGGGCAGGAAGCGTGCTCCTACCTGCCGCGCGAGGAAGGGTGTCAGGGTCGGTGCGAGCTCGGCCCACGTCTCGAACTCTCCGAGTGCCTCGGGTTCGAGCATGCGCTTCACCCAGGCGAGGGTATGGGGCGCGTCCTGTTCGACCATCGCGCCACCCGTGGGATCGCTCCAGGCATTGTAAACCTGGCCCCAGAGGCCGAAGTCGCCGAACGCCGGCCGCTCGCCGAAGAGATAGGAACGGTCGGCCAGGTGAGCCTCGAGTTGTGCGAGGCCTTCCTTCCAGGACGCTTCGATCTGGGGTGCCGTCTGGGCGTTCGAGCCGACGAACCACACGCGCCCGACCATCCGCTCGACGATGCCTGCGGCAATGGGCGCACGCTGCTCCTCCGTGGCGTCGGGGGCCATCAGTGCCGCGATGCGCTGGCTGGCTGAGCGCTGGTCGGCCTCGCGCGCCCACCGGTAGTGGAACATCCATTTGTTGCCCCACTCGTCTCCGAACTCTTCGATCAGCGCCGAGAGGAAGGCGACCGTGGCGTCCTTCGGGTGGATCGACGGTTCGGGATGCTCGGCCTCGAGGCGTTCGACGATGGGGGTCGAATCCTGGATCGCCTGCTCCGCCGGCGTGATCACCAGGGGGATGAGGGGCAGCTTGGCGTGTTTCTGGAACTCCGGCATGGCGTTCGCGTCCCGCGGAACCCACGCGTGGGGAATCTTCTTGTAGCGGAAGTAGGAGCGGACCTTCACCGAGTAGGGCGAGATCTCGGCTCCGAGGATGCGGTGGACGTCGGGCATGGGGTCCCCCTTGGACATCCATCATACGCAGGGGCCCGCAGCGAAGGCAAAGCCCCTCGCGCGGGGCGCCCGACCGTCAGTGCGACGGTGCGGGCGCCCCGGCGTGTTCCTCAAGCACTCCTTCGAGGAGTTGCGAGGCCTCGTCTAGGTCGAAGGGCTTCGCGAGGGTGTGCTTCACGCCGTAGTCGCTGGCCCGGCTCAGATCGGGGTGGGCCGTGATGACGAGTGACCGCTCCGGGGGCACCAGTTCGAGCAACCGGTATCCGTCGCCGTCTGGCAGCACGATATCTAGGATCAGCGCGTCGAAGTCCTGCCCCTCGAGGAGCAGGCGCGCTTCGTGCAGCGAGGCGGCAGCCCAGACGTGGATTCCCCGGGCCTCGAGGTGGGCGGCGAGGCAACGGCGCAGTGTCGGCTCGTCTTCCACCAGGAGGATGTTGCGGGCAAGTCTCATGAGCGACTCCTTCGCCCAGGTACAGTGCAATGCCCGTGCCGGGTTCCGTGCGCGGAGAGCGCTGCGCGGGCCGTCTCGGTTGCGTGATTTCGCCCGCCGGCGGGGCATTTGCCCCGGTTTCGGCTGCCGCGAGGTGTTAGCCTCGCTGCCATGCCGTCCATCCTGGTGATCGAAGACGAGGCGGTGCTCGGCCGGCAACTGGAGCGGGCGCTTTCGAGTGCGGGGCACGACGTGCGCCTGGTGAATCGCGGCGAGGACGGCGTGCGCGAGGCACACAGCGATCCGCCGGACCTGGTGCTCCTCGACCTCCGGCTTCCCGATCGCTCCGGGCTCGATGTGATGAGCGAGATCCTGGAGGGCAACCCGTCTGTCGCGGTATTGCTCATGACAGCCTACGGCTCGGTTTCGGACGCCGTGGACGCCATGCGCCGGGGGGCGTCGGATTATCTCCCGAAGCCCCTGGACCTGGACGAGCTGCGCTTGGTGGTCGAGCGTACCCTCGCCCGTGGCGTTCGCGACCGGGAACTCGATTACCACCGGGAACGGGGTCGCACCCTGCCGTCCGGCGTGATCGGCCGGGCTCCTGAACTCCTCGCCATCTTCGAACAGACCCAGCGCCTGGCCGAGGCGGGCCTGGCGCCCGGGAAGCGCCCCACCCTCCTGCTCACCGGCGAAACGGGCACGGGCAAGGGGGTGCTGGCGCGCGCCATTCACGAGCACCTGGGCGGAGGGCCGTTCATCGAAGCGAACTGCACGGCCATGCCCGAGGCACTCGTCGAGGCGGAACTCTTCGGCCACGAGCGGGGTTCCTTCACCGACGCCAAGGCGTCGCGTACCGGTCTCTTCGAAGCGGCAGCCGGCGGAACGATCTTTCTCGACGAGATCGGGCATGCGACGCCCGATCTCCAGGCGAAACTGCTGAAGGTTCTCGAGGACAAGCGTCTGCGCCGTGTGGGTTCTTCCCGTGACCGTCCCGTGGACGTTCACGTCATTGCCGCGACCAACCGCGACCTCGAGGCGGCCGTAGAAGCCGGCGAGTTCCGCTCGGACCTGATGCACCGCCTCCGGGTGCTGCACTTCCAGGTGCCGACACTGCGTGCGCGGCCCGATGACATTCTCTTGCTCGCACGGCATTTCATCGCCGAGATCGGGAACCTCTACGGCCGGAACATGGCCTTGAGTCCCGGCGCTGAACAGGTTCTGCTCAGCTATTCGTGGCCGGGCAATGTGCGAGAACTGCGCAACGTTGTGGAGCGCGCGGTTCTCCTGGAGGCGGGAGACGAACTGGGCGATGCCGCGTTCGCGGGAATGCTCGGGTCCTCCGGGGCGGGCGACGCGGCGCAGCGTTTCGTCCTGCCGGAACAGGGTGTGCGGCTCTCCGATCTGGAGCGTGAACTGATCGAGCAGGCCCTGGAACGGGCCGAGGGCAACCGGACGCGGGCCGCGGCCCTTCTTGGCCTTTCTCGCGACACCCTTCGGTACCGGCTGGAGAAGTTCGGGATCGGCTAGGGGGTTGCCGCTGAGTCGCCGGCGATCCGCCGCTGGGGGGGCGGATTACCGGCAAGTTATTCCCACCTTACCGGACACCTGTGCCTGGGGTCCGGGATCCTCTCCTGTACCGGAGCTGTCCTAGGCGCTCCGCAGGAAACCATGCAGAAACCCGGGATCGCCACGATCGTCTGGGTGCTTGTGGTCGTGTGGCTCGGTTTGTCTTCGGCGAGCGCCTCGATCACGACCCCGGTTCTCGCCTTGAGTCGCGCGTCGACGGCTACTTCTGCGTCGGAAGAGGTGCTGAAACTCGACGCGATCTTTCCCCACGCGGGGGTGGTCCAGACGACAGTAGAGTTGTGGGTTCTGGTGCGGTCCTTGGATTCCGGGGGCGCGTTTGCCCTGTACACCGTGCCGGGGGGTGCCTTCGAGGGCGCCCTCGACCTCCTCGACGACGGTTTGCAGGGGGCCGACGTCCCGGTCCTGATGTCCGGCGGCGACGCGAGCCTGGAAGGGCGGTTGCTATTCCTGGGCGCTGAAAGAATCGACCTGCGGCTGCCGCACACCCTTCCACCGGGTCCCGCCGAGGCTCAACTCTTTCTTTTCGACGCGGACGGGGCTGTTCTCTCGAACGCGGTCGGGTTCGAGGTCCAGGGCCTCGACCTGCCCGGGGACCTGCCTTGAAGGCCCGGGCGGCAGTGTGGGGCCGGGTGCGGGCGGCGCTTCTGGGGGTCGCGCTCCTGGTGGCGGGAACCGGCTGCGAGTGGGGTGTCTTGCTGGCTCCCGACGACCTGATGCTGCACCTCGATCCGACCGAGCACGGTACGCTGCGGGTAAAGGCCATGCTGCCCGGTGCCCCGTGGATCGGCCCCGGCCCCGATGGGGAATACGGAACCGCGGACGACGAGATCCGGCCCGCCGAGACCGGCGATGTCGACCTGGTACTCCGCTCCGGGATGACCGACTTCAGCGGCCCGTTCCCGAAATCCCACGCCGCGGACGTAGCTCCCCGCTTGACGGTCGGTGGCCCGGGTCATGCTCCGGTCGCTCACTTCGTCGTGGGCGCGTCCGACGGCGCGGCGGTGCCGCCCGAAGGGAACCCCGTCGTCACGCCTTCGCTCGAGCACATCCCGATGATCATCATGGGGTTCGCTGATCTCGATGGGGATGGCTTCATCGGGATCACCCAACTCGACGGAGATGATTCGGACAGCAGGGTCGAGTGCGCAGAACTCGAAACCGTTGCGTTGCGCATGGCGATATTTTCCGAGGGTCGGGCCTCGGGTGACATTCGCCTCCCGATCGGAGGGCCCGAGGGTGCGGAAGCGACGATCGTGCTTGCGGCCGGCGCCTACACGGGCAAGCTCTCCCCGGACTACCTGGCCGGCGTCGCTCCGAGCGGTCCGGTCGTGGCTACGAAGCTTCCGATGTTCCCCTACTTGGATCCGTACTCGGTGATCGATTACGACTTCCCGCCCGGTCCGCTGCCGGCCCACCCGGACCGGCCGGCGGCGATCTGGATCGGCGCGGCTCTCGAACCGGATCCCGAGGACAAGCGGTTCGGAGAGCGGTTTACCATCCGCACCGACGGCTCGGAGGTCACCGTCGATCTGGTCTCGGTGCGTTCCGGTCCCCGGGTCCGCTTCGGTGTCGCGCGGGTACCCGACGGGGCGGGGTACCGGGCCAGTCTGGGGCACGCGATTCGTCCAGGTCTCGATGACGCCGGTCTGCCCGTCGCCTACGAGATCCTCAGTCGCATGGCCCTGCCCGACGACGGGACGTCGACACAGTCCGAGGTTCGGATCCTGGCCCTCGACGGGTTCGGGAATGTCGCGGATCTCGAGGAAGGTGTGGAGGTCAGCGTGCAGACGACCGGAGGCGCCTTGATCGTGAGCCCCGATAGCGATGGAGATCCTCACCGGGAATCGATCTGGGTCGCGGACTCGCGGGGCGCGAGCGTTCTGCTCGACGACTCGGGCGGTGTTTACGACGACCCGGACGCGGCCCAACTCATCGTTTCCGGGCCGGGCGGGCTTTCCGCCGTCGATCTGCGGCTTCCCGATCCCGATGTAGACGATTCGGGCGTCGTGGATGAGGACGATCTCGACCGGGTGGAGCGCGGCGGCGGCGACGCCGGAGACGGGGAGGAGTTCGACGAGAAGCTCGATGTCAACGGCGATGGCTTCATCGACGGTGAAGACGAGGAGCTCGTCGAGGCGTTTCTCGGCGCGGTGCTCCCCACACCCTGAAGTGCGAATCAGGGCAGCGCGATCCGGAAGCGTGTCCCCGACCCCACCCCCGGCTCGCAGACGATCGACCCGCCCAGTCGTGAGACGATCTTTTTCGCGGTTGCGAGACCCACCCCG
The DNA here is from genome assembly GCA_036336695.1 of Myxococcota bacterium. Taxonomy (GTDB): domain Bacteria; phylum Myxococcota_A; class UBA9160; order UBA9160; family SMWR01. The sequence goes on from JAYZFQ010000107.1 coordinate 14,796, forward strand.
GTGCCCTCGGGACGCGTCGTGAAGAAGAGATCGAAAAGTCGCTCTCGATGGCTCTCTGGAACCCCCGGCCCACTGTCGGAAACCGTCAAGACGGTCCGGCCCGCTTCTCGTTTCCCGGAGACTTCGATGCGCCCTCCGTCCGGCAAGGCGCGAAACGCGTTGCCGATGAGTTCCAGCAGGACTTCCGCGAGAAAATCGGGGTCCGTGTCCAGAGAAAACGGGTGCGTTTCCGTCCCGACCCGAAAATCGACGTTCTGACGCTCTGCCTGGTGTGATCCGGACGTCTCGAGCCGTTCGAAGAGTTCCCCGAGCTCGATCGTCCGAACGGCGGGGTCGAGAGGGCGCGAAAAGTCGAGCAGCGTGCGGATGCGCTGTTCGAGCCGGTCGGACTCCTGGAGTACGTCGCCCAGGATTCGACGCAGCTCCGGGCTGGTCGCCTGTTCCTGGGCCACCTGGGCCGAGGCCCGGATGCCCGCCAGCGGGTTTCGGATGCCGTGGGCGACGGAGCCGGCGACTTCTCCGACCGCCGCGAGGCGTTCTGCCTGGACCAGGGCAGATTGGGCGGTGCGCAGGTCGTCCATGGCCCGCGCATTGCGAAGCGCCAGGGCCACCTGGGAAGCCATGCCGCGCACGAGTTCGTGCTCGGCGGCGGAAAAGGGCGCTCCGGATTTCTTCGCCCCGCACGCGATCACGCCGAGGTCCTGGTTCCCGAACCGCAGGCGCTCGGAAAGCGCGCCCTCGGCCGGCACGCTTGCGTCGGTGCGCACGCGGACCCACGCCAACCCCAGGGCCTGGGAAAGCGTCTCTTCCGCGTAGGCCAGGATCTCCGGGGCACGATGTCGGTGGACCAGCTCCGCACCGCTTGCCTCGAGGGTCTGCCCCACGTTCACCTGGGTGCGAAAGAAGTACCGGTCGATCGCCCGTTGGACCCTGCTCCGAACGGGGTCGAACAGGGCGACGAGCACCACGATGAAGAGCAGCGCGGCCGCCGGACTCTGGGACGAGGCCGGTCCAAAGAGGGAATCCGCGAAGAGCAGCGCGCCCGCGTAGACGACGACGGCGGTCGCCGTGGCGGCGGAGTAGCCGAGGGAGAGCCGTATGAAGCGCTCGGCTTCGAGCAGGTTGTAGCGGAGGACCGCGTAAGCGATCGAGATCGGGAAGAAGACGATGAATGCGGAAATCCAGGTGAAGGAAAAATCCCAGCCCAGCAGGAAAAACGCGAAGACCGCGCTGGCGGGCAGCAGGCACGAAACGGCTGCGCCCGAGCAGACGATCGCGGCCCGCATGCGCTCGACGGGCTGGGTGGCTCGGACGAGTGCCCATCCGAGGCTCAGGGCCAGCGCGATCACGGAGACCGCGAGGGCCAGGTACACGCCGTAGGTGAGGTTTCGCGAGGCGTCGGGCGCGGCGTAGAAGTAGTTTCCGTTCGCCCAGCCGAGGGCCACCGCGACCGCCAGCAGGAACGCGACGACGAGGTGCCTGCGCGAAGCGCGCAGGCGTTCCGATGGAAAGACGAGGGCGAGTTGGATGGCCGCGACAGGGGTCGCCGACTCGACGAGCAGGCAGAGTCGCACCAGGCGGAAGCCCGCGAACATGTCGACCGCGAGCGCGAACAGCGCACCGACCAGGATCAACAGGACGGCGAGGGCCCGCGCGTCGCTGCGCAGCGGTTGGAGATAGACGACCACTACTGCCATCAAGAAGAAGACTGCCGCCCCTGCGAGGTAGATTCCGAAGGTCTCGAGGTAGCGGCCAGGCGTGAGGCGCATGGTCTTCACCTGTACGGATTCTTCCCCGCCGTTCGCCAGGACGCGGTAGGTGATCGGCGTTCCGAGCGGCACCGTCCGCGCCCGTTCGAGAAGCGCGCGGCCATCGCGAAACGGTTCGCCGTCTACTGCAAGCACGCGCCCGTCCCGGACCGGCAACCCCGAGTCGACGCCGCTCCAGTCCGAGCCGTGGAACGCCACCAGGGTCCCGTTGTCCCAGGTGAGGAATCCGGGGAAGGGCTCGCCAACGAGTCGGGAACTCTCGTAGATCACGAACGCAAGGAGCGCGAAGGCTGCGGCGCCGATCGAAATCGCGAGGGCCGAACGTCGCAACGCCAAGGGCATCTCCCAGCTGCGAAAGCGCAAGCCTATCCTAGACTTCCGGGCGATGGGTACTGGGGGACTGGTGTTGGCGGTGGTGGCCAGTGTGCTCGGTCTCGCACTGGCGCAACCGGGCATCGGGTTCTGGCCGCTCGTGTTCGTCTGCCTGGTGCCGCTGCTCTTGGCGCTGCGGGGCCGCTCCCTGGCGGCCCGCCTCGCAATCGCCTGGGTGTTCGGGACATTGGTTTCCGGCGCGGTCGCCGGGTGGCCCGCCATAGAGGCGCTCGCCGCCTATTTCGAGCTGGGCTGGCTGCCTGCTGCGCTCGCGTCGGCGGCGGTGGGCCAGGTCTTTGGCGCGCTCCCGATCACGCTGTTCGCCCTGCTCGCCGGCGATCTGCGCCAGGGCAAGCCCGTCCTGGTCCCGGTTCGAGTCGGTGTCGCCTGGATGGCTTCCGAGCTGGTTCGCGGTGCCCTGCTCGACGGCCTCCCCTGGATGGCCCTCGCGTACTCCCTGGTGCCGGTGCCGGAGTTGCTCGGAGCGGCCTCGCTCGGCGGCGCTGCCTTCGTCTCCGGCTGGTTGGCAGCGGTCAACGCCAGCCTTGCCCTCGGGCTACGCGCGCGCATGCGGGGGGCACTCCTGGGTGGCGCCGCCTGGACCCTGCTCGTCGGGCTGGGCATCGGCCTTTCCGTCCCGGAGGGGGGTGCCGTCCGGACCGAGCGTGTCGACACGCCCGGCTGGCTCCGGGTCCGGCTCGTCCAGGGGAACGTGACCAACGCCGAGCGGCGGGATCCGGGCCGAGCGCGCGACAGCGTGCGGCAGCTGGCCCAGGAGAGCGCCGGATCGCGGGCCGATCTCGTGGTGTGGCCCGAGAACGCGGTGAGCGCACTGATGCCGGCCAACGAGTCGCTGCTGCGGTCGAGCGTGCCCACCCCGCTGCCCTGGACCGATTTCCTGCTTCTCGGAACCCTGCGCGCCGGCACCGACCCCGGCGTTTTCTACAACACGTCTCTGCTCCTCGACCGCGAACTCCGTCCGGTGGGCCACGCGGACAAGCGCAAGCTCTTCCCCTTCTCCGAGTTCACGCCCTGGCCGTTCTCTCGCTCCGGGTCCCCGGGTTTCGAGGTGACACCGGGGCAGACCCCTCCGGTCCTGGCCGTGGCGGGGCAGCGCCTGGGGATGCTCGTCTGTTACGAAATCCTGTTTGCCGCGCTGGCTCGGGAACTCGTCCACGAGGGCGCGGGTCTGTTTGTGAACCTCTCGAACGACAGCTGGTTCGGCGCGAACCGCGGCCTGGACCAACACCTGGCAGCCGCGGTCCTGCGGGCGGTCGAGTTCCAGCGGCCGGTCCTGCGCGCAACCTCTACCGGAATCACGGCGGCGATCGACGCGCAGGGTCGTGTCGTCGCGAAGCTGCCCGTGTTGGAGGAGGGCGCGTTGTCCGTTTCTGTGCTCCCCGGCCAGGGCCTCTCGCTCTACGCCCGCATGGGCGACGCCCCCGGCTGGATCGCCAGCCTGTTGGTGCTGGTCCTGGCCCTGCGGCCCGGCCGGCCGGGGTAGTGCTTCCCCGTCGGGCAACGCGCTGGTCGCGGCGCCGCACGCCGCTACCCTCCCCAGGTGCCGCGGATGTCCTACCAACGTCTGGGCCACGCGGCCGCCGCGCTCGTGGCCAGTGAGAGTTCCAGGCGCTTTGGACACCTGGGGTCCCTGCTCGTATTCGACGCGGGACCGCTCGCCTGGTCCCACGGTGGGGTCGACTTCTCGGCCATTCGCGCGGCCGTCGATGCCGCAATTTCCCGTACGCCCCACTACCGGCGCAAGCTGAGTTGGATTCCCCTGGAAGGCCACCCGGTCTGGGTGGACGACCACGAATTCCGGCTCGACTACCACGTTCGTCACACGAGTCTGCCGCGTCCGGGCAGCCTCCAGCAGCTCCGCAAGGTGGCGGCGCGCATCCAGTCGCAACGGCTCGACCGGTCTCGTCCGCTCTGGGAGTACTGGGTGGTCGAGGGTCTCGAAGAGGACCGCTTCGCCATCGTGACCAAGACGCACCTGGCCTTGATCCAGGATGCGGGAACCGACGCGCTGCAGGCGCTGCTGAAGCCCGACCCGGAAGCGGCGGCAGACGACGCGGCGCCCCACCGACCCGAGCCGGTGCCGGCGGCTGCGGAGCTTTTCTACGAGGAGGTGATCCGCCAGGCTCGGCTTCCCCGCCGCGGTTGGCAGTGGGTGCGCGATTCGTTGTCCTCGGATCAGTGGGCGCAGTCGTTCCGAGATCAACTGGATCGTGCGGTTCAGGTGCTCGGGTACACCCTTGCCGAGCGGCACGAATTGCCCCTGCGCGGTCCGGTCGGCCCGCATCGGACGGTCGACTACCTGATGCTTCCGCTTTCCGTTGCCCATGACGTACGCCGGGCTCTGGGCGGGACGACACTGGACGTGATTCTCGCCGCCCTCGCGGGCGCCGTTGGCCGCTACTTGTCGCTGCACTACGTGAACCCGACGACTCTGGATCTGCGGGCGTCGCTGCCCGTTGCGTTGCCCGGCTCCGAAACAGGTCAGCGCGTAGGGGAATGGACGGTCGAGCTTCCCGCCTGGGAGACGGACCCGGCGCGTTGTTTCGCGCGGGTCAAGGCGGCGCGGTTAGAGGCCGAGGCCGCTGGCACGCTCGCGCCCGCCGCGGACCTCGGCCCCGCCGAAGCGCTCGATGTCTCGCGGCTTCCGGTGGGTGCTGCGGGAATCCTTGCCGCGCCGGCGCGCACGACGCTCCGGCTCGCGAGTTTCGCGCTGCCGGCGGAATCGCTCTATCTGCGCGGTGCACGGCTTGCCGCCTGCTTCGCCAACCTTCCCCTGTCCGGTCAAGCCGGGCTGGGGGTCAGTGTCTTCCGCTACGGCGGCTCCCTTCACTGGGGAATCAATGCGGACTACGACCGCATGCCCGATCTCCCCCGCTTTACGGAAGCCCTGCGCCAGTCGTTCCGCGCGTTGGAGCGCCTCGCTTCCGAGCGCCCGCTCAGCCTCGTCCGAGCGTCCTAGGGGCTCGGCGGCTTCAGCCGAGTTCAGGTGCTGCGGTCGAGCCCTGCGCTGGCGAGACTCTGCGCGATGAATTCCCGGGTGCTGCCGTTCATGACGCCGAGGACGTGTCCACCCGAAAACCAGTGGATCGCAGGCTCGTCCCAGTGTCGCCACAGCGCCCGGGGCTGGTCGGGATGAACGACGCGGTCGGCGATGCCGGCGTAGATGAAGCGCCGGTCCTTCGGCAGGCGCGGTGCCAGCGCGAGAGGCGAGACCACGTGGCTCAGGGTGCGGACGACGCTCCAGTCGACGCGCAGTTCGTCGCCGTAGCGCCGCATGATCCACGGCTCGTTGTCCCGGGCCAGGTTCGGGAAGTCCACGCAGGGGATCCCGGCGATGACGCAGGCGAGCGCGTCCTCCAGGCCCGCCACGAGCGCCGCCACGTACCCGCCCAGGGAAATCCCATAGAGGCCCACCTCCTCGCCGCCGCGGGTCCGGGCCCAGGAAACGACCCGCCGGACGTCCCAGGCTGCCTGGGCGAAGAGGAAGATCATCTTCATGTAGTCGGGTTCGAGCACTTCACCGCCGCTGAATCGCTTCTGGCCGCGCGGTCCGTGCAGGGGAAGCACCGGCAGCACGAGATTCAGGCCGAGGGTTTCGTGGAGGTGGGCAACCTGGAACCCCGCGAAGTTCATGAAAGGCGAGCCCATGCCGAAACCGTGGATGCAGACGAGCCAGGGACGCGGCTCGGGGTGCTCGAGCACGTAGGCATGGACGGTCGCGTTGGTGGGGTGGTCCAGCCAGCGCTCGCGACCCGGTTCTTCGGGATGGGGGGCATACTGGCTTTCGAATACGAGTCGCCGGAAGGGCTGGCGACGGGGCCCGTACCAGCTCGCTTCGTCCGCCAGCCCCGCGGTCTCGAGCGGCGGTGGTTCCTCGTGATAGGACGCCGGACTCGCGAGCCACCCCCGCGCCTCGTAGAGGCTTCGGGCGAGCGCCACTTCGTGGAGCATGCGGCGAAGCCGTTCGGGCAGGGGGACACCCGTCATCGCGCTCGTCGACAGGGTGAAGGTCCGGTCGAGCAGGGCTTCTCCGAGCAGCCCGATGCTCGGCTCGAGGGGCGGCACGTCGGGATAACGAGAGCGGCCCCGGAGCGCCTCGCGCGTTTCCCCGAGCAGCCCGTCGAGTTGCTGGAGCGGCGCCGTCAGGAGCTGGCCGAGCGGCATGACTGGAGAGCGTCGCGGCGGATGTGCCCGCGGTCAACCCCGCGCGGGCTCCCGGTCGAAATCCGGAACGGCTCAGTGCGGTTGGATGATGACTTTGCCGGCGACCTTCGGGTCGCGGGCAACGCTCAATGCCGCGTCGAACTCCTCGAGCGGGAAGCGGTGCGTGACCATCGGGCTCACGTCGGTTTCCGCCAGGACCGCCAACGAAAGGGTGTAGTCGTCGGGGTATTCCATTGCGCCGGTGATCTGCATTTCCTTCATCATCACGAGCATGAAATTGACCGGAACCTCCTGGCGGTGCAGGGCCACCACGGACATCCGGGCGCCCGGCCGCGCGTTCGCGATGATGTCGGGGATCACCGGCGCACCCGAGGCTTCGATATAGGCGTCGCTTCCGACCACGGGGATGCCGTAGAGCGCGTCCCGGCCGTGGAGTTCGCCGAGCCGTTCCCAGACGTTCACCGCGCCGGCATTCAGCGTTTCCCGGGCGCCGAGTTCCCGCGCCAGCCCGAGCCGGTGGTCGGAAAGATCCACCGCGACCACGTCGTCGAAACCGCGATGCCGCAGCGTGGCCACGGCGGCGAGCCCGATGGGTCCGGCGCCGAAGACGACGACCTTCTCTCCGGGTTGCGCGCCGCTCTTGTCGACGGCGTTCATGCCCACGCCCAGTGGCTCGGCCAGTGCGCCGATCTCGAACGGCATCGCATCCGGAATCTCGAAGAGGCTCTTTCCGTCGGCAGCGTTGCGCACGAGCAGGCGCCGCGCGAAGCCTCCTTCGGTGCCTCCGTTTCCGATGCTCACTCCCCCGCCGAGCGGGTTGACGGCGACGCGGGAACCCGCAGCGACCCCCTTCACTTCGCTGCCCACGCTTTCGACGACGCCGGCGAGCTCGTGGCCGAGTGGCATCGGTGTGCCCGAGGGCCCCGCGAGACCACCGAGCTTGATGTACCCGAGGTCGCTGCCGCAGATGCCGCAGGCTTCGACCCGCACCACCGCGTCGCGCGGGCCGGCGACGGGTTCTTCGACCTCGGCAAGGCGGACGTCTTCGGGACCGTGGAGTTCGACGCGTTTCATCGTGAAGTTCCGGGTGGCGCGCAGGATACCACCGTGCGCGGCGGGTGTGCGGGGCCTGGCTCCAGTTGTCTTCAGCCCTCGGCCGATTCCTTCTCGAACGCGGCGATGGCCTGCTCGGTGGTGGCGATCAGGCCGGCGGCGCGGGGATAGCCGGCGTACTGCGCCAGCTGGATCAGCGTTTCGCGTACCTGGGCCGGCGTGAGTTCACCGTTCTTGAGCGCCGCCGTGACCTGCACGCCCCAGGGCATGCTTTCTCCCATGCACGCGATGACGCCCATGACGAGCAGGCGGCGGTCGCGCATCGAGAGTTCCTCTCGGGTCCAGACTTCCGCGAACACCTGCTTCAGCATCAGGTCGAGAAACGCGACGTTGCCTTCCGGCGGAATCGCGACCTCACCTGCGTAGACTTTCTGGATCGTCTCGTATCCGGTCTCCCAGCGCTCCGAATTGGCCATGGATGCTTCCTTTCAGGATTTGCGTGGTTCGGTAATCGCGCGTCGGGCCGCGGTCCGCCGCACCCGCGGTTTCCCCAACTCGAAGGCGTCGGCGACCAGGGCCGCCTGCTCTTTCGCGTGGACCCGGGCCAGCCCGGTGGCGGGCGAAGCAGCCGTCATGCGCCCGGCGTAGCGCAGCTCGGGATGCTCGAAGCCCAACCCCTCGGCCACTTCTTCGATGAATTCGTCCACGAAGTCCCATGCGCCCATGTTGCGCGGCTCTTCCTGGCACCAGACCAGGTGACAGTGCCGGTAGGGTTCGAGGAATTCGGCGAGGGCATCTGCCGGGAAGGGGTAGAGCTGCTCGAGGCGCAGGAAGTGGACATCGTAGACGCCGCGTTTCTCGCGTTCCGCGAGGAGGTCGTAGTAGACCTTTCCGCTGCAGAGCACCACCTGCCGGGCGTCTTCGGGAAGGGACGGAATCTGGTCGCAGTGCATCACGCGGTGGAAGCTCGAGTCCGGACCGAAGTCCGAAAGCTTCGAAACGCAGCGCTTGTTCCGCAGCAGGGATTTGGGCGTCATGACGATCAGGGGCTTGCGGAATTCGCGGTGCATCTGCCGCCGGAGCACGTGGAAGAAATTGGCCGGGGTCGTGCAGTTGACCACCTGGAGATTGTCCTCGGCGCAGACCTGGAGGAAGCGTTCCAGTCGCGCCGACGAGTGTTCCGGGCCCTGGCCCTCGAAGCCGTGGGGAAGCAGCAGGACAAGGCCGGACATCCGGAGCCATTTGCTCTCGGCGGCGGTCAGGAACTGGTCGATGATGATCTGGGCGCCGTTCGCGAAGTCTCCGAACTGCGCCTCCCAGAGCACGAGGGTGCCCGGGTCGGCAAGGGAGTAACCGTAGTCGAACCCCAGGACCGCGAGTTCCGAGAGGGGGCTGTCGATGATTTCGATGCGTTCCTGGTGGGGACGCACGTGGTTGAGCGGAACGATGCGTTCTTCCGTCTCCTGGTCGATGAAGCTTGCGTGCCGCTGGGAAAAGGTCCCCCGGTTGCAGTCCTGGCCCGACAGCCGGACCGGGTGCCCCTCGACGAGCAGGGTTCCGAAGGCGAGTGCCTCGGCCGTGGACCAGTCGACGCCCTCCCCGCTTTCGAACATCTTGGATCTCGCGTCGAGAAAACGCCCGAGCTTGGTGTGGAGCGAAAAGCCGTCGGGGACGTGGCAGAGGGCCGCCCCGACCTCGCGCAGCACGTCCGATTCGACCTCGGTGTGCCCGCGCCGCGCATCGTACCCCTGGACTTTCTGCAGGCCGGACCACGCCCCTTCCAGCCAGTCGGCCCGGTCCGGTGTGAAGGTCTCGGCGACGCGAAACTCCGCTTCGAGCCTTGCTTCCCAGCCGGACCGCAGGCCTTCGATTTCTTCCTGGGGAACCACGAGGTCGTCCACCAGTCGATTGGCGTAGATCTCGGCGGTGGTCGGGTGCTGCGCAATCTTCCGGTACATCCTCGGCTGGGTGAACGCGGGTTCGTCGGCTTCGTTGTGGCCGTGCCGTCGGTAGCAGAAGAGATCCACGACCACGTCCCTGTGAAACGTCTGCCGGAACTCCGTGGCGAGGCGCGCGGCATAGACCACGGCTTCCGGGTCGTCGCCGTTCACGTGCAGGATCGGCGCCTGCACGATCTTTGCGACTTCCGAGCAGTAGGGACCGGAGCGGGCGTGTGTCGGGTTCGTGGTGAACCCGATCTGGTTGTTGATGACCAGGTGGACGGTTCCGCCGACCTGGTAACCCCGGAGTTCGGAGAGGTCGAGGGTTTCCGGAACGAGACCCTGCCCGGCGAAAGCCGCGTCGCCGTGGAGGAGCAGCGGTAGAACCTCGGTCCGATCGGTGTCGCCGCGCAGGTTCTGCTTCGCGCGCACCTTGCCCAGCACGACGGGGTCGACGGCCTCCAGGTGGGACGGGTTTGCCGTCAGCGACAGGTGAAGGCGGCGCCCCTCGAACCGGCGCTCGGAAGACGTGCCCATGTGGTACTTGACGTCGCCCGAGCCGCCGGCTTCTTCCGGATTCGCGGCCATGCCCGAGAACTCGGCAAAGATCGCGGCAAGCCGCTTGCCCATGACGTTCGCCAGCACGTTGAGGCGTCCTCGGTGGGCCATGCCGATGGCGATTTCCTCGACGCCCATTCGAGACGCCGTGAGCAGGACCTGCTCGAGCGCCGGGATCGTGGACTCCGCGCCGTCGAGGCCGAAACGCTTCGTTCCGAGAAACCGCTTGTGGAGAAAACGCTCGAAGGACTCGGCGGCGATCAGTCGCTCGAGGACCAGCTTCCTGAATTTCGGCGTGAGGTCGTGGCGGTCCTTGACCCGCTCGAGCCGCTCCTGGATCCAGTTCTTGGGTTCCGGATCCTGGATGTGCATGAATTCCACGCCGATCGTCCCGCAGTAGGCAGCGCTGGCGATCGATAGAATTTCGTTCAGGGTCGCGGTTTCGAGCCCGAGTCCGTAGAAGAGGTAGATGGGGCGGTCGAGATCCGCCTCGCCGAATCCGTAGTTCGCCGGGTCGAGATCCGGGTGGGGATCCTCGGCGCGAAGGCTCAGGGGATCGAGGCGCGCCTCGGTGTGACCGCGCACACGGTGCGCATGGATCAGCATCTGGGCGCGGATCGAGTCGCGGATCGCGGCGTTGGGGTCGGGGGGTTTCTGGGGCATGGGTCGGCACAGCATGATAGCCGCGGAAACCCGGGAGCAGACAGCCGTTCGTGCCGAATCCGGGGCGCAGGGCCCTCTCAAGCTGGGGTCCCGTCGGCCGAAGCGGAATGGGATGGCATCGCAGGAGCGCTCAGCGCGGCCGGCCGCTGGCACGGCCCTCCCCATCGAGGCCTTTTCCGAGGACGCTCGGCGCCTCGATCCGGAGGCGTTTGCCGCCCACCGGGGCACGGGGTTTTTGCTGGTGATGGCGGCGGCGGTTCTGGACGGCGGTTCGAAGGCGACGCGGCTGCTGCTGGACGGCGTCGACGAGGATCCCGGTGGTCGTACCGCCGAGCTGTCGGTGGCGGTCTATCCGCTGGTGGCACGCAACGCGTCGGCAGGTCCCCTGGTCACCGTGGGCCGTGACGCCCGTCACGACGTGGTGATCCCGGATCCCAGCGTTTCCCGGTTCCACGCCTTTGCCAAGCCCGCCGAGGACGGGGCCTGCCTGCTCCAGGACATGGGTTCCACCAACGGCACCACCGTGAACGGGACGAGCGTGCCCGCCCGAGGTACCGGTGAGCCCATGCCCGTCAAGCCGGGCGATACGGTGTGCTTTGGCCAGGTGAAGTTCACGTTCAGCGATGCCCGCGCCCTGCGGGAGTTCGTGCTCCAGGCGACTCGCTAGACGCCTCCGGCCCGTTTCCCGGGCCCTGCGACGCGACGCCCCGGTTTTCGCCGTTTGAAATCGCGATTGCAAACTGTGAAACTGCGCGCTCCCTTCATCGAGGATGCCGGTGGCGGACCGCAACGAAGAGCTTCGCGCTGCCCTGGACGCCGTCCGGGCGGCTTCTCGGATCTGCCGCGCCGTGCAGGCGCGGCGCATCGACGCGGACACGATCGAAAAACAGGATCGCAGTCCGGTCACCGTGGCGGATTTCGCTTCCCAGGCGATCGTCTGTCGTCGGCTCGCCGAGGCGTTTCCCGACGACCCCGTGGTCGGCGAGGAAAACGCCGACGAGCTGCGCGGATCCGACCGCGCCGCTGCCCGCGAGGGGGTGGTGGAACACGTCGCAGCGGAGGTCGGCTCGGAAACCGACGCAGGGCAGGTTCTCGACTGGATCGACCGAGGTGGGGCCGACGCCCGGGCGGACCGCTACTGGACGCTCGACCCCATCGACGGGACGAAGGGTTTCCTGCGCGGCGAGCAGTACGCTGTGGCGCTCGCGTTGATCGAAGCGGGCGAGGTGGTACTCGGCGTCCTCGGCTGTCCGAACTTGCCGGCCGCCGACGGAAGTCTCGGCAGCCTGTTTGCGGCACGGGCCGGCGGCGGGGCGCTTTCCTACGCTCTCGGGGACGCTTCCGACCGGAGCGGGGCGCCGGTGTCGGTACAACCCGTCACGTCTCCAGCCGACGCGCGGTTCTGCGAATCCGTCGAGTCGGGGCATTCGAACCAGTCCGAGTCCGCCGCAATCGCGCGTCGGCTCGGGATCGAGCGCGAACCGTTCCGCATCGACAGCCAGTGCAAGTATGCCGCGGTGGCGCGGGGCGACGCATCGATCTACCTCCGGTTGCCGACACGCGAGGACTATCGCGAGAAGATCTGGGACCACGCCGCCGGGAAGCTCGTGGTCGAAGCGGCGGGGGGAACCGTGAGCGACGTGAACGGCCGGCCCCTGGATTTTCGCCACGGCCGAACGCTCGAGGAAAACCGGGGAATCGTCGCAACCGCGGGCCCGATCCACGATGCCGTGCTCGAGGCCGTGCAGCAGGTGCGGGGGGCGGCATGACGCCCGACGCTGGCTTCGACGAGGCGACCCTGCTCGCAGAGGCGCAGGCTTCCACCGAGGGTCTTTCGGACTTCGGGCCCGACGATTTTCGGGAAGGGCTTTCGGTCCTGTGCCGGACCTACGAAGAGAATGCCTTCACCACGGCGGGCCGCCGGCGCAGCCGGCGCCGGCTCGTCGACCTGTTGGCGACGCGTCTCCGCGTCCAGGAAGCGTTTCGCAAACACCCGGAGGTCCGGGAGCGCGCCATTACCCGGCCGATGGTCTTGACGGGCCTGCCCCGCTCGGGGACGTCGGCGCTCTTCAACCTGCTGGGCCGGGATCCCGCGGCGCGTCCGCTCTTGAACTGGGAGACCCGTTACCCGGATCCCGCCGAGGGTCTCGCGCCCGGAGCCCCCGATCCGCGCCGGGATGCGATCGAGCGCTACCTCGCCAAGGGCCGCGAGAAGAACCCGGAATTCACCAAGGTGCATTACGCCAGTGCCGACACTCCCGAAGAGTGCGTGTTGCTCCACGCGGTGGCGTGTCACGGCGTGCAGCTCGGCGTCGAGCCCATGTTCGAGCCGTATGCGTCCTGGTACCAGGGGCAGCGCCTGGACGGGATGTACCGCTACTACGCCGATCTTCTCCGCCTGCTCGACTGGCAGCGCCCCGGAGAGCGCTGGTTGCTCAAGGCTCCGGCGCACATGTGGGGCATCGACTCGCTGCTCGCAGTCTTTCCCGACGCGTCGATCGTCTGGAGTCACCGGGATCCGTTGCTCTGCATCGCATCCATCGCGAGCATGACCCACCTCCTGGCCCAGTCCTTGATCGAGGTGGACCCCAAGCGCCTCGGTCCGATCGTGATGGAGTTCTACGCCAACTCTCTCGAACGGGGCCTCGCGGTTCGCGACCGTTGCGATGCGTCGCGATTCGTCGATGTGAACCACGACGACTTCGTGGACGATGGTCTCGCGGTGGCCGAACGGGTGCATGCGCACTTCGGCCTGCCGTTCGGCCAGGACGCTCGGGATGCCATGCAGACCCACATGCAGGCAAACCCCAAAGGCAAGCATGGGAAGCACCGGTACGACCTCGAATCTTTCGGACTCGACGCGGGGACGGTGCGTGAGCGGTTCGCGGACTACGTGACGCGCTTCCAGGTGAAGACGCACTGAGCAAAAGGAGAACGGGTATGTCCGACAGCCCGGTGGAAAAAGTGGTGAACGCGGAGGCCTGGAGCGAGTTCTGCGAACTCCTCAAGAAGGCGGGCGACGTGATTCTTCGCGACGACCTGGAGCTGTCCACCTTCGACCGTGCCGAAGGCCTTCGCTACCTGTCGCGCCTGCTTCGCGCGGGGTTCACGTCTTTCATCGAAAACCCCGGCCCCCGGCATCCCCTCTTCCGGCCGATGCCCGACCTGGTGAAGATGGGTCTGGACAACCCGGACAACTACTACGTCAGCGCCTCGGTCAACCCGCGCGATACCTACCGGATTCGCGGCCGACGTCAGACGATCCATTACATGAGCTTTGCGGCGCAGAACCAGAACTTCGCGGCCCGGAACAAGATCACGGGGGGTGCCGGTCACCTCAACGATGCGGAAATTGCGCTCGATCCCGACGGAAGCTTCGAAATCGTCGCGAGTCAGGAGGAGCAGCCGGGGAACTGGCTGCGCCTGGCTCCCGACACGAAACAGATCCTGCTGCGCCAGACGTTTCTCCATCGTGAAAAAGAACTGCCCGTCGAGGTCGAGATTCACTGCGAGGGGGTCGACGGACCGCCGCCCCCGTTGGACCCGGCGCGGATCGGGGGGCAGCTCGCGGGCGCGGCGATGTATGCGATGGGCTGCGCCCAGTGGTTTGCGGATTGGGTGAAGGCCTTCGAAGACAAGGCGCCGGTGAATACGTTCCACCTGCCCACGGAAGAGAATCACCGCTTCGTCGGGGGCGACCCGAACATCCGGATCTGGCTGGGGACCTGGCGTCTGGCTCCCGACGAGGCACTGGTGATCGAAGTGACGCCTCCCGCGTGCCACTACTGGAACTTTCAGCTCGGCAACGTCTGGGCGGAATCGCTCGACTTCCGTTTCCAGCGCGTCCACATCAACAGCGGTGCCGCCGAGGTCGCTCCGGACGGAACCGTGCAGCTCGTCGTGGGTCACGAGGATCCCGGGCATCCGAATTTCATGACGACCGCGGGCCACGATCACGGCACGATGTGCGTGCGCTGGGTCCGGGCCGACTCCCACCCGGAGCCGCGCTGCCGCGTCGTCAAGCTCGCGGAGCTGGGCAAGGCCTGAAGCCGGCGCTCGCCCCTGCGCGCGGACCCCGCGAGCCTGTATGATGCGCGTCTCGCACCGTTTTCTGGAGGAGCCCCCCATGAGCGAAGCACACCCGGCGATGGTCGCAGCCCAGAACTCCTGGCGCTGCGTGCAAGCGAAGGACAAGGACGGCTGGCTCGACCTGATGGCCGACGACGTGAAGATCGAGGACCCGATCGGCGTCGCGGTGACGAACCCGACGGGCAAAGGTGTGTGCGGCAAGGCCGAGGTGGCGGATTTCTACGAGAAGAACATTGCCGCTTCGACCCTGCACATCGAGGTGCACGAATCCCATGTCGCGGGCGAAAACGAATCGGCCCATGTCATGACCCTGACCAACGAGTTTCCGAACGGCATCAAGACCCAGGTGCGCGGGATCTTCACCTATCGGCTCGACGCTGCCGGGAAGCTCACGAACCTGCGCGGGTACTGGACGATGGACGACATGAAGGTCGAACAACCCGCCTGAGGTCCCCCATGCGCTTCAGCTATACCGATTCGATGATCGATCCGCGCTTCTTCCGCCCCCTGGCCGTCGCGGCAGAGGAGGCGGGCTACGACAGCTTCGCTCTTCCCGACAGCATCTGTTACCCGGAAGTCTCGGACAGCAAGTATCCGTATACCCCGGACGGGAACCGGGAGTTTCTCGACGGCAAGCCCTTCATCGAACCCCTCGTCCTGGCGGGCTACCTCGCCAGCGCGACGGAGCGACTGCGCTTCACCACGTTCGTCCTCAAGCTGCCGATGCGTCACCCGGTCTTCATGGCAAAGCAGGCGGCCTCTCTCGCGGTGATCACGGACAACCGGTTCGGTTTCGGTGTGGGTGTCAGCCCCTGGCCCGAGGACTTCCAGGTGGTGGACGTTCCGTGGGAGGGCCGTGGCCGCCGCATGGACGAGTGCATGGAGATCATTCGCGGGCTCACCCGCGGCGAGTTCTTCTCCTACCAGGGGGAGTTCTTCGATGTGCCGAGCATCAAGATCACGCCCGCGCCGACGCAGCCTCTGCCGTTGTTGGTCGGCGGCCATTCGAAGCCGGCCTTGCGCCGCGCCGCGCGTCTTGGCGATGGCTGGATGCACGCGGGCGGTGATCCCGCAGAACTCGGAGACATGCTGGCCCGTCTCCAGGCGCTGAGAAAGGAATACGGGCGCGAGAGGGAGCCTTTCGAAGTCCACGTGATTTCGATGGATGCATTCACGCCCGATGGCGTCCGGCGGCTCGAGGACCTGGGGGTGACGGATGTGATCGTCGGTTTTCGCAATGCCTACGCCAAGGACAAGGACACCCAGACCCTCGACGAGAAGCTGGCGGCGTTGCGGGCCTATGCGGAAAACGTGATCGCCAAGGTCGGCTAGGCGCGTGCCCAAGAGTCTCTCCGAGCACCCCGGCCGGTCGGCGACGGAGCGCCGCGCCTTCGCCGAGACCGAACGCATCGTCGGCGGCGTAGTCGTCAAGGCGGAGAGCCAGGGTCGCTGGCGGCCGGCCTGGTTTCTCGAAGTCGAGCGCGACGGAGAGACCCTGCCGGTCTACTTCCGCGGGGATCGGGGCCTGACCGACCACGGGGTGTACACCCTCGAGCACGAACTCCGGGTTCTCCAGGTGCTCGAGGCCGAAGGCATCCCCGTGCCCCATGTCTACGGCTTCTGCGAGGATCCGCGCGGCATCGTGATGGAGCGTGCGCCGGGAAGGGCGAATCTCGGGACCGAAGACGATCCCGAAAAGCGCGCGGCGACGCTGGATCACTACATGGAGATCCTGGTGGCCATGCACCGCATCCCGGTGGAGCGCTTCGAAGCCATCGGGCTGCAGCGTCCCCCCGATTCAGAGTCGGTCGGGCTCGTGGATCTCCCGGTGTGGGTCAAGGGCTACCGGCAACGCAAGCGGCGCCCCGAGCCGCTCATCGAGCTGCTGCTGGGCTGGCTCCACCGGAACGTGCCGACACACCGGCGAGAGGTCACGTTCATTGCCGGCGACGCGGGACAGTTCGTGTTCGATGCGGGTCGTGTCACCGCGGTGCTCGACCTGGAACTCGCCTGCCTGGGCGATCCCCTCGCCGACCTGGGTGGCATGCGCAACCGGGACATTTCCGAACCGCTCGGCGATCTCTCTCGCGGTTTCCGTCGCTACGCGGAACTGACGGGGGAAGCCATCGACCTGCCGGCACTGCACTACCACACCGCGCGCTTCGGCGTGAATACGCCCCTGGCGTGCGCGTACCTCTGCGCCGACCCGCCTCCTGGGATCAACCTGGCCCAATACCTGGGCTGGAATCTCGTCTATGCGCGTCTGCCCATCGAGGTGATTTCGGAGGTCGAAGGCGTCGAACTCGAGCGCCCTTCGATCCCCGAACCGCGCGTCTGCATCGATGCCGCGGCACACGACGCCCTGGTGGCAGCGCTCGAGCCCGCCGCGGCACAGAGCTACGAAGGGGATGTCGCCTTCCGGATGGCCCAGTACGCGCGGGAACTCGATCGGCGAGGACCGCGCGTCGAGGCCGAGGATCTGGAGGAAGCCTCCAAGCTCGTGGGCCGCTCTCTCGAAGACTGGGCCGCGGCCGACACCGCGCTCGAGGAACTCGTGGACCGCGACGGGGAGGCCCGGCTGCCGGAACTCCTGCGTTACTTCTACCGGCGGACGCTGCGCCACGAGGCGCTACTGCGTCCCGCGATGCGCGAACTGACCGACGTCGACTTCCAGTCCATCCGTCTCTGACCCCGCGGCCGGATCGCCCGCGCGCCCGGTGATGTTTTCGGGAACACGATTCCCGACGAGGGGGTATGCTGAGGGCGCGTCCTCGGCTGCGAAGCGGCCGGAACCCTCAAGGGAGATTTCATGGCCGAATTGATGGTAAGCCGAACGCTCGATGTCCCGACCGACGCCCTGTGGCAGCTCGTGCGCGATTTCGGAGATGTGCGCTGGATTCCGGGTGGGGAAAACGCCGAACTCGAGGGTTCGGGTCCGGGCATGGTCCGCGTCCTGGTCGGTCCGGACGGATCGATTCGGGAGAGGCTCGAGAGTGTCGACGAGGCGAACCAGTCCATCGTCTACACCATCGCGGAGGGCTTGCCGTTTCCCGTGACCGGATATCGGGCCACCATGCGCGTGTCCGATGTGGACGGCAAGGGACACCTCGACTGGTCGTGCGCCTTCGAGCCGGACGGCGTGACGGAAGAAGAGGCCGCGAAGGGCATCGAGGCCATGTACGGCGTCATGCTCGGATGGATCGGAGACTGCCTGAAGGGTTAGGCCCTGCCGTGGTGCGCGCGAGCCGCCTGTACCCGTTCCTGTTTCTGTGCGTCCTGTTGGCGGGTAGTGCTGCGGCGTCGGATCGGCCGCCGAACTTCCTGCTTCTCGTCGCCGAAGACCTCGGGCCCCGCATCGGGGCCTTCGGGGATGCAGTTGCCGATACCCCGAACCTCGACCGGCTCGCTGCCGAGGGGGTGCGTTATACCCGGGTTTTCGCCACCTCGGGAGTCTGCGCACCGAGCCGCGCGGCGCTGATCACCGGTGTCAGCCAGATCTCGATCGGGGCCCAGCACATGCGGACTTCGAGCCGGCCCGAGGGCGCCTACCGCGCGGTGCCGCCACCGGAGGTGAAGGCTTTCCCCGAGCTGTTGCGGGCGGCGGGCTATTACACCTTCACGGACTACAAGCTCGACTACCAGTTCAGCGGCGCCATGCAGGAGAGCGGGCCCTTTACGATCTGGGATTCCGAAGCCTTCGGTCCGACTTGGACCGAGCGTCCGCCGGGGAGCCCGTTCTTCGGTCTCATCAATTTCTTCGAGACCCACGAAAGCGGCGTCCTGCGGCCCCTCGGCAACTGGCCCCACAGCGCCACGCACTTCTTCATGCAGTTCGCGCGGCTGTTCATGGTGGGGTTTCCCGACGACGCGGCGGTTCCGGCGGCCTCGATCCGCTTGCCTCCCTATTTCCCGGACACGCCGGCCATTCGCGAAGACCTGGCGCGTCACTACGCGAATATCCACGTCATGGACGCAGAAGTCGGCGACGTCCTCGAGCGCCTCGCGGCAGACGGCCTGGCGGACTCCACGGTCGTCGTGTGGACCGCCGACCACGGCGATGGTCTGCCGCGGGCGAAGCGGGAACTCTACGACTCCGGTCTGCACGTCCCGATGATCATCCGTTGGCCGGAACGCTATCGGCCGCGCGGCGCGAAGCCGGGCAGCGTCGACGATCGGCTCGTGAGTCTCGTAGATCTCGCGCCGACTTTTCTCGAGCTCGCAGGGGTTGCGCTTCCCGCAGGTCTCCAGGGTCGCAGTCTCGTCGACGCATCCGGTGCCCCCCGCCAGTACGTCTACGCAGCTCGCGATCGCATCGACGAGGTGCCGGACCGGCAACGCGCTGTTCGCGATGCGCGGTTCAAGTACATCCGGAGCGCGTACCCGGAGCTCCCGGGCGGCCACCCCTTGTCGTTCCGCGACGACCTGGAGAGCGCCCGGGAACTGCGGGCCCTGCACGCATCGGGGGATCTCGATCCGGTGCAGTCCCTGTGGTTCGAACCCGTGGGAAAGGAGCGCCTCTATGACACCTGGGAAGACCCGCACGAGGTGCACGATCTTTCCGGGGATCCCGGCCACGCAGCGGAGTTGGCGCGCATGCGGCGCGCGCTCGACGCATGGTTGGAGCGGGTCGACGCTTTCGGCGAGATGCCCGAGACGGAAATGGTGGAAGCCTTCTGGCCGGACGGCGCAGCGCCGGTGACGGCCACGCCGCGCGTGGAGGTCGACGACGGTGTCGTGCGTGTGACGTGCGCGACACCCGGTGCCTCGATTGGCGTGCGCCGCGGCGACGGCGCCTGGAAGTTGTACACCGGGAGCTTTTCCGCGCCGAGCGGAACGGACCTCACCGTCAAGGCGGTCCGTTACGGGTGGGACGAGAGCGTCGAAGTCGGCGTTTCGGTCCCCTGAGCGACGTCTACGCGCGTGCCCGTGTCCGGGCTGCTGCGAGCCCGGACAACGCATGGACGCTCCAGCAGGCGAAGAGGGCAAAGGCGGCGAGGTGGAAGGCCGTGGGGTTGGTGAACCCACCGCCGGAGTGGATGAGGAAAGCGGGCAGGCTCGTCGGAGAAAAGAAGATCAGGAGTTTGACCTGTTCCCAGCGGCGCAGGAAGAGGAGCAGGGCGAGCATGGGCAGCACGAGCCAGGCGGAGAAGGGAATATCGACGAAGCGCGCCCCGAGGCCCAGCCGAACGGGCGTCGCGCGATCGAAGATCCGCTCGGTGCGCTTCAGCAAGACGCCGAGGAACCAGCTCGGTTCGTCCCGGATATCGGTCAGGATCTTTTCGCGCAGCACCAGCTGGTATTCCGGAATCGTCTCCGGCTTCAGGCGGTGGCCCTGTTCGTCCTTGTTCTTCAGGTAGTACTGGCTGAGCTGGTGTTGGTACTCGGTTCCGTAGCGCTCGTTCACGATCGGGATGGCGTAGGCGTAGGCTTGCCGGTCCGACTTCCGGTAGCCCTTGTGCCAGCCGAAGTCTGCGAGTCCATGCCAGATCGGATGCCAGAGGGAATGGTGGAGGTTGCGATCGGTGAGCAGGGGCTGCCCTCCGGCGGCCGCCACGGTGGCGACCGCCTCTTCGAACTTCGTGTCCCAGAACCGGGCCCAGAGCTGGGTGGTGACGCCGAAGCTGGCGACGAGCGTCGCCGCGAGCAGCGCCCGCCGCGTCCAGGAGCCGCGGGCGGTGATGCAGACGATGCCGACCGAAGCGATGACCAGCGCCGGCTCGGTGCGCACCTCCCGCGCCGTGGCGAACAGCACCCCGAGGAGCAGCGGGATCAGGTAGTGGAGCCGTCTCGGGCGCGCCGCGAAGAGCAGGGGAGCGCAGCTTCCCAGCGCAATGCAGGCGACGGCGAT
>JAYZFQ010000108.1:0-14413 GCA_036336695.1 Myxococcota bacterium
TCCGTGGGGGGCGCCATGATCTTGGTGACCTGGATCGCGGCGTGTATCGCCTCGGATTCGTCTCGGTTCATCTCGGAGGGTCTTCGCGAAGTCGAGACCTTTGCCCGGTCGCAGATCTCGGTCGCCGTGCGAGCGGATACCCGGCTGAAGTCCTGTTGGAGGCAGGAGCGGACATTGCGGGCCTTCGTGTCCCGGAACATCTGCATCAGCACGCCCAGTTCGACACCGTAAGGGTGCGGTTTGATCTCCGCCGTATCCGGGGGGATGTCTTCTGCGACGCGGGGGAAGGCGTGCTCCTTTTCCTTGGTCGCGGTCTTGGGGGGTATGTAGGTGATCTGTGCGTGCGGGTTCGCCAGCGAGATCTGGCGGATGTAGGAATCGACGGAGTGCTGGCCGCCGCGGTAGGCGCCTTCCAGTTCGATCTCGACCCGGGTTCCGTGTTCCGGTTCCCACTTCACGGTGCGATCGACCTTCACCTTGGGTTCGTTCTTTTTGGTGTCGATCACGAGTTCGAAGTGGTGCGCATCCTGCTTCGGGCCGGTGCGCGTCGTGATCACGATCGGCTTTCCCGTCGTGAGCAGCCCGTACATCCCGGCTGCCGAGATGCCGATGCCCTGCTGGCCGCGGCTCTGGCGCAGCCGGTGGAACTTCGAGCCGTAGAGCAGGCTCCCGAAGATCTTCGGAACCTGGCTCTTCACGATGCCCGGGCCGTTGTCCTGGATGGCGATGCGGAAGCGGGTTTCGGAAACCTGGACGATCTCGACCACGATGTCGGGCAGGACGCCCGCTTCCTCGCACGCGTCGAGGGAGTTGTCGACCCCTTCTTTGACGGTCGTCAACAGCGCCTTCGAGGGGTTGTCGAAGCCCAACAGGTGCCGGTTCTTGGCAAAGAACTCCGAAACGGAGATGTCGCGTTGTTTTTTCGCCATCTCCGCGGCCGTGGACCGCGAGCGCGGGGCCTTGGCTTTCTGGGGCGTCTTGGGAGACGGCTTGCGTCTGCGTTTGGCCGTCGACGTCTTCGCCTTCTTGCGCGGCCGCGTCATACTGCCCCCCTTCTTCGCACCGAAGGCGAACTGCTCTTGTTCGGCCATGTCCGAAGCCCCCCCGCACGGGACGATGGCCGCGGGCGCGCTTGGGCGCAAGTCTGCGGGCGCGAAGGGAAAGGCGAGGCCGGTGCTTCGGGGTGGGTGCTCGGGGGCTGGAGTCAAGAGCGGAGCAGTTTGGGATCGATTCCCCGGAGGTTCCCGCAGAGACGGACCGTGCCGCTCTCGAGCAGGTAGTGCACCGTGGCGAGAATTTCCTGCTCGTCCTCGGTGACGTCGCAGATGGCGGAGACCAGTTCCAACAGGGTGACTCCGGCCTGGGCCGGGAACTGGGCTTCGATGCGACCGACTGCGTTTTCCGTGGCTCCGCGCATGCTCACCGCTCCCGGGCCCCTGGTTAAGCACGATCCATGCCACCGCGTCCACGGCGCGTTCCAGAGGGCATCTCCTTTCAAAAACAGGTAGTTGATCGAAATTTCTCCCACGCCTTGCGGGGCGCTGGGTGCCAGCGATGTGACGACTTTGGGTTCCATCGTGTCCACTTTCAGACTCCCTCGGCAATCCGGGCGCTCTGAGAGTTGGACGCCCGTCGGCTGCGAGAGTTCAGCCCCCCGCGGGAATTCTCCGCCGGCTCAACGGAGTCCGAGGGCTTCGGCAACCGCCGGGGGACCCGTGTGCGGCTCGTCCGCCAGGTCTGCGATGGAGCGCGCGACCCGCAGGACGCGCCGCGCGCTCCGGGCCGAGAGGCCGAAACGGTCGACGGCCCGACCGAGGAGCGCACGGGCTTCGGGGGTCGGTGCGACGCAGGCGTCGAGAGCTTCGTCGGGGATTTCGGCGTTGGTTCGGATGGTTCCGCCCCCGCGCTCGGCCTGACGCCGCCGCGCGGCGCAGACCCGGTCGCGAATCGACGCGCTCGTGACCCCCTCGTGGCGCCGGTCGAGTTCTTCCCACGGTACTGGCGAGAGCGACACGCGGAGGTCGATGCGGTCGAGCAGCGGCCCGGAGATGCGCCCCGCGTAGCGAGACACGGTGTTGTCGTCGCAGCGGCAGTCCTGCCCTGGCACGCCGAGCAAGCCGCAAGGGCAGGGGTTCGCGGCAGCGGCGAACTGGAAGTGAGCCGGAAAGACCGTGGTGGCCCGGGCGCGGGCGACCACGATGCGCCGGTCTTCCAGGACCTGCCGGAGCGCTTCGAGGGCCCGCCGGTCGAATTCCGGGAGCTCGTCCAGAAACAGCACCCCCCGGTGGGCCAGGGTGATCTCCCCCGGCCGCGGTGGCTGGCCGCCCCCGAGGAGTCCGGCGGGGCTCGCCGTATGGTGGGGGGCGCGGAACGGTCTCCCGGAGGGAAGGGTCGCGCCGTCGAGGTCTTGCCCCGCAGCGCTGCGAATGCGGGCCACGTCGAGTGCCTCGTCGGGCTCGAGGGGCGGAAGAAGCCCCGGAAGACGTCGCGCCAGCATGGTCTTGCCGCAGCCCGGTGACCCGCGCAGGAGGATTCCGTGGCCGCCCGCTGCGGCGACCTCCAACGCGCGCTTGGCGTGCTCCTGGCCCCGGACGTGGGCCAGGTCAGGTTCTGCACGGTCGGGAGGTCCGCAAGGGGGCGGCTCGGCCAGGGCGAGTGGTCGAGCTTCGCCGAGAAAGGCGATGACGGCCTGTAGATCGTTGGCGACGAAGACGTCGACCCCGGGCGCGAGCGCAGCCTCTGCGGCGCTTCCCGGCGGCGCGACAACCCGCGGACAGCCCGAGTTCCGCAGGGCGAGACAGAGAGCCAGGGCGCCGCGAACGTCCCGGAGCCTGCCGTCGAGAGCGAGTTCTCCGAGGAAACCCAGACCCGAAAGGTCGGCGTCGCCCAGGCTTCCCGCGGCGGCGAGGATGCCGACCGCGATGGGCAGGTCGAGGCCCGCGCCACTCTTCCGGAGTTCCGCCGGGGCCAGGTTCACCGTGACCCTGCGGGAAGGGAACGGAGCCCCTGCGCTCTGGATCGCGGCGCGGACCCGTGCGGCGCTTTCTCGAACGGCGGCTTCGGGCAAGCCGACGACGTCCACGCGCGGTAGCTGGGCGCTGATGCGCACCTCGACCTCTACCGGTACGCCGTCCACGCCGCGCAGGGCTGCGCCGAAGGTGCGCGCCAACCGGTTCTCTCCGCGCGGGATCTCGTGGGGGAGGGGAAGCGAGAGGGCAGGGCCCCGGAAACCGAGACCCTGCCCCTGCTTTCGAAAAGCCCCGCCAGGGAGGGACTTCATGAAAGTAGTGGGGTGTTCTTCCGGTACGTGTCACGAAAAAAGGGGTTAATTTCGGTAAGCGTGCGGGACCCCGTGGGGAGGGGCTTCCGAAGGCGGGTTTCGCGCTCCCAGACGCTAGGATCCCGCTCCACGCCCGTACAGGAGCCTCATGCGAAACGTTTTTCCGAACCTCGTCGCCACCCTGGTGTGCTGCGCGTCGCTCGGTTGTAGTGCCCTGCCCTGGGGACTCGGCACGAGTCCGTCGCCCGGCGGTTCCGACACCGCGACCGACGGTCCGGCTGCTGGCGACGCCCACCTGGCGGGCCGTTTCGATGTTTCCCGGGCCTGGCGCGACCTCGAATACCTCGGCGCACAGGCGCGTCCGGTGGGAAGCAGCGGTTCGGCGCGCGCCCGCGAGTACATTCGCGCGCAGCTTTCCGAACTCGGCCTGGAACCCCACGACCAGGTCGTAGCGGTGGAGCGGCCAGAGGACCCGCCCCTGCGTGCGGTGAATGTCATTGCCGCGGTGCCCGGAGCGTCCGCCGATGTCATTCTGTTGCTCGCTCCGTACGACTCGCGCCACTTCGAGAGTTTCGAGCACCTCGGAGTCAATGACGGAGCCTCCGGTGCCGCCGTTCTTCTGGAGGTCGCGCGTCAGATCGCAGCAGACCCGCTTCCGTATACGACCTGGTTCGTGTTTCTCGACGGAGAAACGGCGGGTGCTTCCGAGGACAGCGCGCCCGGCTTCATCGGCAGCCGGTCCTTTGCCAAGGCAATGGGCGAGCTTTCCGCCTTCGACCAGGTGCGGCTCGCTGTCTTCTTGAACCGCGTCTGCGACCCCGACTTGCGACTCGCGCGAGATCTGGGGTCTCACCGGATCTACCGCGAGGAGTTCTGGAATGCGGCGGCGGCGTGGGGCCACGACGATGTCTTCATTCGCAGTAGCCTCTACGAGTCGCCGGAGGCGGGTCACCTACGGCTCTCCAGTGCGGGCTTGCGGCGCGTGGTCGCGTTGGTCGATACCGCGCACGGCGGTGAATCGCCTCCCGGACCCTTTTCGGGAACCGAGGACGACGACCTCGCGCACTGCTCCGAGAAAAGCCTGGAAGCGGTCGGTCGCGTGACCCTCGCCGGGATCTCCCGGATCTCGGGTCGTCTGGCGCGGATCGATCGCTATACCGAACCGCCCACTTCGAAGCGGGAACCCCTGCAGCCCGAAGCGCTCGTCGGGGTGGGGACACCGGCGGCGGATTCCGTGGCCCCCGAGGCAGCGGAGGGCACAGCGGCCCCTGAGGCAGCGGCCCCCGAGGCAGCGGAGGCCGCAGCGGCCCCCGAGACGGCGGCCCCCGAGGCAGCGGAGGGCACAGCGGCCCCCGACGGGGAGTCCCGGGTCGGCCCGTGAACCGCGGAACTTTTCCGACGAACAGGCCGCGGCGGTTTTGCGTCCAAGCGAGCATGTTCCCCAGGCTCCTCCTGTGCGGCTTGTTCTTGCTCCTCCCCGGCGGGGCCGCTGGGGAACCCGGCTCGGACTCGGTGCGGATTCGAGTCGACAGCCCGAAGCCCGGCGCAGTCACGCGCAACGAGGTGCATCAGGCGCCGATTCGCGGTAGTGCCGCCGCCGACGGCGAACGCCCTGCGGCATTCGATGTGATGATCGTGATCGACGTTTCGGGTTCCACGCGGCAGGCGAGCGGCATCGACGTGGACGAAGACGGCGACGTCGGATTCAACCCCCAGCTCGAGTTGGTCGAGCCGGGCCTATATCCGCCCGACATGCAGTCCACCGACGCCGACGACAGCATTCTCGGCGCCGAGGTCAAAGCTGCAGACGCGCTCATCGACAGCCTGGACCCGAAACGGGTGCGGGTCGGCGTGGTGAGTTTTTCTGGCGAGATGGATTCTTCCACCGGAGAGCGCATGAAGTGGAACCAGCAGGACGCCTGGCTGGACGTTCCACTCACGAGCGATCACGCCCGTGCCGCCGCGGCGCTGCGCGGCATTCTGGCCCGCGGGCCGCACGGGGGGACCAACTTCGCCGCGGGTGTTCGCCTCGCCGTGCGCGAACTCGCGGCGCTCTCCGGCGCAAAGAGTTCCCCACGGCCCGACGCGAAGAAGGTGGTCCTCTTCTTGACCGATGGCCTGCCGACCTTTCCCATCGGACTCGGCAGCGTGGCGGACCCTGGGGACACCGAAGCGGCGCTCGCCGCTGCGCGGCTGGCGCACAAGGCGGGCGTCACGATCAATACCTATGCACTGGGACCCAACGCCCTCACCAACCCGATCGCGGCCACGGAGATGGCTCGGCTCACGCTCGGGAATTTCCTCGCAGTGAGAAATCCGGGAGACATCATTTCATTTCTCCAGGGGGTTACCTTCGCGAATATCGAGGATGTCGTCTTCACGAACCTCACCACGCGCGAGGTTTCGACGGATGTCGATCTCTCACCGGACGGATCTTTTCGGGGGTTCGTTCCTGTGCGCGAAGGAAAGAACCGAATTCGGGTGACCGCACTCGCCTCGGACGGCTCGAGCGGAAGCGTCGAACTCGATCTCGTCTTCGAGACGGCGGGTCTGTCTGCGCGCGAGCTCACGCTGGAACTGGAGAGGATTCGAGAGCGCAACAAGCAACTTCTCCTGCTGCTCGAACGAGAACGCATCCAGAAGTTTCGCGAGAGCCAGCGCAAGGTCCTCGAGTTCGAGCTCGAGGAAGAGGCGGGCGAAGAACCGGCGCCCTAGCGCCCCCCCGAGGCCATTCCGTCGGGGGCCGCGGCACCGTTGGCAGCCTAGAGCGGCACCAGGCCGGGGTCGGCGATCTCCCGGCTCTTGAGCTTTCCGTTCTCGTAGATCGAGGTGACGTCGATGGAGCCGTCGCCGTCCTTGTCCTCTTCCCGCTTCGAGAGCACAGGGCGGCCGGTTTCCGGCGCGTAGGTCTCGAAGAGATCTCGCTTGCCATCGCCGTCGGTGTCACGCTCCACGCGCACCATGACCTCCTTGTCCCCGACCGCTGCCCAGTGCGTCCAGGAATCCATCGACCCGTTGCGGTCGGTGTCTTCTGCTGTCGTCACGCGCACCCGGCTTGCGTAGGTGACTCTCAGGTCGGGGCTGCCGTCGTTGTTCGCATCGTGGTGCTCCTGGACCAACTCGCCGCCGTCGTACGCGTAGAACGCGTCGCGCACCCCGTCTCCGTCTCGATCCACCTCCAGACGGGTCATGCGCTCGTCGGTGTAGTACTCCCAGGCGTCGAACTTTCCATCCCCGTTGTTGTCGAGCGTCCGAGACACGACCTGTTCGTTCTCGTAGATGGTCCAGGCGTCCGCCTTCCCGTCGTAGTCGCGGTCTTGCTGCTTTCGCACCAGCTTTCCGGATTTCTCATCGAAGTAGCGAACTTGTTCGGGATTTCCGTCGCGGTCGGCATCGAGGGTGCGTTTGACCACCCGAAGTTTCTTGTCGTTGCCCCACGTCTTCTTCTCGATGGTGACGGATTCCTCCTCGAAGATCGCGGACGGGAGGGCGCGATCCTTCGGCGCAAGCGGAGCACTCCGGGGATCCGCGCGGCGCTGGAGCTCCGCGTCCGAGATGGAAGATGCGGTGGCCGCCTCCGACGCGCTTCGCAGCGTCTCCTGGCGCTCGAGTTCATCTAGAAGTTGTTCCTGGCGCTGCAGTTCGGCCTCGATCTCGTCTTCGAGCGCGTCGCTTCGCGCCAGCTGCCCGTCCAGCTGGCTCTCGATGGCGTCCTCTCGTTGCCGTTCCGAACTGCTGCTCCCGTAGCCGCCGCCCCCGCCGCTCCGGGAGCCTGCGAAGGGTACGTTCCCCGTGAGCGCCCCGTAGATCAGCGCCGTGCCGGCACCTGCCGCCATTCCGATCGGCCCGAACGTCGACCCGAGAGCTGCGCCCATCACCATCGATTCGAGGGCGGTCTGCACCCGGTTGACCGGAGAGAGCGTGCTGCCGGACTGGGGTTGCCCCACCGGGTCCGGCGGGAGGTTGCCGCCGTACAGATCGTCGAGGGGGTCCGCCTGGTTGCCGGGATCGCCGGGAACACTCGTCGGGGGCGGGGCGCCGACGGGAGGCGGTTGGGTCGCCGGCGGCGGGGTGTGCGTGGTCGGGTGCTGCCCAACGGTGATACAGCCGGCCAGCATGAGTGCGGGAATGGAGGCGAAGATCCATCGGCTCAGCCGATTCGCCATGGGCCACTCTTCCTTTCGCCCTTCCCTTGATTGAGTACCACACGCGCCGGTTTGGGGGCAAATGCAGACAGCGGGAGGGCCGCGCCCTGGAACTCCATAACTCCCTGTTTGGCAAGGCTCTCCAGCCTTCCCGAAGCGGTGCGCGGAGTGGCGTTGGCCCTTTGTGCGGGGGTCTGGAAGGCGGTCTTTCCGGAGAGGGTTCGACTGTCGAAGCTGGTGAGAGCAGGGGGGGTCGGCTATCCTGAATCTTTCCGATCCCCGTCCCTTACGAGCGACGCGCGGGGTCGGGAACCTTTCATGTGCACCCTGGTTGCTCTTCACCGCTTGGTTCCGGGGTCCACCTTGGTGGTTGCCGCGAATCGTGACGAGTTTCTGGACCGTCCCGCTGAGGGACCGGCACTTCGGCCGGCGCAGTCTGGATGGGTGTTGTCGCCCAGGGACTCGCGCGGCGGTGGGACGTGGCTCGGCTTGAACCCTTCCGGCGTATTCGCTGCTGTGACCAACGTGGCTTGTGCCTCGCCCGATCCGGGTCTTCGGTCCCGGGGGCTCCTGGTGTTGGACGCCCTTGCGGCCGGGAATGCGCGAGAGGCGGCCGAGAAGATCGAGAGCCTCCCAATGGGGGCCTACAACCCGTTCAACCTCTTCGTGGCCGACGCGGAAACTGCCGCAGCGTTCACCTATGAGGATGGCGTCAGGCCGGCAGCCGACTCCGGTGGCATGTGGATCATCGGCAACGCACCGCTCGACGCCCCGGTGCCGCCGAAGGTGCGCCGGCTCACCCACCGTGTCGAGGAACTGGCCGCTGGCCCCGCCGAGGATCTCCTTCCCGGGCTCGCCGACCTGTGCCGCGACCACGATTCCGGCGAGCGCGGTGCGCTCGATGCGCTCTGCGTGCACACCCCGACCTACGGGACCCGGAGTTCCATTCTCTTGAAGATCGATGGCGATCTCGAAGACCCGCGGAACGCATTCCGGTATTCGGAAGGCGCGCCGTGCGAGAGCGCGTACGAGGACTGCACCCATCTCCTGCGCGACCTGGGCCGAGGGCGTCCGGGCGTGCAAGGAGTCTGAAGAGCGAGGAATCGAAGTTGAGACGTATCGGAAGCAATATCCGCAAGCAGAATGCGGACGCGAAGTCAAAGCGAGTCGTCCGGAGCATCATCCGCTACTCCGATGACGAGGCGCCGCGCAATGACTACCCGAAAAAGATCGTGTCTCCTTCGCGGCCGTCGCGTTGCTGCACCGACGACAACCGTGAGACCGTCGGCAACACGCGCGAGGTCGAAGGCTTCAAGTTCTGTTACAAGATCTGCGTGGCGTGCGGCCACGCCGTCAAGTACTACTTCCCCGCCGTCGAGTCGGCGAATGCAGCGGTGAAGGAATACCGCCAGTGGAAGCGCTACATGGCCCAGTAACGCGCTTCGCGCGATACGGATCGACGAGGCGGTCCCAGGGGGGCCGCCTCTTTTTTTTGGGGACCCGGGTTCATGGAGACCGTCGAAGAAGCCGGTGCGTGGCTCGAAAGTCTGATCAACTTCGAGCGCCGGTCGGATTGGCCGTATGCACGGCTCGGTCTCGACCCGATCGCGCGCCTGCTCCAGCGGTTGGGCGACCCCCACCGCGGCCTTTCGCTGATCCACGTGGCGGGCTCGAAGGGGAAGGGGTCGACCGCGCTACTGATCGAGTCGCTGTTGACTGCGTGCGGCGAACGGGTGGGGACGTTTACGTCGCCGCACCTGGAGCGCTGGACAGAGCGCGTGCGCCTGGGCGGTGGCGAAATCGACGATGGTCGATTGATGGCGTCCCTGGAACGTGTGCGTCCCCATGTGGAGTCGATGCGGGCGGCGCGACCCGAAAACGCACCCACGTTCTTCGATGCAACGACCGCAGCAGCCCTCCTCTGCTTTGCGGATGCGGGCGTCGATCGGGCAATCCTCGAAGTGGGCCTGGGGGGACGACTCGACTCCACCAACATCGTCGTTCCCCGTGTTTCTTGCATTACGAGCATCGAACTCGAACACACGGATGTGCTCGGCACGACCCTGCCGGAGATTGCGAGCGAGAAGGCCGGAATCCTCAAGCGCGGTGTCCCGGCGGTGGTCGGGTGCCTGCCCGAGGCGGCGCGCGCGGTCGTCGCGGAGCGTGCGGCCTCGCTCGACTCACCGGTCGCCTGGGCGGGTCGTGATTTCGACGCCACGGTGATCGAGGCGACCCCGTCGGGCCAGCGCGTGCGGCTGCGTGACGGTGACTGGGAGCAGGAGGTCGAACTCCCCGTGCTCGGCGAGCACCAGGCGAACAACGCCGGCCTGGCCCTGGCTTGTGCGCGGCGTGCGGGTGGTGTTTCGGAGTCCGTCCTGGCCGAACGCATTGGCCCAGGTTTTTCCGCGACCCGGCTTCCGGGGCGGATCGAGGTGCTCGGCAGGAAGCCGCTTCGCATCGTGGACGGTGCTCACACGTCGGCTTCTGCGCGGGCGCTTGCCGCGGCGCTGCGCGGCCTGGCCAGGGGCCGGACCCACTTGGTGCTTTCGGTCTCGGCCGGCAAGGATCTCGATGAGATTCTTGCGGCGTTGCTGCCGCTCGTAGACGCGTTGACCGTGACCCGCGCCGACCCGGTGCGGTCGCTCGCCCCGGCCGAGGTCGCTCGCGTGGCCCGCGCTCAGTGCTCCGATCTCGAGGCGCGCTGTGTACCCAACCCGCACCTGGCGCTGCGCGCGGCGCTCGATGGTCTCGACCCCGAAGGGTGCGCGCTCGCAACGGGCAGCGTCTACCTGGCTGGCATCGCGCGCCGCATCTGGAGTGAGCCGGATCCCGGGGCGCGCGTGGCAGTCACCCGAACCCGACCGGCCCCGCCCGTTGTCGGGGGCTGATCCGGGGCGGGAGCCCGAAGCGGCATTTCAGGGGGAAGTCCGCGCGAACCTCAGGCGGAACTACCTCGCGCACCTCTTCCACGGCCTGCTCGGCCAGACCGGCATGCGCCTTGTCAACGCGCCGACGTTCCTCCCGGCCTACGTCGCGGAACTCGCCGGCTCGGAAATCGCCGTGGGCGTGGCGCGGGGTTTCCAGTACCTCGGGATGTGTCTCTCGCCGCTCGTCGGGGCGACACTGATCGAACACAGGCGCCGGGTGCTGCCGGTCGGGCTCACCATCGGGGTCTTGATGCGCTTGCAGATCCTCGGGCTGGCGGTCGGGGGGCTCCTGCTCCCCGAGCCCTGGGCGCTCTGGGCAGTCTGGCTCTTCCTGGGTCTTTTCGGCGCCTTCCTCGGCGTTCAGGGCGTGGTCTTCAACTTCCTCGTGTCGAAGGTGATCCCGGTGCGCCAGCGGGGGCTGCTCCTGGGTCTTCGGAATGCCCTCGCCGGCATCACCGCGATCGTGGTCGCGCTCTACGCCGGCCGCGTCCTGATCGAGACCGACGTACTGGGAAACGGCTACGCGGCGACCTTCCTGCTTTCTTTCGCGCTCACCAGTGTCGGCCTCTCCTTCCTGCTCTTCGTACGTGAGCCGGAGAGCCCGAACGTGCTGAATCGATCTGGTTTGACCCAGCGCCTGCGCGAGGTCCCCGGACTCATTCGAGCGGATGCAGAATTCACCCGGTTCTTTGCCGCGCGCGCTCTCGCCACGATGGGGCGGATGGCCGTGCCCTTCTACATCCTCTACGCCGGCAGTCGGATGCCGCTCTCCGGTGCCGACTACGGCTTGATCACTGCGGCCTTCGTGGCGGCCCAGAGCGGCGGGAACCTCTTGTGGGGCCTGGTCGCCGATCGCCGCGGGTTCCGTTTCGTCTTCCTCGCGTCCCTCGCGCTGTGGATGATCTCCGTATGGTTTTTGATCGACGCGGCGGACGTATCGCGCCTCGTCGGGGTCTACCTCGGCCTGGGAGCCGGACTCGGAGGGTTCCAGATGTCCGGGCAGAACCTGGTCCTCGAGTTCGGAAGGCGGCGCCACTTGCCGATGCGGATCGCGGTGGCGAACTCGGCATCCGAACTGGTTGCCGCCGTGGGGGTCGTCTTTGGTGGCTTGCTCGCAGCCGCAATCGGTTATGTCGGCGTCTTCCTGGTGGCGCTGGGCTTCCAGTTGACTGCTGCCTTGGTCGTCCTGCTGCGTGTTCCGGAGCCCCGGCGGCGCGGCCGCTAGTCGCCCAGGGTGTCTCTCGCGGCGGCGAGCACGGCGCCCACATCGTCGTAGCCCGGGTGCGGGGGCGGGGGCGGGGGCGGCCGGTTGCGTTCCAGGGCGCGGGCGGCGGCGACGAGGCTCCGGGCCGAACGCCGCAGGCGGCGAAGTGTGAGTTCGAGGTTCGAGGGGCGGCTGCGCGCCAGCCAGAGCCGTTGGAGGCGCCGGCCGAGGGCACGCTGCCGTTCCGCCAGGACCCGGAGGCGTCGCGCCAGCGCCCGGCGCGCCCGGGCGTCCAGCGCCGACGGCTTGCGACGCCACGCGAGATAGGCGGCGCCTGCGAGTGCCTTCTCGACGGCGAAAGCAGAGGCATCGGCGGCGTAGCGAAGTTCGCGCCAGGTGCGCGTCTCGCGTCGGAAGCGATGGCGCGCGCGGTCGATGCGTTCCCGGACGCGTTCGAGGCGCCGCGCTGCCCGTTGGAGCGCGGGACGTCGCGCGCCCTGGAGGAAGAAGGCGGTGTCCAGGTCGTCGAAGAACAGGAACTGCAGCGGAGAACCGTTGAACACGGGAAAGCCCGCGTCATGAATCGCGCCGAGTTCCCGGTACAGGCGGGCGGCGGTGCCGCTGTCATCGCCGAAAACGGCGCTGGAAAAGGCACGGTCGAAGTCCGCACCCTCGCCGCCCCAGGCCTGTTCGGCGGCCCAGGCGTAGCCGAACCAGGAATTCCCCTGGAGATTGTAGTGGCCAAAGTCGCCCCAGTCGGTCACCAGCAGCCCGAGCGCGCCATGGCGTCGTCCGGCATCGGCCCATCCCGTTACATTGGCGACCGCATTGTCCACACGGGGGAAGAGGCAGTTCCAGGTCGAGGTGCCCGGGCACACGAGAAAGTCTCTTCCCGTTTCGGCGAAGCGTTTCACGCGGTCGTAGTCGAAGGTTGCCTCGTACCACCAGTCGAGGAAGACCACGTCGGACGCGAATTCGGCGAGCCTCTCGGGATGCGCGTGGGGCATGTCTGCCCAGATCATCGTGCGTTTTCCGTGGCTGCGTGCGAGTTCCCGGACGCGCGAAACATGGGCGAGAAAGGGTCCGCCCGCCCCGAGCTCCTGCTGCATCTCCGCGGAACGCCCCGAACCCAGGTCGAAGCTTTCGTCGCAATTCGCGTTGAAGAACCCAGAAGTGAAGTTCGGCAGGAACTCGTCGTAAAGATCCTGGAGCAACGCGTAGGTCTCGGGGACCGCGGGTGCAAGCGTCCAGTGGCTCGGGGTTTCTGCCAGGTGACTGTACTCCGGCAGATTCAGTACGTGGTCCATGTGGCCCAGCGACTGGAGAGAGGGAATCAGTTCGACGCCGCGTTCGGCGGCGTAGACGTCCAGCCTTCGAAGTGTTTCCGCATCGAGGGGCGAGGTGCCAGCGCCGATGCGAGGATGTCTGCGGAAACGGAAGGTGTGCTCCACGTAGAGCATCAGCGCGTTCAGTTTGAGCCGGGCGCACTGGTCCACCACCGTGCATAGCGTTTCGAAAGTCGGGACTTTGCCGCGGGAGACGTCGAGCATGACCCCGCGCAGCGCCAGGTCCGGCGCATCCTCGATTTCGCAGAACGGGAGGCGCCCGCGCGGGTCGGGGAGCTGCGCGAGGGTCTCGATGGCCCAGCGCAAGCCGGCCGGTCCCGAGCCGACGACGTGGGCGCCTGCTCCGTCGATCGTGATCCGGTAGGACTCGCCCGTGTCGCCAACGCGGCGGAGGAAGAGGCCCGGGCCGAGGTCGTCTCGGCGGGCGTGGGTTTCGATGGGCAGGGAAATGTTGCGGTGCTCGCGCACGCGCTCCTTCAGCGCGCACGCGGTCGCGAAGTCCGCTTCGCTTGCCTCCGGGTCCAGCAGGATCGGAAGCCCGTTCTGGAGGCGCAGGGTGCCGCGGCCCGGTCGCACTTGTTTCGGAGTCGGCACGACCGGCGGAAATCGCATGGGCACAAGATAACCCGCGCGGCGTTTTGCAGGCCCGAGCGGGCCGAGAGGGCGCCCGAGTTCGCGCATCGCAACGCGCGATGGGAGGGGGTGCGAACCCGGGCGCCTCGGAGGGCGCGTTCGGTGCGCCTGGGGAAGGTGGAGAGCAAGCGGCGTGCCAGCCGGTGACCCCGTGTGCGGGTAAACCCGTACAGGGCCGGAATCACGGGGTTCGTTCGCTTCCGCCCGAGGCCGGGTTGCCCAGGACTTTCCGGGCAGCGCGCGCTCGGGGTGACGCATTTTGCGTCGACTAGTCGGAATTCTTGCGGGACGTGTCCGGTCCGCTGCGCTCCAACTGCGTCAGCGCAGCGACGTGGTCCGGTGTGGTTCCGCAGCACCCGCCGACGATGCGGGCGCCAGCGGCAAGCCATTCCCGAGCGCGGCCTGCCAGTTCTGCGGGTGTGTGGTCGTCGGTGCGCGCGGCTACTGCAGCGTCGTCGGGCCGGTCGACGGGCGCTCCGAGGTTCGGATACACGCCGAACGGCAACCGCGAGCCGGCCAGCGCGGGCAGGCAGGCCCCGAGGTTGGCCGGAGGCAGGCAATTGACGAGCACGGCGATGGGGTCGCTGTCACGCACCGCTTCGATCGCGGTATCCAGGGGTTCCCCCGAGAGCAGGCGCGCGCCCCGCCAGCAAGTGAAACTCACGAGGACCGGCAGTCCCGCGGTCCTTGCAGCGCGAGCCGCGGCTGCCGCCTCGCGGACTGTGTTCATGGTTTCAACCAGTATGGCGTCCACGCCGGCCGCGGCGAGGTTGTGGGCGTGTTCGCCGTGCTCCCGGGCGAGGACGTCGTCGTCCGGGACCCGCTCCGGGGAAAAGCAGTCCTCGAGGGGCGGCGACGATCCGAGCACGGCCGATCGG
>JAYZFQ010000109.1:0-75030 GCA_036336695.1 Myxococcota bacterium
TAGAGGGCGATGTCGAAGGGGCCGAAATACGCTTCGCACGCGCGCTAATGAACGATCTCGGCCGGCCGGTCATCTTCCGCTTCGTACCGGAGCGTCAGATTCAGCAGGCGCTGGCGGTCGGAACAATCGATGTTGCGCTGAATGTGAAGAACACAACGGAGATGCGTCAAGTAGCGCACCTCTCTTCGCCGTATCGCATTGAATCCGATCTGGCTGTGTTCCGGGAGAGCACAGTATTGGATCGGCTGACTCAACAAGGAGAAGTGACGATCCTGGAGATCCTCGACAGGGCAATGCTGGAGAGTGCAGGCCCTGACGGCACACGCGGCCCTGCTGACGCACCGTCGATTCAGCCCGATCTTCCGAGCCTGCTTGCACTTCGAGTCGGTGTCATTGACGGGCACAGCTATGGGGAGCCTTCCGATCGCTTCATTGCCCGCCACCAGAATTCCGAACGCCTCGTCAAACTCAACCATGCAGTCGCAGTTGGGGAATCCCTCGATGGTGGCGCCATCGACGTCGCCTTTCTCGACGGCGTGATCCACCAGATGTTTCTTTCGGCTGGTTTCTATCGATATGAACACCAGTTCCAGTCGGAGCCGCTCCACCAGGAGCCTGCACATGTGGCTTTCTCCAAGGCGACCGTTTCCGAAGAGTTCATGGAAGAGGTGGACCAGAGCTTGGCGCGTCTTCCGGACTTTTTCGGAGACCATGCCACTGCTGTCACCGTCATTGAACCATGGGTCATCAAGCGCTCCCTAACAAGCGACTGGTATGTCTGGTTGGACATCATCGGAACATTGGCGTTTGCCATGTCGGGGATCATCATCGCGCGCCAGGAGGACTACTCTGTATTCGGTGCCTTCGTGCTGGCCTCGTTGCCAGCTGTGGGTGGCGGTGTCCTGCGCGATCTCCTGGTGAACCGACACCCCATTGGCATCCTGGAGACTCCGCTCTATCTCTACTTGTTGATCGCCGTAATTCTGGTGGCGAAGGTACTGCTAGCGCTGCACTCCCGGCTGATGAGCAGTTCCACGCGATATGCCGAGATCATGAAGCACCCGCGTGTTGGGCGCTTCCGGATCACATCATCCTTCACCCTGAATGTCACCGATGCAATCGGCCTGGCTGTGTTTACGGTAACCGGTGTCTCGATCGCCTTTGCTTACAAGGCGTATCCGCTCTGGCTCTGGGCGCCACTACTGGCGGTTCTGACGAGTTCTGCCGGCGGTATCTTGCGAGACACCATCCGGTCCTACAAACGCATACCCGCGTTGACGACCTCGGTATATCCCGAGATTTCCGCGCTTTGCGGACTGGGGATGGCCCTGGCGTTACTCGACAGTTCGAGCGTCGCCGGAATTGGTCCGGACTCGATTATCGTGGCGACGATTATCACTGCATTCGCGCTGCGAATGCTCGTGGTCGTGCTCGGTATCAGGCCATTCCGTCTCTAGAAACACAGACGGAACCCGTCCCGCGCCCATCCGTTTCGCCATCACGCCTGACCCGGTTCTGTGCGCGAGGCGCGGCGGGGACGAGCGAACGCATCTCGAACCGTACTGGCCTCTCGCCGCTTCGAAGAGCAGTCCCGGCGCGGCACGCTAGTGCGCAGCGGGTTTCGACAGAACTCTTCCGGCGCTGACCTGGGGCGCGTACCAGATTGGCGACGTCCAGGCGCGCTCCTGAATCACCTTTTGGATTTCGGGATCGTCGCAGTCCGCCGGGCGGTCGTCGCCCTGCAGTTCCAGGCACTGCCAAGCGCTGTAGCGACAGCTCGGGTTCTCGACGACTCGTGCGTAGTAAACGGCACGATGAGCGGGATCGAAGCCCGGGTCACGCCACACGGCGCACAACTGTCGGTGTCCCTGGCCCCGGGGCCGACAGGTCAACGGGTCGACACTCGCCCCGTTGTCGGGCGTACCCGCCACGTCGTACACAGCCTGGCGGCTGTTGCCCGCGTCATCCACCCAGCCCTTCACCACCTGAATCCGCTGCAGGTCGTTGCCGGCTGCGCTCGAAGTTCCCGGGTCGGCGAGCGCAGCAACCAGGAAAGACGGACTTGGGCTGCCTGCGGGACGCGCCGCGAGATCGCCACCCATCGGCACCCCGAACGCATCGGCACGCGCCACCCAATCCACCTGCTCGCACAGATCTGCGGGAAGCTCCCAGCCCCCGAAGAAGCGCGGCCGGATCCGTGGACCGCTGGTGCCGAACACCTCCTTGCGTCGGATCGCCTCGAACAGGGCGCCCCGATCGTTCTCTTCCGCCCACACCCCGATCAGCCCCCCCGGATTGTTGGCGACGTTTCCGGCGATCTCCGGATCGGCCGAGACGCGCATGCGGGCGGTCTGGTCGGCCTTGCCGAGATGGCCCGGGTAGCTGCGCTCTTCGACGCCGCCGGCCAGGGCATTGTGGGTGTCGGTGCTGGCCGACAGTCCGAACTTGAACGGATTGACGCCGATGCGTGCCTCTTCCTTCAAGCCCTCGGTCAACGCGTAGCGCACGTAGCTCAGGCGCGAGATGCAATCGGGGCCAAGGTGCGGCGTCCAATCCGCGAACCGCCACTCGCTGCAGGTGTCGAAGTCGCCCGGTTCCGAAAAGCGAGCCATTGCCTTGTCTTCGAAACGTTCGAACTCACACAGCTCGTCCTCGCTGTCGAGGACGCCCGGCACGCCGTTGCGGCATTCGGAATCACCCTTGTGTTGCATCATCTCGACGACCGGCTCGATACGCATCCGCTGGGCGGCGCGAGCAGCCTGTGCCGGGACGTCTTCGGCGCCCGGGTACGCAAGCGAGAACATGCGCCCATTGCTGATGTTCGAGTTGTGGGGGATGGCGAGTGCATCGCAGCCACTTTCTGTTTGGATGCAACCCCGTTCCAGCAGGTCCCACAGTTGCCACTCGCGTTGCGCTTCGAGGTAGCTCACCGGCAGGGCCGGCACGACCTCGTTGCGGAAGATCACGTTTCGATGCAGGTTCGACCCCAGGCGGTGCGAGCTGTACTCATAGGCCACGAAGGTGGTTCGCTCGCAAGCCTCGCTGGTGTCGTTCCACGCCTGGGCGGCGTCGATCACCTGCTGCCAGGCACCCCGGGCCGCCTCGCGGCAGCGTTCCCCATCCCCGCCGCACACGGGGTCCTCGCGCCACGGGAACGGAATCATGATCTGCATCGCGAGACGCGGGGAACGCCCTTCACCGGCGCGAAAGTCCTCGCAGAACGAGGATCCGTAGCCGACCGCGCCGGGCGCCTGGCACAGCTGGGTCTCGCCCAGGAATTCGGCGTGATCGGTCACGGCCGCGAAATCGAGCGGGCGATCGATCTGCACCTGCCGGGTTCCACGCCCCTGGGAATCGTTCGGCGGCAGCTGCACCGGCAGACCGAATGCGTAGCGATAGGCATCGTCGGGCATCAATCGCACGTCGAACATCCAAGCGTCGCTCGAAAGCGAGGTATGCACGTGCAGGTCGCCAAAGTAGGCGTTTCGATCCGGGTTGCGCGAGGCACAGGGTGTCTCGGCGACCGGGCCGGGGGTCTCCGTGCGCACGTGATACGCCGCTTCGGGAAACGGTTCACTCCCGCAGGCCATGAAGACAGCGAGTGCGCAGATTGCTGCACAAGCAAGCACAACGCGCATGGCGGCACACTAGCGAAAGGTCTCAGCAGTGCCCTCGGACTCGAGAACCCTCCACAAGCCCACCGCTACCATCGCAAGCGATTGATATCGGTTCGTGGGATGGCGGCCCGAGTACGGAGGTCTAAGCTCCGGAGCGGGAAGAACTCCGCATGGAACAACTCGATCTGCTGACGCTCCGTGACCGGCTGATGGCCTCCGCGACGACCGCCGGCTGCTGCGCGGTGGGAGTCTGCAACCAGGAGGGGCTCGAGGGTGGCCCGCCCTCTACCGATCTCACACGCGAACTCGAGGGTGCGCGTTCGGCCGTCGTATTCGCCTACCCTGTCGACGAAGCGAAGCTCGAGCTCTACATGGGCAAGATCGACCACGCTCCCTACCAAGAGGACTACATCCGCAGCAACAACATCGTCCAAGGCATCGCCGGGGAGATGACGAATCAGCTGCGCAAGTTCGGCCACGAGGCATCGGTGGTATATGCGGGCAATACGCCAGCGGACGGAACCCGCGTGGACGTGATGCCCCAGAACGAGCGCCAGCAGAAGGCTGCCGAACTCAATCCCGCCAAGTCGAGCGACATCATGATGGGCAGCATCCCCGTCATCTCGCAACGCATGCTCGCGGCCGCTGCGGGAGTTGGTTTCTTCGGAATGTCGGGGAACATCCTGACCGTGACGCACGGCGCTGCCGTCACACTGGGAGCGATCGTGACGACGGCAGATCTGCCCCCGACCCCCGTGCTTCCACCCGAGGCCAACTACTGTGACGAGTGCAACTGGTGCGGTCAGGTGTGCCCCACCAGCTTCATGAGTCGTACCGACTTCACGAAGGTGAAGATGGGCGAACACGACCATCACAAGTACTCGACCCGCGAGCACCACATGCGCTGCGCGTCCCACATGCTGGGAATGACGGGGCTCTCCGAGGACGGGAAATTCAGCTCCTGGGGGCCGGGGAGGAAACACCTTCCCAAGGACGACGAGAAAATCCTGCCTGCCCTGATGGAAATCGCGGGCGACCTCGCAAAGCGGCCCGACGTTCCGGGCGGATTCTACGACGCCCAGAAGGGCACGAAGACGAACATCATGTGCAGCGCCTGCAACCTCGTGTGCCACCCGGAGCGCAAGGTGCGGGCAAAGCGGCTCAAGATGTGGCGGCAGGGTGGCGTGACCGTCCAGCATGAGGACGGCACCATCGAGTCGATGCCCCTGGAAGATGCTCGAGCCTTTCTCGACGCCATGCCGGCGGAGCGGCGTGCGCTCTATGAAGACCCAGAGACCAGCAGGGATTGAAGTCCGCAGCAGAGCACGAGCGCCGATCCTGGGCTTTTTGGCAACTCCGCTTCGAATCGGTTCGCAGGCTCCGTACCCGGAAATGAAGCACGGAAGATGAAGTGATCGGCGAAAACGAGACCTTCAATGGAACCTGGCCCTACAAAGCGAATTACTTTGAAGAGCACGGTTTCCGTCAGCACTACGTCGACGAAGGAAGCAAGGATCCTGCCGAGACTTTTGTTTGTCTGCACGGCGAACCCACGTGGGGATACATTTATCGCAACTTCATCCCGAGGCTGAGCGAAATCGGTCGAGTCGTTGTTCCCGACCACATGGGTTTCGGGAAGAGCGAGACACCACAAGACCGGGAGTATTCGATCGAGGAGCACTGCGACAACCTCGATGCGCTCTTGCTGTCATTGGACCTGCGCGATGTCACGCTTGTGATGCAGGACTGGGGGGGGCCGATCGGGACCAATTTTGCATTCCGCCACCCCGACCGCATCAAGCGCGTCTTCTACATCGATTCGATCCCGCGAGTCGGGGTGCCGTCCGGCGTCGACATGGCGGTTCTAGCGGCGGAGGGAAACACGCCCTGGGCCGAGTTCTTTTCGAGCGAGGAATTCGAGCCGGTGATGAGCCACTTGTCTCGCAACATCTTGTCGGTTCTCAAGCTGATCGGTTTCGTGAACCATGAAGCCATCACCGACGACTGGATCAGGGCCTACGCCTCTGCGTTTCCAACGCCCGAGTCCTGTAAGGGCGCGAAGGCATTTCCCCTGAACGCAGGGAATCCCGTGTCGTGGGCCTACCTGGAAGCTCAAATGAAACAACCCGGCGTGATCGAGGCGATGAGCAAGAAACCCGCAATGACGGTGATGGGTGAAGAGGACCGTACAGTTCCAGCGGCCCTGGCCAGGGGCTTCCTGCACGAAATCTGGCCAGATGCACCCTTCATTACGTTGCCCAACGTGGGCCACTTCGCGCAGGAGGACGTTCCGGGAACGCTTCTGGCGATGATCGATCAGTTCGTCCAGTCCCACTAAGGTGGGCTGAACGCCTCCGTTCCCATCGCGGGCCTAGCGAAAACGCGGCTCGAACTTCCCGTGCTCCTGGATCTTCGGCGCGACGCCCTCGTGGATCGCCTCGGCGATCAGCGCGTGGCCGGCCGGGGTCGGGTGAGCATCGTCCGAGAAGTACGCCTCGCGTGGGCCGGTGAACCGGGCAGGCAGAACGGCCGGAAGGTCCACGACGCTGACGCCGTTCTCGCGAACGAACGAGCGCAGCAGCGCCGCGTGCCCGGAGAACTCGCGGTAGATCGGCACCACGACGACGAGCTCGATCCCTTGTTCCCGGCAGTATTTCAGAGCCATCTCCAGCAGGCGCGCGCGGTGCTCGTCGGGGACCCGGGTGCGATGCGCGCTCCGCTTCAGTCCGGAGCGATCGCGGCTGCCGAGCTGAAAGAGGCCTCGTGCCAGGTTGCTGTACTCGATCAGGAAGCTCACGAGCTGGCCCATGGTGGACTGACGCTCCTCGAAGAGCTCCCAGTCATTGAACCCACCCGTGTCCCCGGCCGCGTCCGACGCGCGTTGCGCCAGGAACGCAATGGGGAGAAAGTCGTTGTAGCCGAAGTAGAGCAGCACCATGTCCGGCTCGAAGCCCTCGCTGCGGTGCAGCAGGAACTGCACCCCCTGAAAGAGCGAGTAGCCGGGGACACCCGCGTTGAGCACCCGTACCGGCGAGGCTCCGGGCGCTTCGTTCAGGCGCTGCTCCAGCAGCGCCGAGTAGGTCTCCTCGTACGCCAGCTTCGCCCCGAATGTCGTCGACTCTCCGAGACTCAGGATCCGGACCTCCCCGGGTGGTTTCTCTGAAAGATCGGGTCCCCGCAGGCCGTGTCCGTTGATCCGCACGGCCCCGTCGTCCGTTGCGATGCCGGGCCGCAGGCGCCAGAAGAGCAGCGGGTCGTGGCGACCGAAGAACTCCAGGTGTCCGATCCTGAGCGGCTGCAACGGACCCTCGAAGGTGCGGAAGATCCGGGAGCCTGCCTCGAGCAGTCCGAGCGCCAGCACCACCGAAGCCGCAGCCAGCCCGAACCGGGCCAGCAGGCGTGCTCTCCCTCCTGTAGTTCTCGCAGCCATCCGCTTCACTCGCTCCCCGGAGCGTCACGCTCGCGCAGAAGACAGGAATTGCAAGCGGCGGGGCGACTTGGATGAGTGGTGCGGTCGAAATGCCGATATCGAACCAGATCACCGGAGCCCTGCGTCGCGCGGACCCGATGCGGACTGCGAAGGAGGCGGCGACTCGAGACGCTCGCGGAAGGGGCCCCGGAACGCGGCGTTCCGGGGCCCGGGTCGCGCGCCCGGGAATCGGGGGAAGATTCCGGGCGGCGAACCGCGTCTCAGAGCGCGCGGTGGCGCCGCGCGGCCAGGGCCAGCAGCCCCGCGAGACATAACAAGAGGCTTCCCGGTTCGGGCACCGCGAAGGCCGCGGCGCCGGGCGTGGGCGTGTCCAGGACCCGGAAGTCCGTTGCGTTCGAGTCCGTGTCCCGATCGGCGAAGTACCGGGCCAGGCTCTGCCCGGGCGCCGTATCGGGCGCCGGCGCGCCCTCCCCCGCAAACACCGTGCCCGGCCCGAATGCGCCGTACGCCAGGGCGTCGACGACCCCCGTCACGTTGCGGAGCACGATGGAATCCGGGCCGTTCTGGAAATCGAATGCGCGCACCAGATCGGCCCCCGCGATGTCGCTGGTGCCGTCGCCCCGGTCCGACGCCACCACGAACAGGCCGTCTCCGGGAATCGTGCCGGTGAGCGCGACGGAGCCCGTCGAGGCTCCGTTCGCCCCGTTGATGCCTTCGAGTACGAAACCGGACAGATCGGTGCCGGGGGGGCCGGCGACCTCGACGAAGACCCCACCGGCATCGGCCCCCGGCGCGTCGTAGAGCACCTCGGAGAGAAGCGGCGTCGCCGTGCCGATCGAAGGTGTCAACGCCACCGCGGCGAAGACCATCAAGCGTTGCAGTCGCATGAACATCGAGCCTCCAGTTCGTTCGGTTTCAAAGCCGGCCGGCCCGAGCGCGGCTGAACCAGCCCCCGGTCCAGGCATCGATGCCCGCCGCAAGCTCGGCCGCACGAATCCCGAGGCGCAGGCGCTCTCCCGGCGCGGCCGTCGCCAGTTCCGCCAACACACGCCGCCGCTCGAAGTAGAGCTGCGTCACTTCGTCGAGTACGTCGTCGCGGAGTTTCACCAGTTCCCGCGCTTCGCGGGAAGCGTCGATCTCCTCGGGGTGATAGGCGATGTCGCCGAGATCCCAGGCCAACGTCAGGGAGGTCTCGAAATCCCGTGAGTTGCGGTGTTCCGTATCCAGGAGCCGCCGCAGGCCGCCGGACACGAAGGACTCGTCGCGGTCGACGAGGCGCAGGCGATCTTCGCCGCGCGCCAGGCGAAAGGAGACGAGGGGAAGCCAGCCTCGGCGCCGCGCGCCGCGCCGCAACGCAGCCGGTCTTCCGAACTCGAGCTGGAGCGTCGAGAGCACCACCCGGTGCACGTGTTCGATCGGCGGGTCGCCTTCGGGCGTTCGAAGCCCGCGGAAACCCGCCCCGACGACGGGCGCCAGGACCCGGTCGCGGCTGCCCACGTAGAGCCGCGTGCCCTCGCCGACGACGGCGCCGGTGGCTGCACTGCCCGCCGGAGGCGCAGCCCTGCGCCAAGGACCCTCCAACGCATCGGCCGACAACAGCCCCCCGTCCGTGGCCAACCAGAGCTTCTGGTGGGCAAACACCAGGCGCCGTGCGCGCGCACCGGGCGGAAGCCCGGGCCGCACGCGGCGCCACGGCTCGGAAGGCGCGTCGCGAACGACGAACAGCGAGGGAAGCACGGCGACGACATCCAGCCCCGGCAACCCGAGCGCGACGTCCACGGACCCCGACGGATCGATCGCGGCCGGGAGGACGTGGCGCCGCGGTCGCCCGGCCTCGATCTCCTCGTGGCCGGCGCGAAGTTCGACGCTCCAGAGGCGACCGCCGACGACGGCCCAGCAGTCGACCCCATTCTCATTCGGACGCAGCGCAACGGTGTAGGACGGTTCCGCGGGCCACCCCGCGGACGCGCGTCTCCAGTGAACGGCATCCCGAGAGACGAAGACCCCCGCTCCCGTTGCCGCCGCGATGATGCCCCCCGCAACCCGGACCCGGTAGACGTCGCGGGCAGCGGCCCCCGGTGCAGGCGCACGCGGGAAGGCGCGGCCCTCGCCATCGATTTCGAATACACCGTGCGGCGTCGCCGCCAGGAGGCGACCCGAAGGCCCGAACACGAGATCCCGGACGGGTCCTCGGCGGAGAACCTGCTCGAACGACTTCCCGGGCACACCCACGCGCGCACCGCGCGTGCCGCCCACGGCGAGCCGCCCTTGCGCGCCGTCGAAAGAAAGGGCTCCGATGGCATCGCCGTGGTTCCCCGTCGCAACGAACTGCCAGGCGAGACCCTTGGCTTCGAGCCCCGGAAGCAGCGCGGCCGCGCACAGGGCAACGACCGGCGCCATCCTGAATCC
This sequence comes from Myxococcota bacterium, assembly GCA_036336695.1. GTDB lineage: Bacteria > Myxococcota_A > UBA9160 > UBA9160 > SMWR01. The sequence goes on from JAYZFQ010000109.1 coordinate 9,457, forward strand.
GGAGCCGGGTCGGAATCGGGAATGCGCGAAAAACATCGCGGCTCCCGAGAGCAAGCCGCGTGCCAGCAGGTGGTGCGTGGGAAGACGCTCAAGCCCGCCCGGCAGAACGGTTTCACCGGGCCCCGCCGCGCGCCCTGTGAACCAGGGGCCTCCCCGCACCGGCGACGCGAGTTGACGCTCCCGGAGAGGCCCCCGAAGATCTACCCCATGAAGGTCCGGATCCTCCCCCTGGCCATCGCCGGGTTGTTCCTCGGACAACCCGCAGCCGCCGAACTCTGGATGTGGACCGATCCCGACGGGGCGATCCGGTACACGTCGGACCGGGCCCGGATCCCCGGCGCCCAGCGGGGCTCGGCGCTCCGCGTCGAAGCCGGCATGGTCCTCCCGGCCCCGGCGCCCACCGCCGAGGTCGCGGCCCCGGCAGCGGGGGTGCTGCTCGGTCCGCCCGATGAACTCGCGCTCGCGCCCGACCCCTTCAACGCCCCGGACCAGTTCCCCACCCTCGCCGTCGAGGAGGTGGTGGAAGTCGAGCGAACGGTCGTGGAAGAGCGCGTCGCACCCGTGGCGCTGGACACGCCCGCCCAAGGCGCCTCCGGCGAAACGACCGCGACCGAGGCCATTGCGGTATCGGAAACCACCGAGACCGCGGCCATCGCCGTGTCCGAAACCACCGAGACCGCAGCCATCGCCGTGTCCGAAACCACCGAGACCGCGGCCATCGCCGTGTCGGAAACGACCGCACCCGCCGCAGCCATCGCCGTGTCCGAAACCACCGAGACCGCGGCCGTCGCCGCGCCGGCAACGCCCACGGCACCGGCCGACGCGACGACGACCGCGGCGCTTGCGGCGGTCTCCGCTCCCCCGGCCACGGCGGGCACGCCCGAGTCCGAAAGCCGCATGGCAGAACTGCAACAACAGATCGCGCGGGACGAGGACGCACTGAAGACGCTGATCACCGACCCGGACGCCACGGACCTCGAAAATTCGCCCGAGTTGCACGAGATCGCCCGGCGGCTGCCCCGGCTCCAGGCGGAACTGCGCGCCCTCGAACGCGGCGAACCCGTCCCCGCGGAACAGGCCGAGTGAGCGAAGCGCGCACCCCGGTCGCCGCCGCGACCCGCGGGAGCGAAGCGCCGACCCCGATCGTCGCCCTCGCCGGCGGTGTTGGCGCCGCGCGCTTCCTGTGCGGCCTGGCCCAGGTCGTGGATCCGAGCCAGGTGACGGCCATCGTGAATACCGGGGACGACCGGGTGTTCTACGGCGTCCACGTTTCGCCCGATATCGACATCGTGACCTACAGCCTGGCGGGACGCGTCAACCGGGAACGCGGCTTCGGACTCGAAGGCGACACCTTTGCAGTCATCGAGGCCCTCGGTGCCCTGGGACACGAAACCTGGTTCCGGCTCGGCGACCGGGATTTCGCGACCTGCCAGCACCGCACCCAGCGCCTGGCCCAGGGCGCCGGCCTGGCCGCTGTCACTGACGAGATCCGCCGGTCGTTCGACGTCGCCATGCGGATCCTGCCCATGTCGGAGGCGCCCTGCCCCAGCATCGTGGTGCTCGGCGGAGGCCGGCGCCTGCACTTCGAGGAGTACATGGTGCGCGACGGCGCGCCGTCGGACGTGGAGGCCGTCGACCTCGCCGCGGCGGCAGACGCCGCGCCGGGTCCCGGCGTACTGGACGCACTCCGCGGCGCGCAGACGATCCTCCTGTGCCCGAGCAATCCGGTCGTTTCGATCGGACCGATCCTGGCGCTGCCGGGGGTCCGCGAGGCGATCGCCGCGAGCGGCGCACCGGTCGTCGCCGTGTCTCCCATCGTTGGGGGCGCACCGGTCAAGGGACCGGCCGACGCGCTGCTCCGCGGGATCGGCGCCGAAGTCTCGGCGCGCGGCGTGGCCCGCCTCTACGCGTCGTTCGTGAACGGGTTCGTGCTCGACCGCCGGGACGAAGCGGAACTTGCGGACATCGAAGCGCTTGGCATTCGCGCGCGGTGCGTCGAGACCCTGCTGCGCGACACCGGTGTCGCCGCCGCCCTGGCGCGGTCGGCGCTCGACCTGGCCGAAGCGTTGCGATGATCGCGGCGCTGGTTCCGATGAAATCCCTCGAAGGTTCCAAGTCGCGGCTCGCCCCCTACCTCGGGTCCGATGCAGCCCGCGGCTTGTCGCTGGCGATGCTCGAGGATGTCCTCGAAGCCCTCCTCGGGGTCCCCGAGGTCGAACGGGTCGCAGTCACGACCCCCGACGATGCCGTCGGGCAGGCCGCGGCGAACGCCGGCGCCGAGGCCCTGGTGCGCGCCGATCCCGGACTGAACCCGTCCATCGAGGCCGCTGCCGCCGAACTGCTGCCGAACACCGAGGACGGGTTGCTCGTGGTGCTCGGCGACGTCGCCGGCGCTTGCGCGGACGACCTCGCGCGTTTCCTCCGCGCGGCGCCCCGCCGCGGCATCGCCCTCGCGCCGTCGCTGGACGGCGGAACCTCCGCGCTCCTGCGCCGACCCCGCGACGTGATTCCGGCCGCTTTCGGAACCGAGAGCGCCAAACGCCACGTCGCCTACGCCGAGGCCGCGGGGGTAGAAGCACGGGAGCTGCCCCTTCCGTCGCTCCGGCACGACCTGGACGCCCCCGAGGACCTCGACGCCTTCCTCGCCACACCCTGGGGTGGCGCGCGGACCCGCGCGTTCCTCCGCGAGTTCGGGAAAGGCCGGTGACCCCCCCGCCCCCGCTCCGCCTCGTCCCGCTTCCGGGCATTCCCCTCGTGCAACCCGGGGACGACCTGGCGGCACTCGTGCAGGAAGCTGGAGAACGCGCGGGCACGCGACTCGCAGACGGCCACCTCGTCGTCTGCCAGAAGGTGGTGTCCAAGGCCGAGGGCCGCAGCGTCGACCTGCGAAGCGTCACGCCTTCCGAAACCGCCCAGACGATCGCGCGCGAGGACGGCAAGGACCCGCGGCAGGTCGAAGTCGTGCTCGGAGAAAGTGTGCGCATCGTGCGCCGGGGTCACGGGGTGCTGATCACCGAGACGCGTCACGGCTTCGTGTGCGCGAATGCCGGCGTCGACCTCTCGAACGCACCGGGCGACGATGTCGCGGTGCTCCTGCCGATCGACCCCGACGCCTCGGCCGAGCGCCTGCGCCGCGGGCTGGAAGCCCTGGGGGCGGGCCCGCTCGGTGTCGTCGTCAGCGACACCTTCGGCCGGCCCTGGCGCGAAGGTCTCGTCGACGTCGCCATCGGTTGCTCGGGGTTCGCCCCGATCACCGACGCCCGGGGCGGAACCGATCTCGGCGGACGCGAACTCCAGGTGACCGCCATGGCGACTGCCGATCAGCTCGCCGCCGCTGCCGGCCTGCTGATGGGGAAAGGCGCCGGGATCCCGGCCGTCTGGATCGAGGGCGCTGACCTCACCGGGGCCGGCACACTGGGCGAAACGATCCGCACCCCCGACGGCGACCTGTTCCGCTGAACCGCAGCCTACACGTGGGCGTCGATGACTTCCCAGAGGTCGGAGATGCCGAGCTTCTTCTCGGCCGAAGTGGCGACGACCCGCGCCGCCGGCAAACCGAGCCCCCCGCGGAGTTCGCGGATCCGGGCCGCGCGACGCATCGGTTTCAGCTTGTCGCACTTCGTCAGGGCCACGACCGCGGGAACCTCGCGCTCCGCGAGCCAGTCGAGGAGGAGTGTCTCGTCGTCGGACACGTCGCGCCGGAGATCCTGCAACAGCACCGCGAGGCGCAGGGTCTCGCGGTCGCCGAGGTAGGCCTCGACGACGCCCTGCCAACGGCGACGTTCCTCGCGGGCAACCTTCGCGTAGCCGTAGCCCGGCAAATCGACGAACCAGAGTTCCCCGTCGCCGCGCGTCACGCGGTACCAGTGCAGGAGCCGGGTCTTGCCCGGCGTCGCGCTCGTGCGCGCCAGGGCCCGCCGCTGGACGAGCCCGTTCAACAGACTCGACTTCCCGACGTTCGAGCGGCCCAGGAACGCCACTTCCGGCGCTCCCGTTTCGGGAAACCCGGCCGGCGCCGCCGCGGCGCCGATGTGCTCGGCTTGCTTGATCTTCACGTGCGCCCCCGGAGCGCCCGACCGAGGCGTTCGAGGGCTTCGCCGAGCGAAGCCTCGGACGCGGCGCTGCAGAAACGCAACCAGCCTTCACCCGCCGCTCCGAAATCGACGCCGGGACACGTACCGACCTGGGCGCGCTCCAGGAGGTCGAAGGCCAGAGCCCGCGAATCGTTTCCGAAGGCCCGCGCGTCGGCGAACACGTAGAAGGCGCCCTGGGGCAGCGTCGGGATGCGAAATCCCAGGTCGCGCAGACCGTCGACGAGTTGGTGGCGACGGGCGTCGTAGGCGACGCACATCGACGCGACGGTGTCCGCACCCTGTCGAAGCGCCGCGATTCCGGCGTGCTGCACGAAACGGTTGGCGGAGATGAAAAGATTCTGTTGCAGCACCTGCAGCCGACGCATCGCGGCCGGCGGCGCAATGACCCAACCGACACGAAAGCCCGTCATGGCGTAGCGCTTCGACAGGCCGTCGAGCACGAAGGCGGTGTCGCTCACTTCGAGGGCAGAGGTCACCGCGACATTGTCGTAGACGAGACCGTCGTAGATCTCGTCGGAAACCAGCGGCGGACCCAGTTCGGCGAGCGCCGCCAGCGTCTCGGCAGACTGCACGGCACCGGTCGGGTTGGCGGGCGAATTGACCACGATGGCCCGCGTCCGCGGACTCAACGCGCGGCCCACCGCATCGGGATCGAGCCGGTAGCCTTCCTCGGGCCGCGTCGGCACGAGCACGGGCGTCCCGCCGCAGGCACGCACGAAGTTCGGGTAACACGGGTAATGGGGCGTGCCGATCACCACCTCGTCTCCGGGATCGACGAGCAGGGAAAACACGAGCAGCATCGCCGTCGACGTTCCGCTGGTGACGAGGACGCGCTCGGGATCGACCGGGGTCCCGAAACGCTTGCCGTGATCCTCCGCCACCGCAGCGCGCAGTTCCGGCAGGCCGCGGCTGTCGGTGTACTGGGTCTCGCCGTTTTCCAGCGCCCGCACGCAGGCGTCGACGGCGGCCTGGGGCGGAGGAAAATCGGGCTCCCCGATCTCGAGGTGCACCACCGGGGTGCCCGCCCGTTCCATGGCGAAGGCCCGCTCCATCACCTCCATGGCCAGGAAGGGCTCGACCGCCTGGGCTCGGGACGTGAAGTGCAACGCCATGTCCCCCGGGGTAGCCGCGCGGGGCCGCCTCGTCAACTGCCAGAGTGACAGAAACCATTGAAATTCCGCCACTTTTCTGGTTTTCGCCTTTGACGGCCCCCGGATACTCGGATAATCTGTAACGCCGTGTCAAAAGGAACACAGGTCGCCCTCGGCGCCTCGGTAATTGCCCTGCTCTTGGCCTGGTACACGGCCACGAACCTGGAGGCTGCCGCTTCCTTTACCTATTTCCAGGACCTCGACGATTTCCGGGCAGTCGAGGCCGAGCAAGTCGGCGCCTCGACCCGGGTGCACGGCTACGTGGCGATCGGGTCGATCGAGCGCGACGTCGCCTCCAAACAGGTCGCCTTCGCCATCGTGAACGACCCGCCCCACGCCGGCGGCACCGGTCCCGCGTTCCCTGTGGTCTTCGCGAGCCTCGAGACCCCCGACATGTTCAAGGACGGCGCCGAGGTCGTGGTCGAAGGCGCCCTGACCCAGGTCGGCGGCCCCTTCCGCGCGGACAAAGTCCTCGCGAAGTGCCCGTCGAAGTTCGAGGGAGCGGACCCGGCGGAAATGCCGGCTTCGCTCTAGTCCCCGTGTCGGAACTGGGCGCGCTTTCGCTCCGATTCGCGTTTCCCGTGGCGCTCTTCGGAATGGCCGCCGGTATCGCTGCCGGCATCACGAAACGCCCGGAGTGGACGCGGGTTGCGGAACGCTCGGTCCTGGTGGTGACCGGACTGGTCACGTTCGCGATGCTGGCGCTCTTCTACGCCTTCGCCATCGGCGACTACCAGCTGACCTACGTCGCGGCGAACTCTTCGCGAGACATGGTGCTGACCTATCGCCTGGCCGCGCTCTGGGGCGGTCAGTCGGGTTCCCTGCTCCTCTGGCTCTGGATGCTGCTCGCCTACAGCGCGGCTTGCGTCCTGACCCAGCGCCGGCAGAACCGCAACCTCATGCCCTGGGTGTCCGCCGTGTTCCTGGCGAACACCGTGTTCTTCCTGGTCCTGCTCGTATTCATTACGGACCCCTTCGAAAAGCTCCCGCCCTCCCACGTGCTCTCCGATGGGGCGGGCCTCAACCCGCTGCTCCAGCACCCGGTGATGATGATCCACCCCCTGATGCTCTATGTCGGGCTCGTGGGCTTCGTGGTGCCCTTTGCCTTCGCCGTTGCGGCGCTCATCACCGGGGAGCTCGGCACCACCTGGTTCCGCACGACCCGGCGGTGGACGCTCTTCGCCTGGCTCTTCCTCTCCATCGGCATCCTGCTCGGCGGACGCTGGGCCTACGAGGTGCTCGGGTGGGGCGGATACTGGGCCTGGGATCCCGTCGAGAACGCGTCGTTCATGCCCTGGCTCCCGGCCACCGCGTACCTCCATTCCGTGATGATCCAGGAAAAGCGCAACATGCTGAAGACCTGGAATCTCCTGCTCATCGGACTCACCTACACGCTGTGCCTGTTCGGGACCTTCCTCACCCGAAGCGGCATCGTCCAGTCCGTCCACGCCTTCGCCCAGAACCCGGTCTTCAAGTCGATCTTCCTGGGCTACGTCCTGATCAGCGCGTCCTTGTTCCTCGCCGCCCTGCTCTATCGGCGCGAAGACCTCACCGGAGGCAAGCCGCTCGAATCCGTCATGTCCCGAGAAGCGAGTTTCCTCCTCAACAACTGGGCGTTCATCGCCATCCTGGTCGTCGTGTTCATCGGCACGCTCTTCCCGGTGTTCTCGGAACTCCTCGGAGACCGGCAGATCGTGTGGGGACCCACGTTCTACAACCAGCTGCTCGGCCCCTTCGGCGTCTTCCTCTTGCTGCTGACGGGCGTCGGCCCCCTGATCGCCTGGCGACGCGCGTCGCCGGCGCTCTTGCGGCGACAATTCGCCATTCCGACTTCCGTCGGCTTCGCGGCGGGAATCGTGAGCTTCTTGCTGGTTCGAAACCAGATCACGGAGTGGACCCTCACCGACCTGTACGGCGTTGCGACCTGGGGCATCGCGGCCTTCGTGATCGCGACCATCGTCCAGGAGTACACCCGTGCGATCCGCGTGAGAACGCGCAAGAGCGATGAGAACCCCTTCCAGGCCTTCGCGGCGCTGCTGCGCAAGAACCAGCAGCGCTACGGGGGCTACATCGTGCACCTGGGCATCGTGCTGCTGATGATCGGCGTCGCGGGCTCGATCCTGGAAGAAGAGAAGCTCGAGAACGTGGAACCCGGTGGCGATGTCTTCGTGCACGACTACAGGCTCCAGTACCTCACCGCCGAAGTCGTTCCCGCCCAACACTACGGCGGCGCACGGGCGCGGCTCGCCCTGTTCCGGGGCGACAACCCCCTGGGCGTGATGACGCCGGAAAAACGCATGTACTGGCTCCAGGAGCAGCCGGCGTCGATCCCATCGGTCTACTCGACACTCCAGGAAGATCTCTACGTCCTCCTCACCGCCTTGGAAACGGACGGCTCGGCAACGCGCAAGATCCACCGCAACCCGCTGGTAAACTGGGTCTGGATCGGGGGGGTCGTGTTCGTCATCGGGACGCTGATCGTGATGTGGCCGAACCCCCAGCGCGGGGGCCGAGGCCCTGGGGAACCCCGGACCTCGTGAAACCCCCGATGCGTTGGGCGTCGCTCGTACTCATCGCGTGGCTCGGGTCGAATGTCGCCGCCGCGCAGACCGCGCTGGACGTGGGGGACCACCCCGAAGGCACGGGCACTGTGACGGGCACGGTACACCTCGCCGACGGCACCCCCGGCGCCGACCTCGAGGTCGCGCTCGTTTCCTTCGTGCCGGACGGGACCCAGGGGCTCTCCCGGGTCCAGTCCGAACCCGATGGCAGCTTTGTCTTCGAGGGCCTCTCGACCGAACCCGAGATCGCCTACTACGTCGTCGCCAACCAGGACGGCGTGCGCCACAGCGAAAAGGCGAGCTTCGGCGAAGGGCGCGAAGAATTGCGCGTTTCCCTGCGCGTCGCCCCCACCACTGCGGACGCCGGAGCCCGGCAGCTCGGCGAGAGCTTCCTGCGCATCGAGACCGGGTGCGGTGGACTGCGGGTGACCGAGACCCACGAACTCGAAAATCCGACGGAAAGCGTACTCTTCGTTCCCGAGGCGGAACGCGGCGAACGCGACCCGATCTTCGAGATCCTCCTCCCGGAACGTGCCGGGGCCGTTACCTCGCACCTCGGAATGTTTCCGGTCGGGTCCGAGCGCCGCCGGCGCCTCATGCGCTTCTGGGGCCCGCTCTACCCCGGGACCCAGCGCCTCGAGTACTCCTACGCGCTCCCGGACGGGGAGGCGCAATGGAGCTTTCCCGCCGGAACGCCGCAGGTCCAGGTCGTCTTGGACACCGAGAGTTCCGCGCTCGACGAAAGCGACCTCCGCCCCGGACCGCCGCTGGACATCGCTTCCCGCCCCCAGCGCACGTTTCTCGCGGGGCCGCTGGCGCCGGGGGAATCGCTCACCCTCCCCCTGGAGGCAGGAAGCGCCGGGTCGACCTCCGGCACCGTTGAACGGGCCCACGTGTGGATCGAACTCGACGACGCCACGGTGAGCGTGGACGAACAGCTGCGCTTCCGCGCCCCGGACATCGCGCGGGCGGACCCGCTCCTCTGCTGGACGGTTCCGGAAGGCGCGTTCGACATTCGCTTCTCCCAGGACGCCTTCGCCCTGGGACTCACGCGGGACCCATCGGGGCAGCTCGAGATTCCCGGACCCCTGCCTCCGGGTCCCCACGTGCTGGCCGTGAGCTACCGACTCCCGGCAGACGGTGCCGTCGATCTCACCCGGCGATTCGGAAGCGCCGTGCCCCTGCTCTCGGTCGCCGTCGCCGACACCGGGATCCTCGCGGAGACGGGCCGCCTCCACCGGCGCCGCCCGGTGCGCGTGGGTGAACGCAACTATCTCCACCTGGAAGCGTTCCAGATCGAACCCGACGAAGAAATCGATCTGACCCTGTCTCGCCTGCCCGCGCCCCAGTCGCTGCCGCGTTTCGCCACCGCGGGGTTCGCGCTCGCCGCCTTCCTCGGCGTCGTGTTCTACGTGGGCGCCCCCCTGCGGCGCCCGGCTGCGGAAGCCCCGACCAGCGAAACCCGCGCCGACCAGCTCGCCGCCGAGCGCGCCGCCGTGTACGCGGCCATCGCGGACCTCGACGACGACCTGGACACCGGGAAGATCACGGCGGAAGACCACCAGCGACTTCGCGCAGAACTCAAGAGCGAAGCCGTCCAACTCCTGGAAGCAGAGCGCTCCTCCCCTGAAAAGAGCGCGGAGGCCGCAGAGCCGCGTTGCGCGACATGCAGCACCCGGCTGCCGGAACAGGCCCGCTTCTGCCCGAACTGCGGCACGGCACTGGACGAGAACACGTGAACGGAGCCCGCGTGGTCTGCCAATCGCTGTCGAAGCGATTCGGACGCGCCGTGGCGCTCGACGCCCTCGAACTCGTGGTCGAACCTGGGGAGGGGGTCGCCCTCCTGGGCCCGAACGGAGCCGGGAAATCGACACTCCTGCGGCTGATCGCCGGGCTCGCCCGGCCCAGCGCCGGGCACCTGGCGGTGGACGGCACTCCGGCACACCAGCGCGAAGCACGGGCGCGTGTCGGTTACATCGGTCACGCAACGCTGCTCTACGGCGAGCTCACCGCCCGAGAAAACCTGGTATTCGCCGGGAAGCTGCACGGGGTTCCGGACCCGGGCGCACGGGCCGACGAACTGCTCGCGGAGGAGGAACTCGCCCCCGTGGCCGGCGACCGGGTCCAATCGCTTTCGCGCGGCATGTCCCAGCGGCTGGCGATCGCCCGGGGCCTGATTCACGACCCGCCGCTCGTGCTGCTGGACGAGCCGTTCAGCGGGTTGGACCGCGCGGCAGCGCGACGCCTGACCGACCGGCTCCAACGGCTGCGCGCCGGAGGGCGCACCGTCGTGCTCGTCACCCACGAACTCTCCCGGGCCGCAGAACTGTCCACGGCCTCGCTCGTCCTCTCCCGGGGCCGGGTCGTCCACACCGGGCGCAGCGAAGACGCGGCGGGGATGGAGCATGCCTACCTTGCCGCTGTGGAAGGCCGGGCATGAGAGAAGGGGTCGCGCTCTGCTTGAAGGACCTGCTGATCGAGTGGCGCAGCCGCGACCGCGTGGTTTCCACCCTCCTCTTCGCCCTCCTCGTGGTCCTCGTGTTCCACTTCGCCTTGCCGGGCGGCGCCACCGCGCGCACCCAGGAAAACGCCCCCGGACTCCTCTGGGTGGCCTACATCCTTGCCGCCCTGTTCGGACTCGGCCGCGCCTTCTCGCTCGAACTCGACAACGATGCCATCGCGGGCCTGGCCCTCGCGCCCGTGGAGCGCGGTTGGATCTTCCTGGGAAAGGCCGCGGCCAACCTCGTGATCCTGGCGCTCGCCCAGGCGGTCACCGCCCTGGCCTTCGCGCTCGTGTTCGAACTCGATGTGTTCGCCGTGGCCGGCCGCCTGGCCGGGCTGGTCCTGCTGGGATCTCTCGGGCTGTGCGCGATCGGCACCTTCTTCTCGGCGGTCGCCGTGCGTACACGCTTCCGCGAAGTGATGCTTCCACTCCTGATGCTGCCGCTGCTGGTGCCGGTCCTGTCTGGGGCGGTTCGCGCAACGACGAGCCTTTTCGAAACCGGAAGCGTCCCCTTCGATGCGGTTCAGTTGCTGATCGTGACGGACGCGATCTATCTGATAGGCTCTTTCTTGCTATTCGACTTCGTCGTAGACGAGTAACCATGATTCGCGCCAGCGGGATACTCCTTGCCCTGTTCTTCGCCGCAACCACGTGGCTGGTGGCGACGGCTCCCACCGACTCCATGCAGGGGGCGATCCAGAAGATCCTCTACGTGCACGTTCCGTGCGCGTTCGCTGCCTACGCAGGCTTCATCGTGACCGGGGTCTCGGGCGCGCTCTACCTGTGGCGCCGCGACGAACGCTTCGACTGGTGGGCGCTCGCAGGGGCGGAAGTCGGCGTGGTCTTCTGCACCCTCAACATCGCCAGCGGCCCGATCTGGGCCCGGGGGACCTGGGGCCACTGGTGGGCCTGGGATCCGCGGCTGACCGTGACCCTGATCCTCTGGTTCATCTATCTCGCGTACCTGATGCTGCGCAGCTTTACCGAGGGGAGCGAGCGGACGGCCCGCTTTGCCGCCGTCTACGGCATCCTGGCCCTCGCCGCGATCCCCCTCAACTACTACGCCATCGACCTCTTCGGCGGGGCGGCAATGCACCCCGAGAACCTCGAGCGAGACAGCCTGGGAGCCGGCATGCGGCTCCCCTTCGCGGCCAGCGTCCTGACCGGCCTGATTGCGCTCTGGCACCTCGTCACGGTGCGCCAGGACATCGCGCGGCGACACGCGGAAGTTCCTGAAATCACCGGGTGAATCGGCCGCGGAGCCTGTCGAACGGCAGTTGCCGGTTGACAAGTAGGGGGGTTCAGGAGTATAAGCTCCAATGGCCTAAACTGCGGACTTCGTTGGGTTTTAGGGGTTTTTGCCCGCAGTTCTGGCAGCTTTCGATCCAACATGGAGGCGACCGCTGACCCATCCCCCCATTGGGGGAGCGTGTGCGCAAGCGAGGCTCCGAAGGCCCGCTGCGACAGAATTTGCGCGACCTCGGATTGGGCCGGCACAAGACGGTAAGGCGTTTCCCGAAAGAGAGCGCTCCCGTAGTCCGGTCCGGGCCCGGCGGCCCGTTGCACACACGCAGAACGAAAGCAGACGGACCTGAAAGCGCAGGTCCGCACAAAAGAATCGGCCACCGCACCTAGCGGTGGCACGGGGTTTGCGAAGTTCTCCGCAGGGACCCGGGGAGAATTTCGGGTCGATTGCCACACCCCCGGTGGCTCGGGTCCGGGAGGCGATCCAAGAAAGGATGGCCAGCATGAAGCGCGGCGTTGGGTACTGCGAAAACACGGATTGCGAGGACTACGCCAAGGGCGTGTTCCTCCTCAACCACGGCGACACCTTCTACTGTCCTCGCTGCCGCCAGCTCGGCAAGGTCGAGAAGGAACGTGGCTTCTACACCGGAAACACGGACATCTTCAAGGAAGTCCGTGTCGAGTACAACTTCGACCCGATCAACGGTGTCTATCGCGAAATCGCGATCGTCCGGGACGAGAGTCTCTGGGGTCGCAACAACGTGTACACGCTCCAGTCGCCGCTCATCAAGACCGAGAAGCGGGCGCTGAAGGTGGCCGAAGCGATTCTCGCCAACCTGAACCGGTACCGCGGCCTGCTCAACAGCGACGACATCCCGAGGACCACGGAGATCATCCTGTCGTTCGACGACGAGTTCGACGAGTTCTCGCGCAAGCTCCAGCAGTTGTCGAAGGAGTGGGAAGCCAGCGGGCTCCGCGAGGGGCAGCGCTAGCCCACCCGCCGCGATACGCGACACAGCGAAGCCCTCGGCCGATCGGCCGGGGGCTTCGCCGTTTCAGGCCCCGCCACCCCCACGGGCGTCCAGGCGCATTCGCAAGTCGATCCAGAAGCCTTGCAGGATTTCGCGCACGCCCCAGTGCTCGTGACGCTCGACCGGCTCCGGTCGGTCCGCGAGAGCGTCGGCGAGCGGCCCGCGATACCAGGGGAACAAGGTCCCCGGCAGCGCGTCGAGAGGAAACCACCGGACCAGCGGGGTTTCCGGGCTGGGCCGGGGCACGCCGGCCAGCGGCCGGCAGCGCCAGACGTGGGCGATGTGCGGTCGGAAGCCGCGGCGGATATAGGCGCCCACCCGACGCTCGACCGCGACCGAGACCCCGGTCTCTTCCAGGATCTCGCGCTGCAGCGTCTGCTCCCCGCTCTCCCCCGGATCGGGGTTGCCTCCCGGGAGCTCCCAGCCGCGCAGATCCGACCGCACGCTGAGCAGCACGCGCCCCCCGTCCAGAATCACGCCCTGGTGCACCACCAGGGGACCGCCTTCGCGCCGCGGCAGTACCAGCCCCCACCAGGCGACCTTGGCGTAGGTCGGCAGCATGCGGCGCAGCTGCCGGAGCGCGCTCACTCGACGATCTTGTTCAGGGGGTACTCGACGATCGCGCGGGCTCCCGCCTCGACGAGCTTCGGGTAGAGCGCTGTCGCGAGATTTTCCTCGATGACGGTGTTGATGGCGACCCAGCGCTCGTCCGACAGCGTGGAAATCGTGGGCTTGCCCAGGGCGGGCAGCAAGGCGAGGACGCGGTCGAGTCGCCCCTTCGGAACGTTCATCATCAGTCCCACGCGGTCGACGGCTTCGATCGCCCCCTTCAACATCAGGAGCAGCCGCTCCATCTTGCGCATCTTCCACGCGTCCTTGACGGACTCGCGGTTGGCGATGAAACGCGGCGTGCTCTCGAGCACCGTGTCGATCACCCGGAGATTGTTCGCACGCAGGCTCGAGCCGGTCTCGGTCACGTCCACGATCGCGTCGGCCAGCGTCGGCGGCTTCACTTCGGTCGCGCCCCAGGAAAACTCGACCTCTGCCTTCACGCCGTGCTCCCGGAGGTAGCGACGCGTCAGGTTCACGACTTCCGTGGCAATCCGCGCCCCCGAGAGATCGGCGGGTTTGCGGATCTTCGACCCCTCCTTCACCGCCACGACCCAGCGCACCGGTCCGTAGTTGGGCCAGGGCGCGCGGAGGTCCGCGAGTTCCTTCACCCGGGCGCGGCTCTCGCGGGTCCAGTCGATCCCCGTGATCCCGGCATCGAGCACGCCCTGGCCGACGTAGCGGGCCATTTCCTGCGCTCGGATCAGGATGCACTCAATCTCGGGGTCGTCGATATCCGGGTAGTAGGAGCGGTCGGCAATCCGCAGACGGAACCCCGCCTGGGTAAAGAGCCGCTGGGTCGTTTCCTGCAAGCTGCCCTTGGGCAGGCCCAGCCGGAGGGTGCGGCGTGAAGCACTCATCGGCCATACACCTCCTTCGGATCGAACACCTGCTCTCCGACGTCTTCCCAGCCTCCGTCTGCCAGCTTCCGGTAGAAGCAGCTGCGCCGGCCCGTGTGGCAGGCCGCCCGCCCCTTCTGCTCCACGCGCAACACGACGCAGTCTCCGTCGCAATCGACGTAGAGGGCCTTGAGATCCTGGGTGTTCCCGCTCTCCTCGCCCTTGTGCCAGAGCTTGTTGCGAGAAGTGCTCCAGTAGTGCACCTCCCCCGTCTCGAGCGTACGACGCAAAGCGGCCTCGTTCATGGACGCAACCATCAGGACGTCGCCCGTGGCGTGATCCAGGGCAATCGCGGTAACGAAGCCATCGCGCTTCGCAAAATCGAGCGCCGAAAGCGGGTCCATGGGGAAGCGGAGGCTACCCGGCGGCGAGCGTGGCCGCCAGACGGTCGCGCAGCGCAGGCAACTCGGCACTCGACGCGCCACGCACCAGGCGGCCGGTTTCTCGCTCGCCCTCGGCGAAGGCGACCATCCCGAGCCGCACCAGCAGGTCGACGGCATTGCTGAAGGTCACGGGGTTGGCCCCTTCGCGCCGAGCGACCTCCCCCAGCAGGGCCGCGCGGTCGAACTGCTCCGCGGCCGCTTTCTGTAGCGCTTTCAATTCGACCGAATCGCCCTCGTCCAGTAGCGCACCGACCGCGGCGCACGCGCAGTAATAGGCCTCGACCACGGGGCGGGTCTGTTCCGCCAGGAAGCGGAGCGCTCCGGTCCCCTTCTCGGTGGCCAGCAGTTCTCCGTCCCGGCGCTCGATCCAGCCCCGGCCCTCGAAGTGGTCCAGGAATGCATCCACGTGCGCAGCGAGCACTTCGCCCTGGGGCGTGAAGAACTCGGGATAGAACAGATCCAGCCACTCGCGAAGATCCGCGCGCCAGGCCCCGCCGCGTCGGCCCGTCAATACCTGCCGGGCCAGCCAACTCGGGAGGGCCAGGAACTGCACGATCGAATTGCGGTAGAAGTCGAGGGCGCGGCGTTTCGACTCTTCGTAATACAGCAGTTCGCCACGAGCGTCGCTGACGGTCTTCAGGAGATCCATGCGCAGCATGGATGCGATCGACTCCTCGAAGCTGCCTTCGTCCGCCACCAGCGCCGGTGTCAGCCGCACGTCCTGGAGACGCAACAGGTCCACCACTTCCTGCATGCGGCGCACCAGTTCGGGGCGCAGCATGCCGCGGCGCCGCTCGCCCAGGAGAGCGCAGGCGGCGACGGAAGTCACGTTCGGCACAGCCGCCCAATTGATCCGCTCGACCAGGCGATTTCCGAGCGAGGCCACGAAGGCGCGCTTCTCCGCTGCAACTTCCGGAGTCGCCTCCGTCGCGAAGGTCGCACGCCGGTCGCCGAGAGCATCGCCGAGAGAAATCGGCTCTCCGAGACTGACGAACACGCTCCCGAAGCGGCGCTGAAGGTATTTCCGCGCGCGCACGAGGCCCCACAGGCTCTCGTCTTTCTTGTTGCCCCCCTCCAGCTCGTCGACCATCGAGCCTTCCTCGACGAGTCGCTCGTAGGTGATCGCGATCGGCACGAAGAACAGGTCCCGCCGCGCCGTGGAGAGAAAGGCCTCCACCTCCCAGGAGAGGATCCCCAAGCGCGGAGCGAGCGTCTTGCCCGTGCGCGATCGGCCTCCCTCGATGAAGAATTCCTGGGTCACCCCCTCCGAAACGAGATGGGCGACGTAGGCGCGAAAGATTTCCTTGTAGAGCGAATCGTCGAAGGACTTGCGCATGAAGAAGGCGCCGCAACGGCGCCAGAGGAAACCGAAGGGACCGAACCCCATGTTCTCGCGCGCGGCGATGTGCGGCGGAATCAGGTAGTTCGCGTAGAAGATCATCGACACGATCAGGAAATCGAAATACGAGCGGTGACTCGGCACGAGCACGATCGGGTGCCGCTTCGCGTACCGCGCGACCGTCTCGAGTCCCGACACTTCGACCTTCGCGAAGAGACGACGCACCACGGCGCCCGACAAGGCGTTGAGCGCAGCGAGGAACGTGGAGTTCATGTTGGCGGCGATCTCTCGCAGCATGCCCTCGGCATCGGCGCGCGCCCGGGAAAGCGGCACCCCGGCATCGCGGGCCCGGGCACGCATCGCCTGCTGAACGCGGGGCTCCGAGACCACGATGTCCAGCACCTTGGGGAAGGGCCGCAGGCTCGGCCCCTCCACCGCCTTTTCCTCCCGGTAGAGGAACGTCATGATCGAGCGGCGCACCATCCGCGTCACGGCGTGCTGGCCCTGGGCCTCCCGAGACCGAATGAAGGCCGTCAGGTCGATCGCGTCGCCCACCTTGACCGCCAGATCCCGGTAGGTGGTGAGAAACGACGTCACCTTGGCGAGATCCGACGGCCGCGTGGCGGCGCCGTAGAAGAGGTTGAGGAAACGGCGGCGTGACCGGGGTCCCTTGCGCCAGAAGATGGCCAAGGGCACGACGCGAACGGGGGAGCCCGATTTCCAGGCGGCGTCGACCACTTCTTCGAGCGGATCCCGTTCCCCGGTTCCGTCCGGCCCAGGCCGGGCACGCAACCGCGCCGTCCGCAGGAACAGGAAACTCGATGCACCTTCTTGTACGACCGCGCGGGCGTAGCGCCGTTCGCGCTCGCTGCGATCCTCCCCCGCCCTGCCGACGCGCCACGCGGTTCCCAGGGCCTCGAAAAGGGGCCGGAAGTAGTAGAACCGAATCCCGTTGGCATGACTCGACAGCCGGAGCCCCGCACGGACGAACACGGTGTTGAACAGGAAGTAATCGAGCCGGCTCGCGTAGCGCATGACGTAGACGACCGAGCCGCTGGCTTCGATCTCGCGCAGCCGAGCGACCGTGGCTTCGTCGAACCCGAAGTGGCTGAAGAAGCGCTTGGCGAACCGCCGCAGGAAGAAACCGAACCTCGGCGTCATGGCCGAAAGCGCATCGCTCTCGACCCCGGCGGAGGGCGGCGGCGAGGCATCCCGCATCGTCGCCGGAGGGTAGCAGGTCAGTCCGGGAGGAGGATTTCTCCGGGGCGCATCCGCGCTGCGATCTCGTCGACCGTCCAGAGACCGCCGTCCTCTTGCTTCGTGACCCCCGTGTGGGTGACGACCTTCATCTCGGCGATCCGACCCCCGCCGACATAGTAGGTCTTGCCCGTCAACTCGGCGGCCAGGTCACTCGCCAGGTAGGCCACCAGGGGGGAGACGAGTTTCGGGTCCATCCGCGCCTTGAGGGAATCGTCGAAGCCCGGGAGATCACTCGTCAGCCGGGTGTAGGCCACGGGCGCCAGGATATGCACCCGGATGCCGTACTTGACACCCTCGATCGCGAGGCAACGAGACATCCCGGCGATTCCCGCCTTTGCCGCGCCGTAGTTCGCCTGGCCGAAATTCCCGTTGAGCCCGGACGTCGAGGACGTGTTGATGATCACGCCACCGCCGCCGTGTTCCTTCATGTGCCCGTACACGGCGTGGGTAACGCAATAGGTCCCCTTGAGGTGAACCTGGACCACGATGTCCCAGAGATCTTCCGTCGTGTTCGCGAAACTCTTGTCCCGGAGAATGCCCGCGTTGTTGACCAGGATGTCGATCCTGCCAAAGGCGTCGAGCGCGGACTGGAGAATCGACTGCCCGCCCTCCACCGTGGCGACCGAGTCGTAGTTCGCCGCCGCCTCGCCCCCCGCCGCGCGAATCTCGTCGACGACTGTGTCCGCCATGGCGCTGCCGCCGCCGCTGCCGTCTCGCGCGCCGCCGAGGTCGTTCACCACGACCGCCGCACCCTCGCGGGCCAGGAACAACGCATGCTCGCGCCCGATCCCACCGCCCGCTCCCGTTACGATCGCCACCTTGCCGTCGAGTAAACCCATGCGGTTATGTAACCGCGCCGGGGAACGGGCTTCAAGCGTTTCCGAAGAGAATGGTGCGAAAGCGGCCAAACGGGGCGAAACCGAGGCCTGCGTAGAGCCGCTCACCGGGCGTGTTTCCGTCGACCACGCTGAGTTGCACGTGGTCGGCGCCCTCGGCGAAGGCCTCCCGACACAGCGCGGCGACCCCGGCACGGGCCATCCCCCGACCGCGAGCCTCCGGCCAGGTGTAGACCCCCTGAAGCAGCCAGCCCTCGCGGCGCTGGACGTCGGCATACCCGACGAAAACGACCCGTCCGCCCGCTTCGACGACCCGGGCCCGCCGCAAGCGGCCCCGCACCCAGCGACGCCCGCCGACCGGGTCGTCGGAGAACGGGTCCGGACGCCCCTCTTCGCGGAGACTCTCCCGGGCGGCAACGACCAGGGCATCCAGGTCGTCCTCCGTTGCCGGTCGCGCCGGCGGCGCCTCCGAGCCGGGAAACCCCTGGCGCCCCGCCTGGGCCGAGAGGACGTAGGCCGTTTCGGTCCGGTCGAGGAGGGGGCGCCGCGGCGCGCGCCGCTGCAGATGCCGCCACAGCACGTCGGCGCTGCGTTCGTGGCTCTTCACCAGCCCCACGCCCAGGGTTTCGATCAGGGGGAGGAAGGCCTCGACAACCCCGTCGTCGGCCTCGATGTCGAAGACGACGTTCGGCCGGAGGCCGGCCACCGCCGCAACGCGCCGCCCCGACCAGAGCACGCCGACCTCGGGGCGCAACTCGCTGGGGGCGGGGCGGCGGCCGATCCGGTCCGTCATGTCCATCAGGACCAGATTGCCGAGCGGGTCGGCAGCGAGGTGTTCGAGGACATCCCCGCGTTGCCCGCGACGCACGAGTTCCGCTTCCACGGCCTCGTCCACCGCCTCAGTCGATGACCGCGAGGACGTCCCCTTCCTCGATCGAGTCACCTTCGGCAACGCGAATCTCGCTGAGCGTTCCGCCGCAGGGAGACTCCACGGGAATCTCCATTTTCATCGACTCGAGGATGAGAATCACGTCCTCTTCCGCCACCGGGTCGCCGGCTGCCTTTTCGATCTTCCAGACATTGCCCGCGATCTGCGCTTCGACTTGCGTCGGCATCGGTCCCCCTCGTGATCTTGCGGCGCCCATGTTGCACGCGCACGCGGCACACGGCAAGCAACGCTATCCTCGGCGGGTCGATGCTCGAAACCTTGACACGCGGGTTCACGGCTGCACGCGAGCGCCTGTCCGGCGTGCAGTCCCTGAGCGACGAAAACGTCGACGAAGCGCTCCGGGACGTCCGCATGTCCCTCCTCGAGGCCGACGTCGACCTCGCCATCGTCAAGAGCTTCCTCGGTCGGGTCAAGGAACGCTCCCTCGGAGAGAAGATCGCAACCCGGGTGCGCGACGCCTCGGGCCGCCGCATCCGGATCACCCCCGGGCAGCACTTCGTCAAGACGTGCGAGGAAGAACTCGCGGCCCTGATGGGACCCGTCGATCCGGAACTCGCGCGGGGTCCGAACGGCGTGACCTCGGTCATGCTCCTGGGGCTCCAGGGCGTCGGCAAGACGACGGTCGCGGCGAAACTGGCCCGGCTGCTCCAGGAAGAGAAGGGCCGCCCCCTGCTGGTCGCGGCCGACGTCTATCGCCCGGCCGCCGTGCTCCAGCTCCAGCAACTGGGAGAGCGCATCGACGTCGCGGTCCACGCGGGAGCCGAGGGCGAGCCGCCGGCGTCGATCTGTGCCGCGGCGGCGGAACGCGTGGGGAGCGAGGGCTTCGACGCGGTGATCTACGACACCGCCGGGCGCCTGGCCATCGACGACGAACTCATGGTCGAATTGGAGGCGATCGAGACCGCCACCACCCCGGCCAACCGACTCCTCGTCTGCGATGCCCTGATGGGCCGGGACGCCGTCAACGTGGCCCAGAGCTTTGCGGAACGCATTTCCCTGGACGGCCTGGTGCTGACCAAACTCGATGGCGACGCCCGGGGCGGGGCCGCCCTGGCCGTCAAGGAAGTCACGGGCGTCCCGGTCAAGTTCATCGGAACCGGCGAAGCCCTCGAAAACCTCGAACCCTTTCGCCCGGAGGGCCTGGCCTCGCGCATTCTCGGCATGGGCGATGTCGTCGGGCTCGTTCGCGATTTCGAGAAGGTCGCAGACGAAAAAGAAGCCGAGGAAGATGCGGAACGGCTCCTCAAGGGCAAGTTCGGCCTCGACGACCTGCTCAAGCAACTTCGGCTCATCCAGAAGATGGGACCCATGCGGGAGGTGCTGTCCAAGCTGCCCATGTTCGGCTCCCTCGCCGAGCAGGTGGACGAAACCCAACTCGTGAAGGTCGAGTCCCTCATCCATTCGATGACGCCGGCCGAACGGTCACAACCGGACCTGATCGACCGGAGCCGCGCCAAGCGGATTGCACGGGGCAGCGGCCGGCGCTCGTCGGACGTGAACGAACTCATCGAACGCTTCGAGCAGATGCGGGGAATGATGTCGGCACTCGGCTCGGGCGGGAAGCTCTCCAAGATCCCGGGCCTCGGCCAGCTGTCCGGAGCGGGCATGCCCGGCGGGATGGACCCGATGGCAATGCTCTCGGGTCTCGGGGAGAACGAAGGGCCGGGAGTTCGCGCCCAGGCCAAGAAGAGAGCCAAACAGCGGGGGAAGCGGAAGCAGGCGCGCAAGGCGCGGCGGAAGAATCGACGGCGCTAGCTCCATTCCCCGCGGGGAGACTCGCGGGGCCGTGGCCCGTTCATGTTCCACCGGCCTGCAGCCGATCCGGGAAAGGTCCATGCACCGCAACGCAATCGACGTCCGGCGGGGATTCCGGCCGGCCCGGGAAAGGTCCATGCACCGCAACGCACTCGTCCTGTCCTTGCTCCTGATCGCCACGACCGCCTCGGCAAGCGAAACCGACCCCTTCCCCCTCCCCGTCGAACTGGAACCCAACGTCCGGTTCTGGACCCGGATCTACACCGACGTACCGAGCGCGGCCGGTCTGCTCCACGACTCGGTCGAGTTGGACGTGGTGTACGAAACCCTCCACTTCCCCGAGGGCCTGTCGCGGCGCGCCCGTGACCGGAAGGTCGAGCGGGCGAAGAAGAAGACGCGGGCGATCCTGCGGCAACTCGCCAAGGGCAAGCGAACCGGCCTCAGCGCCGACGAAGCGCGTGTACTCGGACGCTGGCCCGAGGGCGTGACCGACAAAACCCTGGCGCGCGCCGCACGCCGCCTACGCTTCCAGCGGGGCCTCTCGGATCGTTTCTACGAGGGCCTCGTACGCTCGGGCCAGTGGTCGGCCGAAATCGAGCGGACTCTCGCGGAACACGGCGTGCCCCGAGAGCTGGTGGCGCTGCCCCACGTGGAGTCTTCGTTCAACCCGCGGGCCTACTCGAGAATCGGTGCCGCGGGCATCTGGCAGTTCACACGCTCCACCGGGCGGCTCTACATGCGCGTCGACCATGTCGTCGACGAACGGATGAACCCCGAGCGCGCGACCGTCGGCGCAGCGAAACTGCTCCGAGACAATCACGCGCGGGTCGATTCCTGGCCCCTGGCCATTACGGGCTACAACCACGGCATTTCCGGCATGGAGCGGGCCGTCCGCAAGCTTCGCACCCGAGACATCGGCGTGATCTCCCGGAACTACAAAGGCCGGACCTTCGGGTTCGCCTCCAGAAACTTCTATGCGGAATTCGTCGCGGCATCCGCGGTTCACGAAAACCCGGAGCCCTACTTCGGCCGGGTCAACTACAAGGCGCCCCTCGTCTACGACCGACTCGTAACGGACGCGTACTACACGACCGGCACGCTCCAACATGCACTCGGCGTAGACCGCGTCACGCTGCGAGAGCACAACCTCGCGCTCCGCCCGTCAGTCTGGAACGGCGCGAAGCTCGTGCCGAAGGGGTACACCGTGCGGGTTCCCCGACACGCCCTGGAACAGCCCGTCGAGTCGGTGCTGGCCCAGATTCCGGATCGCGAGCGGGTCTCCCGCCAGAAGCGGGACCGGTTCCACAAGGTGCGGCGCGGAGAATCCCTGTCGGTCATCGCCCGACGCTACGAGACGAGCCAGCGGGAACTCGTGCACCTGAACAACCTGCGGAGCCGGCACCGGATCCGCGCCGGCCAGATCCTCCGCCTGCCGACGGACGGCAGTGCCCCCATCGAAGTGGCGCGCGCCGAGCCCCCCGCAGACGGCATCTACCGGGTACGGCGGGGCGACAACCTCACCATCATCGCGGCGCGTTTCGGTGTGGATGCCGACGCGATCGCGCGCTGGAACGGGTTGCGCAACCGGAACCGCCTCGCCATCGGGCAGCGCCTCCGCGTGGCCCAGACAGGGACGGTGGTCGCGAGCGCGCCCGAAGCCACCCGTTCCGACGCCGCGGTCGTGACACGGGCGGCACCGCCGCCGGCCTCGACCCCGCCGGTGAGCGAAGCACGTCCGCGTCGACAAAAATCCCAGTCCCCCGTCGCGCCCTCCGAACCGGCGGCCTCCGAACTACCCGCCGACGTAGCCGTCGTCGCGGTGGCTCCCCGGCCGGCGGAAGCCGTTCCCGATCCGTCCAACTACGCGGTAAGCGCCCGCGGGCGCGTCACGGTCCAGGCCGGGGAAACCCTGGGACACTATGCGGAATGGCTCGAGGTGAGCGCGAGCCGCCTGCGCCAACTGAACGGGATGCGCTATCGCGCGCCGCTCGTGATCGGCCGGACCAAGCGGCTCGATTTCAGCCGCGTCACGCCCGAGGTTTTCGAACAGCGGCGGCTCGAGTACCACCGGGACCTCCAGGAGGAATTCTTCGACGCCTGGTCGGTGACCGGCACGACGAAGCACGTGATCCGGCGCGGAGACTCGCTCTGGTACCTGGCCAACGAGAAGTTCGAGGTCCCGATCTGGCTGCTTCGCCAGTACAACCCCGACCTGGACTTCGGCGCTCTTCCGGCGGGTGCCCAGCTCGTCGTCCCTCTCCTGGATTCGCAAGAGGCGCTCGGGCGCGTCACCGGCGCGGGCTAGCCCTCAGGCCGACGCAGTGTCCGGCGCCGCCCCTCCGGGACGCAGCGCCAACTGGCCGCACGCGGCCTGGATGTCCGGCCCCCGGCTCCGACGCAGCGTGACGCGCAAGCCCGATGCCGCCACCTCCCGGAGGAAGCGGTCCACGCGTGCCGCATCGGGCGGCCGCAGGTCGGAATCGGGATGCGGGTTCATGGGAATGAGGTTCAACTTCGCCGGGATCCCGCGCAGGAGAAGCGGCAGCCGCCGCGCGTCCGCGAGCGAATCGTTCACATCGGCGATGAGCGTGTATTCGAAGAACACCGGACGTCGGCGGTTCACCGTTTCCAGGCTGCGAAGCCGGTCGAGCAGCAGCTTCAGCGGAAAGCGCCGGTTGAGCGGCACCAGCCGGTCGCGCACGAGGTCCGTCGTCGCGTGGAGCGAGACGGCGAGGTGAATCGGTGCAACCGCCAGCAGCTCGTCGAGCTTCGGAACGACGCCGACGGTCGACACGGTGATCCGCCGGGGCGCCAGGGCGAAGGCCTTGGGATGGACGAAGAGCCGGATCGCCTCGAGAACCGCATCGAGATTGAGGAGCGGCTCCCCCATTCCCATGAAGACCAGGTTGGTGATCCGCCGTTCGGGCCCGCATAGTTCCCGCATCCGGCAGAGCTGGTCGACGATCTCCGCGGTCGCAAGGTTCCGGGTAAAGCCCAAGGCCCCCGTCGCGCAGAAGCTGCACGCCAGGGGACAACCCACCTGGGTGGACAGGCACAGGGTGTTGCGATCGTCTTCCGGGATCACGACCGCTTCGATGCGTGCCCCATCCCTGGCGCGCAGCACGGCCTTCAACGTCCCGTCGGTCGAGCGCTGTTCGCGTTCGACTTCCAGCGCGCGAACCTCCCAGCCCTCGGCCAGTTCCGCGCGGAGTTCGCGGGAAAGGTCCGTCATGTCCGCGAGTTCCTCCACGCCGCGGCCGTAGAGCCAACCCGCCACCTGGTCGGCCCGCCAGGGTTCCAGCCCGCGGGCCGCGAAAACGGCGCGCAGGGAATCGATGGAGTGGTCCTTCAGGTTCATCACGACCCGGCGGGGCCGACGCCCGCGCGCCGCACGTAGGTGAAGAAGTGCAGCGGCCGATTCTCGGCGCGCCACTCGGCCTCGTAGGACGTGCACGGCCGGCCCTCGGCTTCGCGGACCCAGCCCGTCCCGTGCTGGTTCTCCAGCGTCGGTTCCGCCGCAAGCACCTCGTCGATCGAGAGCGCGTATTCGGGGTGGTCGGTGGCCACTTCGAGGAGTCCCTCGGTTTCGAGTGCCCGTGCCACGTCGCGGATGAACGCCGGCTGAACCAGCCGGCGGGAGGCGTGGCGTTTCTTCGGCCAGGGATCCGGGAAGTTGATCCAGCAGCGGTGGACCGAAGCTGCGGGAATGGCGCGCTCGAACACCGCCTGGGCCGGCGCGTGAACGAGCCGAACGTTTCCAAGCTCGGTGCGGGCCAGGCGACGCGCCATCTTCAGCACCCGTTTGCGGCTGTACTCGATGCCGAGGAAGCCGACACCCGCGTCCTTCTCGGCCAGCGCGTGCAGGAACTCCCCGCGCCCAAAGCCGACGTCCAGAACCAGCTTGGGAGGCGGTCCAGCCCCAAAGAGCGCGCACGGCCCCCGTCGCACGAGTTCGTCGAAATCCACGCGCCAGTCGGTGCCGGGGATGTCCGTCTTCAGGGTTCTAGACATGAATGCTCTTGCCGAGACTCAGCCACCACGCCGCCGCCGCGGGTCATCAGTTCCGCGCTCGCGTCAACAGCCGGACCCGGCGTTGGATGATCTCGAGCTTTCCACCGTCGTGGGTGGCGAGCCCACGGGTCCCATCGAGCCGCTGGAGTTCGACTCGCGTTGCCTGGATCCGGTCTTCGGTGGTCGGATGACTCGACAGAAACACGGGAACGCGAGCAGCGTCCGAACGAAGCAGGGCCTCGAAGAACGTCAGGAGCCCTTCCGGGTTCCAACCCGCCCGCACCATCACCGCGACGGCGAACGCGTCGGCCTCCGCCTCCGCCTCGCGACCGAAAGTGTTGAGCCACGTCGTCGCAGCGAGGCCGCCGCCCAGGGAAGCGGCCGATCCGGCAAGACCTCCCCCGAAAGCGCTGGCGCCCAGCGAAAGGATATCCGTGCCGATTCGCGCGTTGCGCGCCCGATTGTAGTTTTCCGCAATGTGACGCTTCTGGACGTGCGCCACCTCGTGAGCGAGCACACCCGCCAGTTCGCTCGCATTCCGCGCACGCAGGATGGTCTCCGTGTGGATGTAGATGTGCCCCCCGGGACCGGCAAACGCGTTGATTTCGTCGGCCTGGACCACGGTGAAGCGGTAGTCGAAGGGCTGGGGCCCGGCTGCACGGACGATCCCCTCACCCATGTCGTCGATGTAGTCATCGACCACCCGGTCGTGAAGGATCGGGGCCTGGGAGCGCATCTGTTGCTCG
Organism: Myxococcota bacterium; assembly: GCA_036336695.1. Taxonomy (GTDB): domain Bacteria; phylum Myxococcota_A; class UBA9160; order UBA9160; family SMWR01. The sequence continues at coordinate 34,829 of JAYZFQ010000109.1, forward strand.
AACTGCTGTCCGAGTTGCTGCTCTTCGCTCAACGAGATCGGACCACAACCCAGCACGCAGAGCAACGCGCTCGCCCCGAGCAGCCGGCTACGCATCCCCATCGGGTTTCTCGCGCTGCCTGAGCGCCTCCATGGCGTGGCGGATGATCAGAAGAACGGACCGGTCGAAGGAGACATTGTCGACGATGGGAACGTCGTGTTGGTCTGCGACATCGAGCAGGTGGTCCTGGATGCGCAGGATGTCGTCGAGATGTTTCAGGTAGCGATGCTCCGCTCTGCCCTGGGCCGACTTGGCACGAGAATCGAATCGCGCGGCGAATGCCTTCTCGTCCAGCGCCGCCACCACCATGAAGATCACGTCCGCCGACGCGGCGTAGGCACCGAGATCCAGCAGCCCTGGAACGATCGCGACGCCGTCGAGGACCAGGCTCGAGTTCTCCGCAACCGCCCGGTCGAGAGACGCCCGCGCACCGACACACACGCTGGCCGCCTGCGCTCGAAACCCTTCGACCACGGCATCGTCCCCCTCGGGAGCAGGATGGATTGCGCGCCCCGCGTCGTAGGAAGAGGCGTGAAGCGTCGGCACGAGATCGCGCGAGAGCATGATGCGCATGATCTGGCGGATCGAATCCGTAGACAGCACACGCCCGATCCCGAGCCGGTGCGCCACCTCGAGGGCCAGGGACGTCTTCCCGACGCCGGTCGCCCCCCCGAGCAGGAGCAACAGCGGCCGACCGGATTCCTGGTGCCGGCGCCAGACGAGGTAGCGCTCGGCCGCAGCCGCCCCCGACTTGTCGGCGAGTGTGCGGTGGGTGAGTTCGCGGAGGTCGTTGCGGTCGATTTCGCGACTGCCACGGGCGAGCACCGCGCGTTCGATCTCCCGGGCCACGTCGAACGCCTCGTTCGGGTCGAGCGCAGCCGCGAGGAGCGACTGGGACAGAAGACCCTTGGAGAACGGCGTTCGTCCCGCCCCCGTGACCTGGATGTCCGGCGTAAACGACACGGCATGTTCATCACCGAGGGTTTCCGCGCTCAACATCGAGCGGAGGCCCGCGGCCAGCTCGGACTTGTCCACGACCTCCCGGCCCCGGAGCGTTTCCCGCATGCGGTTGGCGAGACGGTAGGCATCCTCGAAACCCATCCCACGCGCCATGAGCGAGTGGACCATGATGCCGCGCATGAAGGGCCGCCGGCGCCCGCCGTCCTCGACCCAGATGCGAACCTGCCGATCGCGGGCGGCGCCGCTTCGCTGTTCCGGACCCTGCGACGCCATGATCGTGCAGGCTACCCCAGTGTCGAGAGCACCGCGAAAGGCAGCCGCGCCCCGGCTCCCGAGCACTTCCCGACGGGACGGGGGACCTCGCGGGCCTTGGGTCGAACCAACAAAGTCGCCTCGGGTTGACGCGGCGCACCGCCGCCCTACGATTCGTCCCGACGGACGGACGGGGGATCCGGGACCATGGCCGAACGAGGGCCGGGGTTGGTCCAGACGCGGGGGGTCGTCGACTCTCCCGGTGTCTCGCGGTGCCAGTCACCCCACCCGGAGCGGGCCGCACTCGTTCCCCCCAACTCGCGCGCCCCTGGGGGGCAGGGAGCCCGGAGTTCCCGCCAATGCGCGTAATCGCCGTCGTCAACCAGAAGGGGGGCTGCGGGAAGACCACGACCACGGTCAACCTCGCGGGCTGCCTGGCCCATGAAGGGCATCGCGTCGTGGTCGTCGACCTCGACCCCCAGTCCCACGCAACGCTCGCCCTCGGCATCGATCCGGACGCCGTCGACGAAAACCTCTACGACGTGCTCGCGGAGCCCGGCGGCGAGGCGCGCCTCGAAGAAATTCTCGCAGCCGGTCCGGAAAACGTGGATGTCGCGCCGTCCGGCATCGTGTTGTCTGCACTGGAGCAACGCCTGGCATCGGAACCCGTCGAGACACGCGCGGAGCGGCTCCGGGCGGCCCTGGAGCCGCTTGCGGACCGCTACGACTACGCACTCATCGACTGCCCCCCGAGCGTCGGACTCCTCACGTTCAATGCCCTGCGCGCTGCGAGCGAGGTGATCGTTCCCCTGGAAACGAGCCCGTTCGCCATCCACGGGGTCGAGAAGCTGCTCGAAACGATCGGGCTCCTCGTCGAGCGCATCGGCCACGATCTCGAGGTCCGGGTACTCCCGACGCTCTACGATGGGCGCACACGCTACGGGCGGGAAACCCTTGCGCGGATTCGCGAGCGCTTCAAGGACATGTGCCTCGATACCGTGATCCGCTCCAACGTAAAGCTCCGGGAAGCCGCGGCCCGGGGCCTGCCCATCGTGAATTTCGCGCGGACTGCGAACGGGGCAATCGACTACGGTGCCCTCGCCGTCGAAATCGAGGCGCTGGGCCTCTCGACGGAGGATCTGCTCGCGAGCTTCGAAGAAGCACCGCGAGAGGTCATCGTTCGCTACCGTGACGAGACCGCCCACGACGTCCGGATCGCCGGGGACTTCAACGGATGGGTCCCGGACAAGGGTGTGCGGTCACTGATCGAATCCGAGGGAACCGCTCGCGTGTGGACCAAGATCCTCCAGCTTCCGCCCGGCACCTACGAGTACCGCTACGTGGTCGATGGAGAGTGGCGTACGCCCGCCGAAGAGGGGAGTTCCCGCACCTCCGACGAAGGGGGCGCGCCGCCCAATTCCGTCCTCGTCGTGCGCTAGGAAGCTCTCGTGCCCCGCGACCTCCGAGACGTTGCTGACTATTTCCTGCCCCGGAGTTCCGAATCCGAGCCGGGTCCCGCACAACCGAAGCGCACGGGGGACCGGGTCCTGCAGGCACCGCCGCAGCGCGACCCCGCCCCGGCGCTCCCCATACTCGCGGTCCCCGTCGACGAGCGCGACGTGGTCCGGGCGGCGCTGGCCTGGAACCTCGTGGTAGAACTCGCTCGACTGGGAATCGGTGCGACGCTGCTGGCACCGGCGGGCGAACCCCCCTCCCCGATCTGGCCCGATGCCGGAAAGGGTCCCATCGGCAGCGCGGTGGTCCTGGCGCGCGCCGGAAACCTGTCGGAGTTCTACCGCGCCGCCCTCGACGTCGCCGTGACCCGTGCAGCGGAAGAGCCCGACGGCGGCGTCGTCGTCGCCTGCGTTCCGCCTGCCTGGCTTCACGCGCCAAGCGGCGGCCGGGCGCTGCTGCGCTGGGCCCTGGTGTTTTCCTCCACGGACCCGCGTGATCTCATGGAGAGCTACGCGATCGCCAAGCGGATGCTCAACGGCGAGGAACGGGCACAGGTCGGGGTCACCATCCACGGTGCACGCTGCGTGGCGGACGCCGAGCGGGCCTTCGGCCAGGTCGCCGACGTGTCACGGCGCTACCTGGGACGCCCCCTGTCGAGCTACGGACTGCTCGTCGACGATCTCCACATCTACCGGGCGATCGTGGCTCGGCGACCGATCGGAATCGAGCACCCCCAGTCCCGGGCGGCACGAGCCCTGCAAGACGTCGCGCGCATGGTGCTCGAAGACGCGCGAAAATCCGCCCATGCCTGAACTCGCGCTGACACGCCCGCCGCCTCGGGCCGAGTTGCTCAAGCAACTCCGACTGCGGATCCACGACACGGCGCCCGAACTCCGGGTCGTCGCCCAGGATCTGCTGGGCGCGGGCGCTCCCATCGACTTCGTGGCCGTTGACCCGGCCGGTCGCGTGACTCTCCTGCTGGTCGGCGGCGCGGGGGAAGACCTGGGACTCGTGACCCGCGGACTGGCCCAGCACGCCTGGGTTACGCCGCGGGTCCGCGACTGGCTCCAACTCGCGCCCGAGTTGGGCGCCCGACCCGAAGCCGGCGTCCGCGTCATCCTGCTGTGCCCGGAGTTCTCGCCCGAGAGCCGGGGTGCCGCAGACGGACTCGGCGACGCAGCACCGGAACTCTGGACCTACCTGTGCGTCCGCAACGGCGCCGGCTTCGACACCCTGGTGGTCGCCCCGGATTCCGGGAAACGCAGCCAGGGTGCCGCCACGCAAGCCCCCAGCGATCCCGCCTTCCGAACCGGGCTGTCGGACGCCGATCTCGGGCTCAGCCCGGAAGAACGGCGCGAGTTCGAATAGCCCGCCTCCCCCGCGGGGCTACCCCGGGAACAAAAAACGTCATTCCGGCGACATTTTTTGACACCTACCCACATGGGAAGGCCACTTCTACCTACGAGGACGCGGCTATGGAATCCGGGGATAGGAGCCACGGACCTCGTTTTGTGGGGATGAGAGCGAAGCCGGTGGGGGAAGGGAAGAACGATGGCGGACACGGGGCCTGAAGCGGCCCAGCCGACCGACGATGTGCTGATCCAGAGAGTAAAGGCAGGTGAACGGGAAGCCTTCGACCTGCTCTATGCGCGTTATTTCCCGAGAGTCTACAGCTACGTTGCGCGACGGATCTCCAACCGCGCGGACACCGAGGAGACGGTCCAGGAGGTCTTCCTCTCGGTCTTCTCGTCCCTCGACTCGTTCCGCGCCGAGGGGTCCCTCGCCGCGTGGGTCCTGGGAGTCGCACGTTTCACGGTGGCCAACCGGTACAAGAAGCGGCGCCACACCACGGTGCCGCTCGAGGAGACCCAGGAGGCGGAAGCACTGCCCGTTTCGGCGCTGGGCTCTCGCGAGGCGACGCCCCTCGAACACCTCGAGGGCACCGAACGAATCGAGCGGCTCTCCGCGGCCGCCCGCGACGACCTGTCGAGCGAGCAACGCGAGCTGTTCGTCATGCACCACCTCCGCCACACCTCGATCCACGACATCGCCCACACCCTCAGGAAGAGCGAAGACGCGGTGAAGAGCAATCTCTACCGCGCTCGAAAACTCCTGCTGGCCCGCTGAACCCGGCACCTGACGCGTGCACGACGACACGCGGTTCGCCGTCGACAGAGACGAGCCGTTGGGCCTCGTCCACAACGTCGCCCGCCCCCCGGATGGGGGCGGAGACCTGCGCTGCATCGGCTTCGAATTCACCAGCCGCGGCGACCGGGTGCCTGGATCCCTCTGGCTCCCCTCCACGGGAAAGCCCCCGTTTCCCGTGGTGCTCCTGCAGCACGGCGCCAATGGCTCTCGGGAAGCTCCCTACATGGCGGCCGCAGGCCTCCCGTGGGTTCGGGCCGGCGCGGCGGTGGCGAGCATCGATTTCCCGCTCCACGGGCAGCGCGGCAGCGCAAAACTGCGCCAGCCCATGCTTGCGGGCCTGGGCATCCGCGGCGCAACCACGCCGGCAAGCCGAGAAATCGTCCGGGAATTCGTGCGCCAGGCCGTGGTCGACTTGCAGCGCACGGTCGATGCCCTGGACCACTTCGAGGAACTCGACGCTCCTCGCCTCGCATTCGCTGGCTTCTCCCTCGGTGCCATCGTGGGCGCGACCTTCTGCGCGGTCGACCCGCGCCCGCGAGCCGCAGCGCTGGCCCTGGCCGGGGGAGGCTTCGGCGGACCCGACGTCGATCCCGCGACCCGCATCGGAGACATCGCTCCCCGGCCACTCCTGTTCGTCAACATGACGGAAGACTCGGTGGTCCCGCCCACGGCGACGAAAACCCTGGTGGCAGCCGCCCGGGAACCGAAGTCCAGCCACTGGTTCGAGGGCGATCACCAGGACGTCCCGGGCGCCGCGCTGAAACTGATGTGGCACTTCCTGCGGGAGCACCTCGCACCGCCCGCGCCCTGACCCCCCCGATGCGGGGAGCCGGGCTACACTACCGGACCGAGTCGATTTGGAGACCCCATGAAACGCCATCGTCTAGCTTTCCTGACCTTCGCCGCACTCGCGGCCCTCGCCTGCCAACCCGGCACCAACGACACCGGTCCGGGGACGCTCGCTTCCACGAATGGAAGCGAGGTCGCAGCCGAGATCGACGGCCAGCCGGTCACGGTTGCCGAGTTGGACGCGTGGATCAAGGAAGACCTCTTCCGGGGCCAGGCCGCCGATCCGAGCGAGCTCTTCGAACTCCGCGACAGCGCCCTGCAGCAGATGTTCGAAGAGCGCGCGCTGGAAGCCGAAGCCCAGCGCCGGGGCGTGGACATCGCAACCCTCATCGACCAGGAGATCGCGGCCCAGGGAGCGCTCACCGACACCGAACTCCGCGCCTGGTACGACGAAAACCGGGCACGGCTGAACAACGCGGAATTCGAAGACATCCAGGACCAGATCCGGTCCTTCCTCGAGCGCCAGCGCTTTGGGACCGCCCGTGAAGCGATCCTGGAGCGTGCGCAGCTCACGGTCTACCTCGAACCGCCCCGTATCCAGGTCGCGGCGGACGGGCCCTCGAAGGGGCCCGCGGACGCTCCTGTGACGATCGTCGAATTCAGCGACTTCGAGTGCCCCTTCTGCTCGCGGGTGCTGCCGACGCTGGATCAGGTGATGGCCCGCTACCCGAACCAGGTGCGCATCGTCTATCGCAACTTCCCACTGCGCAATCACCCGCGCGCAGGCCCGGCGGCCGAAGCGGCGCTCTGCGCCGGAGAGCAGGAAAAGTTCTGGGTCTTCCACGACATGCTGTTCGCAAACTCCCGGAAGCTTTCCGACGACGACCTGAACGGCTACGCGGAAGAACTCGAACTCGACATGCCGGCGTTCGAAGCCTGCTACACGGAGCGTCGCTTCGCGGAACAGGTCGCGCGGGACTTCCGGGAGGGCCAGGCGGCTGGCGTCACCGGCACTCCGGCCTTCTTCGTCAAGGGCGTGTCGCTATCGGGCGCGCGCCCGGCCAGCGACTTCTACCGGACAATCGACGCGGAACTGGCGCGCCTGAAAGAAGGCGCTTAGCCCGCTTCGATCCGGGCCAGGAGCGCGTCGCGTCGACGCGCCATCTCGGCTTCGGAGTTCGCCTCGAGGTTGAGGCGCAACACGGGCTCGGTGTTCGACGGACGCAGGTTGAACCACCAGTCCGGGTAGCGCACCAGCAGGCCGTCGAGGTGCGACACCTCGGCCCCGGCTTGTTCCGACTCGATCGCCTCGAGCAACCCCGGAATGTCCTCCACCCGGCGATTGATCTCGCCGCTCGCCGAGTACCGACGCAAGGGCGCCACGAGTTCGGAGAGCGGCCGACCCGCCGTGGCCAGCGTGTCCAGCAAGGCAACGAACGCGGCGATCCCGTCATCTGCGACGAGGGTCGGAGAAAACCGGAAGTAGAAGTGCCCGGAGAGTTCTCCGGCGAAGGCGGCGTCCACCTCCCGCATGCGCGCCTTCACGTAGGAGTGGCCGACCCGGCACATCTCCGCGCGACCTCCGGCCGCTTCGATCTCCTCGGCCGTCACCCGGCTCGAACGCAAGTCGTAGAGCACGGTGCCACCGGGCTCCCGCGCAAGGACCCGCCGGGCCAGGAGCCCCGTCATCAGGTCGGAGGGAATCGGCTCGCCGGTCTCGTCCACGAAGACGGCCCGATCCCCATCGCCGTCGAAGGCCACGCCGAAGTCCGCGCCGACGCGACGCACCGCCGCGCTGACGTCTTCGAGGTTTTCTGTCTTGAGCGGATCGGCTTCGTGGTTCGGAAACGTGCCGTCGGGCTCGAAGTACAAGCGTTCCACCTGGAGTTCCAACCGCTCGAGCAGCGGCTCCAGACCCACCGATGCCATGCCGTTGCCGCAGTCCACCGCGACCGAGAGCCGTGGCCGGCCGGTCCCCACACGGAGCACGTGGTCGACGTACCCCGCCGCCACGTCCTCGCGGCGCACGCTGCCGCGCGCGCTCGCCGTTTCCGCGGTGCGCAGTTCACCCGCAATCCTTTCGATGTCGCGCAACCCGCTCGCCTCGCCGATCGGGATCGCGTGCTCCCTGCAGATCTTCATCCCGTTGTACTGCGCCGGGTTGTGCGAGGCGGTGAGCATGATTCCGCCGTCGAGCCCGAGCGCGTCGACCGCGTAGTAGAGCATGGGGGTACTGACGAGCCCGAGATCGACCACGTCGGACCCCTCCGCCGAGATGCCACGCACGAGGGCCTCGTGCAATTCGGGGGAGCTGCGGCGGGCGTCCCGCCCGAGCGCCACAGCCCGTCCCCCCAGGTGCCGGGCCGCGGCCCGCCCGATCCGGTGGGCCGCCTCGGCATCGAGCTGGTCGGGAACGACCCCACGAATGTCGTAGGCCTTGAAAATCGTCACAGCGGCCAGTCTAACCGGCTCCCCAGGGGAGGTGCGGCTTGACCCATGCCCGGCCGAGCGGCACCCTGTGGGTTGGGTCTACTCCCACTCGACCCAGGAGGAGCCAAACGATGTTCGGAATCGGTACCACCGAGCTCGTGATCGTCCTGGCCATCGTGGTGGTGTTGTTCGGGGCCCGCAGGCTCCCGGAAATCGGGTCCGGCGTCGGCAAGGCCATCAAGAACTTCAAGTCCGGTATCTCTGGGAAGGACGAGATCGACGTCACCCCCGAGCCGGAAGAAGTCACCGACGGCAACAAGCCGGACTAGTCGGAAGCGAAGCGCTCGGCCACCTGGGTCCCAGGCTGTGTCACGAGCGGCGGCAGCGAGACGATCTGGAACCGCTCGGCGCTCGCCGGAGCCGCCTCGATCACGGCCATGACCGCGGCCGTCGAGCCCGGCGAAAGCCACTGCGCAACGCCCGCGCCGAGCCGTTCCCGGATCTCATCGGGCGAGTGTTCCCGGAGCACGCGCTCCGGGACGGCGGGGCCGAAGGTCGCGGCTTCGTCGTCGACGACGGCCCCGTGCCCATCGAGCAACTGGACGACGAGACGCGTCCCCGGCGCAACGGCAACCCCGGCCGGCGCACGCACGGTTCCCTCGACGACGCGCAACCGGCCCACCACGGCGTTGTCGATGTGGCGGAGACCGACGCTGTCGAGCACGAGGCCGGCGGCTGGAGCCTGAGAAGCTCCCGGGGCCGTGAAGCCACCCCCGCCGGTCACGAGCAACAGGGCCACAAGCGCTGCAGTCGCCGTCCAGCCGAGCGCGTGCACCGCACGAACGAGCCAATGGCCCACTGCAGACGCCTCGACGTCGGCGGCTACCGGAGGGCGGGGTTTCGGCAGCTTCTCACTGGGCGGACCGAGGGCGATGCGCGCGAGGGGAACCGGCGCACCCGGTTCGGACGCCGGCGCGTCGCCGTTCGCGAAGAAGTCCCAGTCTTCCGGGCTTCCCAACCCAGTCGCCGGTTCCGTCGCCGGGGAGGGCCCGCCGCTTTCAACGCCTGCGAGAGCATCGTCCGGCGCCTCCGCTACGGGGACCGTGCCCATTTCCACCGGAATCTCGTCGCCGGCCGCAACTTCGGGCGGTTCCACCGCTTCGGTTGACTCCAGCATCGCAACCGGTCCGGTCTCGACAGCGGACAGGTCGAGGGACCCATCGCGCGAATCGGCCGCCGTCAGTTCCATGCCCGGGCGGCCGAACTCCAGCCGCGGATCGAGTTCCGGGACACCGGTTTCTCCCGGCTCGGCCGCCGCCTCGAGGTCTCCACCGAGGTCGTCATATCCGTCGGGGCCCACCGCCAGGAAATCCTCGGGATCCAGCGCCAGACCGGGATCGAGGAGCGGGACATCGCCCGTCGCAGACGGAAGCTCGGACTCGAAGGGCCCGCCCGCCTGGCCGACCGCGCTGTCGACTTCGGAACTCTCCGCCGCGGGCGCTGCGCCCTCCGGCTGGCCCTCCGCTTCCAGGGGGGCATCGCCGGGGGGGACCGACTCGCGGTTGAACTCCCATTCGTGTTCGTCACCGGGACTCTCCGCAGCCACTCCGGTCCCGACGGGATTCCGGGCCGAAATCTCCTCCGCCGCGAGCGCCTCATCCACAGCACGAACCACGGGGTCACCGGCCCGCTCCGCGGGCTTGACGAAGAACGCGTGATCACAGCGAGAACAGCGGACGCGGATGCCCGCGTCCGGCACGCGGGCGTCGTCCAGCTGAAATCTCGTCGTGCAGCCTTCGCACGTGATGACCAAGAACCCATTCCTCCGTCGGGTCCCGCGGGGAAGCCCTGTGCTAGGCTCCGACGCGACCCACCCCTCCAGCGGTCGTTTCGGAGGCGCCGCCGCTGCGCTTGAGAGCCGCGTTGCCGTTCAGTCCCGGCGGAATTTTCCGGGCCGGCGCCCAGGGAGCAGCGCGATGAGCCCCGCGGCCGCCGCCCTGACCGAGCGGCGCCTCGTCGTCGTCACGGGCAAGGGCGGCACGGGCAAGACCACGGTCACGGCTGCCCTGGGACTCGCCGCCGCGCGACAGGGGCTCCGGACGCTCGCCGTCGAGGTCGGTGCCAAGGAATCCATCGCACCCCTGGTCGCACCCGGGAGTCCTCCCGTCGGCTACCGCGGCCGCTCCCTGGCCCCGGGCTTCACGGTGATGCGGATCGACCCCTACGAGGCCCTCGCCGAGTACCTCGTGTTGCAGCTCGGGGCCCGCTTCGTCGTGGAACGCGTCCTCGCCAACCGGGGCTTCCGCCAGCTGATGAACGCCTCCCCGGGGTGGCGCGACCTGATCACCCTGGGAAAGGTCTGGCACCTGGAACGCATGGAGGACGCACCCGGCCGCCCGAAATTCGACCTGATCGTCGTCGACGCGCCCGCGACGGGACACGGAGTCGCCTTCCTCGACGTGCCGCGCGTCGTCGTGTCGGCGGTCCGCGCGGGTCCGCTGAGGCGCCATTCCCAGGCCGTCGAGGACTTGATCCGGGACCCGGAGCGCACGGTTCTCCTGCCCGTCACCCTCGCCGAAGAACTCCCCACCCGGGAAACCGAGGAGCTCGTGGCGGCGGTTCGCAACCGGCTCCTCATCCCCATGGACCGTCTGGTCGTCAACGCCTTCGCGGAGAACCCCTTCCCCCCCGGACTCGAGCGGCTCGACGAGCCGTTGCGCCGGCTGGCTCCCGACGAACGTTTCGGCGGGCTGCCCCCCAACGGCGCGATTGCCGACTGCGCCGCCTTCCTCGGGGCACGCCATCGCTTGAACCGGGCCTACGAACGCGAACTCGCGGAATCCACCGGGCTGCCCCCGGTCCGCCTGCCCTTCCTGCCGGCGGGTCCGGGCGATGCAGCTGCGCTCGCGGATCTCGGCGACCTCCTCCTGGCCTCCTCCGGGTCCCCGCCGTGAACGTCGACGACTTCGCAAGCGACGTCCTCGCGCCGCAACAGCTGCTGGTGTGCGTCGGCTGCGGCGGCGTCGGGAAGACGACCCTCGCGGCAACCCTTGCCCTCGAGGCCGCGCGGCGGGGGCGGCGCGCGCTCGTGCTGAGCATCGATCCGGCCCGCCGGCTGGCGGACGCCCTCGGGATCGACTCCCTGGACAACACGCCGTGCCCGCTCCCCCGCGAACAGCTGCTCGAACTCGGCATCCCCGATGGGGGAAGCCTTTCCGCCGTGATGCTCGACATGAAGCGCACCTTCGACGGACTCGTGGAGCGATTCGCCGAGAGTCCCGAGGCGCGGGACCGGATTCTCGGCAACGCGATCTACCAGAACGTTTCCGAAGCCCTTTCGGGCAGCGTGGAATACTCGGCCATGGAAAAGGTCTACGAACTCTGGGAAACGGGAGAGCACGACCTCATCGTCGTCGACACACCGCCGGCCCAGCATGCCCTCGACTTCCTCGATGCCCCCCAGCGCCTGATCGATTTCCTGGAGAGCCGCATCGTCCAGGTGCTGATCCACCCCGCCTTCGCGGCCAGCCGTTTCGGCTTTCGCGTCTTCCAGCAGGGCACGCGGCGCGTGATCCAGGTGCTCGAACGCGTCTCGGGGCTTTCGTTCCTGGAAGACGTGTCCGAGTTCCTCCTCGCCTTCGAGGGCATGTCCGCGGGCTTCCGGCAGCGTGCCCGGGATGTGCGTCGGCTCCTGCTCGGCCCGCAGTCGCGATTCGTACTGGTGACGGGAGCCAGTCGCGTTTCCCTGCGCCAGGCGCGCGAACTCCAGGCGCGGCTCCAGGAAAATGGCGTCGCCCTGGCGGGGGTGCTCGCCAACCGCATGCACCGCTGGCCCGACGGCCAGCAGGCGCCGCCCCCGGCAGGGGCTCTCGGAACCGAAGCAGACATCTCGGCCCTCGCCGCCGCGCTCGTCGCCTCCGAGGGCGCCGACTTTCCGGGCCACGAAGCCGCCCGAGCAGCGGTTGCCGCGGCGACGGATTACGCTGCCTTGGTGCACCGCGACGCCCGGGCCACGGAAGAGTTGCGCCAGGCAGCCCGGTCGGACGGGAGTTTCTGGGCAGGCGTCCCGGAGCTTCCCGAGGCCGTGCACGAGCTCGCGGGGCTGGCGCGGATCGCGGACGAGATCTTCGGAGCACGGCGGTGACCGGCGCAGACGACGCAACATCGGCACGGCGAGCAGATCCGCCGCCCGACGCCCGGGCAGCGCTCGCCCGCGCCGGCACCCACGGACGCCGGGCCGCGGCAGAAGCCCTCGCCGCACTCGGTGCACTCCTCGATGCCGCAGCGCTCGCGGGCGTGGGAAAGCCCGCAGCGGCGCACCCCTGGCTCGGGCCCCTGGCCGAGATGTTGACGCACCTCGCCGACTTTCTTGGATCCAGCCGGGACCCGGCAGCGGAGCCGCTGGTGGAAGCCATCGCCCGAGCGCTCGACGCGGAAATCGAGCGCTGGGAGCACCGGGCGAGAAACGACGCCGACGCCCGCGCCGTCCTGCGCGCGTTCCTGGGCTTGCGCGAGTTGCTCTGGGAAGCGGGGATCCGACGGCCGCCCCCGACCGCGCGAACCCGCCCCGCCCAGGGAACGGCAGGGCACCGACGTCCGACCCGCGCGACGGCACCCAGCACCACCGAGGGCTGACCGGGTTCCCCGAGCTTCGCTAGGGTGGCAGTGAAACGACGCAGTGCGTCGTCGCCGGAAGAGAGGCGGCAACTCCATGACCGTGCTCATCAAGCGCTACGCCAATCGGAAGCTCTACAACACGGAAACGAGCCGTTACATCACCCTCAAGGGGATTTCCGAGCTGATGGAGGAGGGCCGCGAGGTCCGCGTCATCGACAACGAAAGCGGCGAGGACATCACCAACGTCGCGCTCTCGCAGATCCTCGTGGACAGCGAACGGCGCGGCGACGAGATCCCGAAATCCCTGCTGTCCGATCTCTTCCAGCGCGGAGGCGACGCCCTGTACGGGGCCCTACGGCGCGGCGTGGGGGAGGCGACCGACGGACTGGACGAGTTTCGGGACAACCTCCGGAAGATGGTCACCCCCAAGGACGGGGAACGCATCGGCGACTGGATCGCCCTCGCTACCCCGGATTTCGACCGGATCGTGCACGACGCCGTGGAGCGCGTGTTCAAGGTGCTCGACCTGCCGCGGCGCTCGGACATCGACGCCCTGAACCGGAACCTGGAGCGCGTGGCGGACGCCGTGGACCGACTCGAATCCACCCGGCGCCAGTCCGGGGACGACGCCGGCGGCGAGGCAGGCGATCGCGAACGGTTTCACTCCCAGACCGACTGACGGTCTCCCAGCGCGCGATCGACCCGCTCCTGGACGCGCACCCGGAGTTCCTCGGTGAGGCGCGAGACCAACCGGTCATCCTGCGCCGCATCCGGCGGCAGGTCGTCCAGTGCCAGGGGTTCCCCGATCCGGATGCCCCACTTGGTCGGCAACGGGACCAACCCAAACGGACCGAGCAGGGGAAACGTCAGGGTCACCGGCAGATACGAGAGGCCGACCGCGCGGGCGGGACGGTGGGCCTTGAAGAGCACGGGGTGCGCCTCCTCCGCACCCACGATCCCGACGGGCAGCAACGGCAGCCCGGTTTCGAGCGCCAACCGGACCACGCCACCCCGCGAGAACCGCTGCAACCGGTACCGGTCACGGAAGAGCTTGGTGGCTCCCCGAACGCCTTCCGGAAATGCGATCACCCGCCTGCCGGCGCGAAGCAGGCGCAGCGTGTTTTCCGTGCACGCGCGCACCCCGCCCAGGCGGGCAAGTCGCGGCTGCACGAAGGGCAGCCCGGCGACGCGATCGTCGACCAGGAAGGCCGGACGGGTGCGGCTCGGTTCGAAACGAGCGATGGCGTGGGAAAGCATCAGTCCGTCATAGGGCACCACCCCCGAGCGGTTCGCCGCCAGCAGGCAGCCTCCCGTCGGAGGAAGACGATCGAGTCCGTGGACCGCGACCCGCCACCAGGTGTCGAACAGCCCGTCGAGGACCGGACCGGCGCGGTGCAGCGCCGCCTCGTCCATGCCGAATTCATCCACCACGGCGGATTGCTCGCGCATCCCGAGCGTCGCGAGCCGCTCGCGCAACTCGGCGGCCAGCGCTACCAGCACCGCACCGCGACCCGGGGTTTCGACGGTTGCTTCCGGGGTGCCGGCACGTGTCCCGTACCGCCGTGAAGAGGCGGGAAAGCGGCAGCGGATCTCGTCCCGCAGCGACTCGAGGGCCGCTTCGAGTTCCACGAATTCGTCTTGCTTCGTGTCCTGCATGACTTCCAGAGCGTTCAAGCGTAATGCCGCATGCGCAGCGCCGAAACCGCCGAAATCCAGGCTTCCTTCGCGCTGTAGCTCGGCTCTCCGAACGCTTCCCAGCCCCGCTCCCCGTCGTCGACCCAGAGGTACCGCAGGTAGTCGAAGAAACCCGCCGGCGCGTCTCCGGTCTGGGCGCGCGCCGGCGCGGCAGAAGCCCGGTACAGCAAGGGCGTCGGAAGCGGCACCCGTCGACGCCCGGCAAGACGGAGCGCCATGGACAGCGGCAACACGCCCCGGCCGACCACGTTGAAGACTCCCGGATGGGGCGCGAGCGTTGCACGCTCGAAGGCGTGGATCACATCGTCCTCGTGCACGAACTGGAGCAGCGGGTCGAAACCCATCACGGTGGGAACCACCGGAAGGGTCAAGTAACGCACGCCACCGTCACGATGGCGCGGACCGAGCATCCAGCACGGACGCAGCACGGTCACCTCCGCGTCCGGGTGGGAGCGCAGCCAGCCCTGCAGGTCCGACTCCACCTCGACCCGGTTCTGCACGCAATGGGCATCCGGGTGACCGCGGAGCGGGTGGTCCTCGGTGAGAAAGTTCGGATTGTCGCGACGCGGCCCATAGACCATGGTGCTCGACGCCAGGACGATGCGACGAACCCTGGCGGCGGCGCACGCCGTCATCACATTCCGGGAACCGATGGTTTCCAACTCGTAGTCGAGTTCGGTATCGGGCGTCGGATCCGAGCGGAAGGCACAGTGAACCAGGGCCTCGACCCGCTCCTCCTCGAGCAGCGCAGCGATCTGCGCATCGGCCGTCGGCGCGACCAGGTCGATGCGACGAAAGGTCACCCGCTCGTCGAGCCGGTAGGGTCGCCGTCGGTCGAGCCCGATGAGCCGGCGAGCGCCGTCGCCCAGGAGCCGCTCGACGAGCCGCTTCCCGACATGGGTTCTGAGACCCGTCACCGCGATGACGCCCGGACCGTTCACCCTGCTTCTCTCCCGGACCCGCTGCGTTCCCGGGCCGTTCCGTCGCTTCCCATCGTCGGGGATGGGCAACGTAGGGGCAACCGGCGGCACGGGGAACTCCCGCGCCGCGGCGTCGGTTACCCTGGGCCCGATGGCCACCGCAGGAGCAACCGGGATCGTCGAAGATCCGCGCTTCGCGGCGCACCGCGGTCCCCGTGGTCATCCCGAGCGGCCCGAGCGCCTCGACGCGGTCCACACGGCCCTGGCGGAGCGGGAACGGGAGTGGACCCGGGTCGCGGCCGTCGAAGCTTCCGATGAGCAACTGCTCCGGGTCCACACGCGCGAGCACCTCGCCCACGTCGCCGAAACCGCCCGGTCGGCCCCCGCCCAGCTGGATCCCGACACGTACGTTTCACCCGAGAGCGAGCGGGTCGCGCGCCTGGCTGCCGGCAGTGCGATCGACCTGGCGCGCCGGGTCGCCTGCGGCGAGCTTCGCAATGGCCTCGCCGCGCTCCGACCTCCCGGACATCATGCCGAAGCCCGCCAGGCCATGGGCTTCTGTCTCTACAACCACGCCGCCGTGGCGGCCGAGGCGTTGCGGGCCGAAGCGGGGCTGGGGCGGATCCTGATTCTCGACTGGGACGTCCACCACGGCAACGGCACCCAGCACGGCTTCGAAGCCGACCGCGACGTTCTCTACGCCTCGACGCACCAGTTTCCGTTCTATCCCGGCACGGGCGCCGCCGACGAAGCCGGAGTGGGAGCGGGGCTCGGGGCGACGGTGAACGTGCCCCTGCCCGCCGGCTGTGGGGACACCGAGCACCTGGGCGCCCTGCACCGGGTCGTCGTCCCGGTCACGCGGCACTTCCAGCCCGACCTCATCCTGGTCTCCTGCGGGTTCGACGGGCACCGGGAGGACCCACTGGGTGCGATGGAGATCTCCGAGGCCGGTTACCGGGACATGGCACGGCTCATCCGCGCCCTGGCGGACGAGACCTGCGGCGGGCGCCTGGTCGTCCTCCTCGAGGGCGGTTACGCCGCCACGGGGCTCGAACAGGGAACACGGAGCGTCCTCGAGGCCCTGCTCGGCACCGACACGACCCCCCCGCCGGTCCCGCCGCTAACGCCCGGCGATCCCCTGGATCGAGTCCTCCAGGCGCTGCGCGCGGTTCACGGGGGCAGGATCCCCGGGATCGGCGTAGCGTAAACACCACGAATCTGGGCGCTCTGGGCCTGCCTTCCCGGGCAACCGGCGCCTCCCCAAGCGGGCCGAAGGGGACCGGGCCCGGTACGTCGGCTCGGGGTCCGCGTCTGTTCGCCCGGTTTTCGTCCCCGCATCTAGTACGCGTAACTACCTGATACCGCTAGATAGTGGGTGCTCGTCACCGAACCCGAAAAAAGATGCCCCGGCGCAAAAAAACCCCGCCTTTTTGGTTGCAAGGTGGGGCACAGTGGCTTATAAGGGCGATCGGTGGGGATGAGTGGGAAATAGTGGCAAGCACCTCTCCCGCCGAGCGCACGGAGCGCCAACCCACCGATGTTTCGAGGACGTCACGTCCACACGATTGATGCGAAGGGCCGCGTGAGCATTCCCGCAGCATATCGAACCAAGCTCCAGGGCAGCACGGACGAAAGCCCGGTGCTCACGGCCGACCACCGCTGCCTCAAGCTCTATCCCTTCGAGGACTGGTGCACCTACGAGGAAAGCATCGTGGCCAAGGCCGCGGTGGACCCGGATGCCCAGGACTTCGTCCGGCTCGTGATGTCGCGGGCGGGGGAAGCGCCCATCGACAAACAGGGACGCATCCTCGTTCCCCAGTATCTCCGCGAACACGCCCACATCGAAAAGGACGTGACCTTCGCGGGCGTCGGCCACACGGTCGAAATCTGGAACACGTCGAGGTTCGAAGAGAGCCTCGAGCAGACGCAGGTCAACTTCCCCGCCCTCTCGCGAGGCATGGCGGAGAAGTTGCGAACGTAGGATTCGGGTGAGAGGTTGAGGAGGAGCCGCGAGGCTCTTCCGGACGAAAAAGGTCAGGGGTGTCCCCGGAGCACTGCTCGCGGCGAGCGGGGCGTTACTGGGGGGGACAAACCGCTCCCGGGAGATTCGGTGCTCCGGGGCACCCCAGACCTTCTCGTCAGATCGCCTCTCTCTTTTGCGCCCGTCCGAAGGGCTGGCGGGAGGCGCTCGCTCCATTGGCCAGCCACTACTCCCATCGCCCCGTGCTCCTCTCCGAATCCGTGGCATGCCTGGACCCGCGATCCGACGACGTGATCGTCGACGGGACGGTCGGCGGCGGGGGTCATGCCGCTGCGATCCTCGAGCGGATCGGTCCGCACGGCTGCGTGGTGGCACTCGACCGGGACCCCGAGGCACTCGAAGCCGCCCGCTCCCACCTCGCCGAATACGGGGAGCGCGTGCGCTTCGTCCACGCCTCGTTCCGGCGGCTTTCCGCCGTGCTCGAGGAGCTGGACGTCCCGCGGGTAGACGGCGTCCTGCTCGACCTCGGCGTGTCCTCTCCCCAGCTGGATCGTGCCGAGCGGGGCTTCGCCTTCGCCGCAGAAGGCGCCGGCACCGCCCCCCTCGACATGCGGATGGACCCGACGGCGGGCGAAACCGCCGCGGACCTCCTCGCCCGCCTCTCGGGCGAGGAGCTGGAACAGTCCTTTCGGGCGTTCGCCGAGCTGCCGGGCTCCCGACGCCTGGCTGCCGCAATCGTCGATGCCCGGGCAAAAGCGCCGCTGCGCACCACGTCCGACCTGCTGGCGGTCATCGAAGGCTCCGGCGTGGGGCGCGGACGCCGTCACCACCCGGCAACGCTCGTGTTCCAGGCCCTCCGGATCGCGGTGAACGACGAGCTGGCCGCCCTCCGAGACGGGATCGGCGCTGCTATCGACGCGCTGCGCCCGGGCCGCCGGGTCGCGGTCCTGGCCTACCACTCGCTCGAAGATCGGATCGTCAAGCGCACCTTCCGCGACGAGGTCCGCGGCTGTCTCTGCCCGCCCGCGCAGCCCGTCTGCACGTGCGGCCGCCAACCGCGACTCGAACTCGTGACCCGGCGACCGCTGCGGCCCCGCGACGACGAGGTCGCTTCGAACCGGCGCGCTCGTTCGGCACGCCTGCGCGCGGCCGCGCGGCTGGCGGAGGCATCGTGAAGCGCAGCGTGGCAACCGCCACCGGCCGACTCGACCTGGTGGGAAGGGATCTCGGACGGACCGAGCGAACCCCGCGACCCGCACGGCGAAGGGTCACGCTGTTGTTCACCGTCGCAATGGCGGCCGCGCTCGCCGTCGCGGCGCTGCGCATCGACCTGATCCGCATCCGCTACGGGCTCGCAAAGGCGGTTCACACGGAAAAGGCCCTGCTCCAGGAGCGCCGGGAAATCGTCGCGCGGGTCCGCGCGTTGCGGGACCCCGTACGGCTCAGCGAGCTCGCTCGTCGCCAAGGCTTCGTTCGGCCGAGCCACATCCAGGCCATCCCCCCGATCGAGACGCGTCCATGAGGCGAACGGGCGCCCGCGGCGCGTCCGGCCGACGCGCAAAACGGGGCGCTCGAACCACGTCCAACCCGCGTGCGAAACGGGACGCTCGAACCACGTCCAGTCCGCGTGCGACCCAGGAACGCAGGGTCCGCACTCGCGTCACCCTGATCCAGTTGGCGCTGGTTGCGGCCTTCCTGGGCCTCGCTGCGCGCGCGGCGCAACTCTCGGTCTTCGACGAACGCGGCGGCGCACGCGGGATCGCGCAGATCGAAACCGTGATGTCCCTCTCTCCGGAGCGCGGCGGCATCTTCGACCGCGGTGGCAACGAACTCGCGCTCGCAGTTGCCGCCCCGTCGGCCTACGCGATCCCCGGAGCCCTCGAAGACCGCGGCGCGGCCGCCCGAAAACTCGCAGGCGCCCTGGACATCGACCCCCAGCGCGTCGCGAACCGCCTGCGCGGACGGGACCGCTTCGTCTTCCTCGCGCGCTGGATCACTTCCGAGCAGGCCGAGCGCGTCCGCGCGCTCGATCTCCCGGGCGTCGGCATCGTCACGGAGAGCCGCCGCTCCTATCCGACCGGCCCCCTGGCCGCGCATCTCGTCGGGTTTGCCAACATCGACGGCGATGGCGTGCGCGGCATCGAGCAGGCGGAAAACGCCTGGCTCCGCGGCACCCCCCGGCGCCTCCCCGTGGAGCGCGACGGTTCGGGACAACTCCTGGTAAACCAGGGGGGCAAAGACTGGAGCACGGCTGGCGGCGACGTCGCCTTGACGCTCGACGTCGCCATGCAGTCCGCCGCGATGGCGGCCCTCGCCGATGCGATCGCGCGCACAGGAGCCCGCTCGGGTGTCGTGGTCTCGCTCGACCCGCGCACCGGAGACGTCCTCGCGCTCGCCGAAGCGCCCTCTTTCGACCCGAACCACTTTCGGAAGCTGCGCTTCTCCGACACCCGCTCCCGTGCATTCCTCGATGCACTCGAGCCCGGCTCGACCTTCAAGGCGTTCCTGGTCGCCGCGGCGCTCGAACACAGCACGGTCACGCCGGAAGAGCTGATCGACTGCGAGCAGGGAACCTTTCGCGTTCCGGGCAAGACGATTACGGACCACCACCCCTACGGCGAACTCTCGCCGGGCGGCATCCTCCGGGTGTCCAGCAACATCGGCGCCGTCAAGCTCGCCTTCGCACTGGGTCCCCGGAATCACCTGGCAATGCTCCGCCGCTTCGGTTTCGGTGCACCGACCGGCAGCGGCTTCCCCGACGAATCGGCGGGGGTTCTGCGCACGATCTCCCGCAATCGCCCTGTCGACCACGCGACACTCGCGTTCGGACAAGGCACGGGGGCGACGCCCGTGCAACTCGCCGCGGCGATGGCCGTGCTGGCCAACGACGGCCTCTGGCAGCAACCACGCCTCGTAAAAGCCCGCCGCGCCAACGGGCAACCGTGGCAGAAGACACAGATCGCACCGGGCCGGCGCGTTCTCACCGTTGAAACGGCGCGGACTGTGCTCGCGATGCTCGAAGACGTCACGGGACCGGAGGGAACCGGAAGGCGTGCGGGTCTGCGCGACCTGCGCGTCGCCGGCAAGACCGGAACGGCACAAAAATGGGATGCCGATGCGGGGCGTTACTCCGAGGACCGCTTCATCTCGTGGTTCGTCGGCGCCGTTCCCGCCGAGGCTCCGAGACTGGCGATCGTGGTGGCCCTCGATGAGCCGCGGCGTCCTCTCCACACGGGCGGAAGCTCTGCGGCGCCTGTCTTCGCGCGGGTCGCCGCGGAACAGCTGGCGCGTTTCGGCATCGTGACCGAACCAAAGACCACGCCGCGCAGGAAGCTTCCGGAAACAAGAATCGCACGTGCCGCAACCGAACCGCCGAAGCCCAGGCCGGTGCGAACGCACGCCCCAAGCAAACCGGTCCCCGAAGTCACGCGCCTGCTCGACCGCGTTCTGCTCCCCGACCTTCGGGGCCTGACCGTAGACCAGGTGAGGACGGTCACGGCAAAGACCGAACTCATGGTGCACATCTCGGGCAAGGGCCGCGCGGTGGCCCAGGACCCGCCGCCGGGGACCGTCATCTCGGATCGCGCGCCGGTGAGCGTGCGCTTCGAGCCGGGAGCCGATTCGATCTGATGCGACTTTCCGCCCTCCTCGCCGCACTGCCCCCCGTGCCCGAACTCCGGTTGCCCGATACCGACCCTGTCATCCGAGGCGTCTGCTACGACTCCCGAGCCGTCGCCCCGGGAGACCTCTTCTTCGCCATCCGCGGCGAGTCCTCGGACGGCCACGACTACCTGGAACAGGCGGTGGAGCGCGGCGCCGCGGCACTCCTGGTCGAGGAGGCCTCCGAAACGCCGGACCTCCAGGGCCGCCCCGTCGTCGTCGTCCCGGATACACGCAGCGCCCTCGCCCCCGTCGCCTGTTGTTTCTATGGCGAGCCTGCGAACGAACTCACCCTCATCGGTATCACCGGGACCAACGGCAAGACGAGCGTCACCTACCTGGTGGAGTCGATCCTCACGCGTGCTGATCGCCGGGTCGGCCTCATCGGAACCGTAGAGATTCGCTTCCCGGGCGAACGTCAGCGCTCGCTCAACACGACTCCGGAAAGTCTCGACCTCCAGCGCGCGCTCCGCGCGATGCGAACCCAGGGCGTCGAAGCCGTCGCGATGGAGGTCTCCTCACACGGGATCCAGTTGGGTCGCATCGCGGGGTGTCGCTTTGCCGTGGCTGCGGTGACGAACCTTTCCCAGGACCACCTCGATTTCCACACGACGATGGAGGCCTACCTCGCTGCGAAGACACAGCTGTTCCGCGCACACCTGGCACCGGGTGGCACGGCGGTAATCAACGTCGACGACGACGCGTCGGATGCCTTCCTGGACGCAGCGCGGGAAGCCGACGCGCGCATCATTCGCGTCTCACGCAACCCGGACACGGGGTCGGACGTCACGCTCCGTCGCGCCGACGTGCGCATGGACGGCAGCGAGGTCGCGCTCCAGCTGCCCGGGGGTCCGGTGGACGTCGCGCTCCCGCTCGTTGGCGACTTCAACATCGAGAACCTGCTCGTGGCTGCGGGTGTGGCCGTGGCGCTCGACGTTCCCCCCGCGGCGATCACCGGAGGAATCGCGGCCTGCCCCCAGGTCCCGGGCCGCGTCGAACGCATCGCGGGCACCGATCCGGACGCACCGACCGTGCTCGTCGACTACGCCCACACACCGGATGCAATCGACAAGCTCTTGAGCACCCTGAAACCCCTGACACGCGGCCGACTGGTCAGCGTCTTCGGCTGCGGCGGAGACCGGGCCCGCGGCAAGCGACCGCTCATGGCGGCGGCCGCCGCGCGCTGGAGCGACCGGATCGTCGCCACCAGCGACAACCCGCGCACGGAGAAACCGGAGCGCATCCTCTCCGACGTCGAAGACGGCCTGCAGGACAGGAAGCGGGTAGCCCTCGACGAGCTCTATGCGACCGAAAACGCCTACGCCATTGCCGTCGATCGACGGGAAGCCATCCGCGCCGCAATCACTCAATACAATCGCGACGATACGGTGGTGATCGCCGGCAAGGGTCACGAGGACTACCAGATCATCGGTCGCGATCGGCTGCCCTTCAGCGATCCCGAGGAGGCACGCAAGGCCCTCCTGGCGAGGACCGACCGATGAGCGTGCCCTTCAGCGCGAAAGACGTGGCCGACTGGACTGGGGGAACCCTCCTCCAGGGGAGCGGCGACGTCCAACTCACCGGGGCCTCGATCGATAGTCGCGCCGTCGCGGCGGGAGACCTCTTCGTGGCGATCGTCGGCCCGAACCACGACGCCCACGCCTACCTCGCAACCGCAGCAGAATCCGGCGCGGCAGGGTTCCTGGTCGCCCGCGACCGGGAAATCCCGGCTGTCGACCTGCCCGTGGTCGCGGTAGACGACACCACTGCTGGCCTGGGCCGTCTTGCCGCGGAACATCGCGCGCACTTCGACGGACCGGTGGTCGGCATCACGGGAAGCAATGGAAAGACAACCGCCAAGGAAATGTGCGCCGCCATTCTCGAGACCGGCGCGCGCACCCTGCGCAATCGCGGCAACTTGAACAACCATTTCGGCCTGCCCCTGACACTGCTCGCTCGCGGGCCCGAGCATCGCCGCATCGTGGTCGAACTCGGCATGAACCACCGCGGTGAGATCGCAGAACTCGCCGCGATCGCCCGACCCCAGATCGGAGCCGTCACGAACGTCGGCACCGCCCACATCGAATACCTCGGCAGTCGCGAAGCCATCGCGAGCGAGAAAGGCGATCTCCTGGCGTCATTGCCGCACGATGGCGTTGCCGTCATCAACGCCGACGACCCCTTCGCCGACGCGTTGGCGCAGCGAACGGAGGCACGGATCGTGCGCTTCGGTCGCGGCGACACCGCGGACGTCCGGCCCGCTGACGTGTGCCACGAGGAAGGAAGGTTCCGTTTCCGGCTGCAGACACCCGCTGGCGAGACTTCCCTGGAAGTGACCGGACTGGACGAAACGACGCTTGTCAACGCACTCTGTGCCGCCGCCGCGGCTTCGGCCGCCGGCGCGAGCCTCGACGAAATCGCCGCGGGCCTCGCCGCCTATCGACCGGTGTCCGGCAGGCTCGAACGACGGAACCTCCCGGACCGTGTCGTCATCATCGACGATTCGTACAACGCGAACCCCCAGTCCATGGAAGTCGCCCTCGGTGTTCTCGCACGCTCGGGGAACGGGCGGCGCATCGCGGTGCTCGGCGACATGGGAGAACTCGGCGAAAGTGCGGAAAGCGCGCACCGCGACGCAGGGAGGCTGTCGGCGCAGCTCGGCATCGACTTCCTCGTTGCCGTCGGCAACCACGCCCACCTGGTCGCCGAGGGCGCTCGGCAAGCGGGGTTTTCCGCCGGGCAGATCCATGAACTCCCGAACAGCCAGGCGGCGGGCCAGACGGTTCGCTCGCTACTGGAACCCGGCGCCTGGATCCTGGTCAAAGGTTCCCGCTCCATGCGTATGGAGCGCGTGACTCGTTACCTCGAAGCGGAGGCCGAAGCCCGATGATCTACCACCTACTGTATCCGCTCGCTTCTGATGTCAGCGCCTTCAACGTCTTTCGGTACATCACGTTCCGCACCGGCGCCGCAACGCTGACGGCATTGTTCATTGCCTTCGCGTTCGGACCGGCGCTGATCCAGAAGCTCGCGAACCTGCGCGTCGGGCAACCGATCCGCGAGATCGGACCCGCCCACCAGGACAAGGCAGGCACCCCCACGATGGGTGGCATCCTGATCCTGCTCTCCCTGCTCGTATCGGTGCTGCTCTGGTCGAACCTCGACAACCGGTTCGTCTGGACAGTGGTCGGCGTCACCACCGGCTTCGGGCTCCTCGGTTTCATCGACGACTACCGAAAGGTCACGGAAGGCCATTCCGGAGGCATCTCGGCGCGCATGAAGCTGGTCTGGCAAACCGCCCTCGGACTCGCGGTCGCCGTGGCGATCTACACGGACCCGGGATTCGATGCAGAACTCGCCGTTCCCTTCTTCAAGAACTTCACTCCGAACATCGGCTGGGTGTACGTCCCGGTGGCCACGTTCATCATCGTGGGGGCGAGCAACGCGGTAAACCTCACGGACGGCCTCGACGGCCTCGCCATCGGTCCGGTGATGATCACGGCCGGCACCTTTCTCATTCTCTCCTACGCGGCGGGGCACGCAGGCATCGCGGACTACCTCGCCATCAAGTACGTCCCCGACGCTGGCGGCCTCGCCATCTTCTGCGGGGCGCTGATCGGCGGCGGCCTCGGGTTCTTGTGGTTCAACGCCTCGCCGGCCCAGCTCTTCATGGGCGACGTGGGATCTCTCGCCCTCGGCGGAGCGCTCGGAACCATTGCGGTCCTGATCCGGCAGGAGATCCTCCTCGCGGTCGTCGGCGGAATCTTCGTGATCGAAACGCTGTCCGTGGCGATCCAGGTGGCGGTGTTCCGAACCACGGGACGGCGGGTGTTCCTCATGGCACCGATCCATCACCACTTCGAAAAACTCGGCTGGCCCGAGCAGAAGATCGTGGTCCGCTTCTGGATCATCTCCGCGATCCTCGGCCTCGTCGCCCTGTCATCGCTGAAGCTGCGCTGATGCTCGAACTCGCGGACAAACGGGTACTGGTGCTGGGGCTCGGAATTTCCGGGCAGAGCGCCGCCCGCTTCTGCGCCGATCGGGGGGCACGCGTCGTCGCCGCCGACGAGCGCATCCCCGACAGCACTCCCCCGGTTCCGGGCGTGGAGTTCATCGTGGGGCAGCCCTTCCCGGATCCCGCAGCCTTCGATCTCGTCGTGCCGAGCCCGGGCGTTCCCCCCGCCGCCTACCGGGCCCGTTCACGGCGCGTCTGGGGGGATGTAGAACTCGCGTGGCGCGCCTTCCCCGTGCCGGTCGTCGCAGTGACGGGGACGAACGGCAAGAGCACGGTCACGCGGATGCTCGAGGCGGCGCTCTTCGCGTCCGGCTTCCGGGTACGCGCCGCTGGAAACGTCGGAGAACCCGTCCTCGACCTGGTCGGCGCTGCACTGGACGTCGCCGTGCTCGAGGTGTCTTCCTTCCAACTCGAAACCACCGAAGATTTCCGGCCGGCGGTCGCCGTCGTCCTGAACGTCACCCCCGATCACCTGGACCGCCACGGAACCTTCGAGTCCTACACCGAAGCCAAGGCCCGGATTTTCGCGAACCAGCAACCCGAGGATACGGCAGTCCTCAACGCCGACGATCCCGCGGCCCGCCGGTTCGCGGAACGCACACGCGGTCGCGTCCTGCTTTTCTCGGCGACGGGACCCGTCGCCGAGGGCGCTTGGCTCGACGAAGGCGTCGCGGTCCTCGAGGTCGGGGGTGAGACGCGCCGCATTCCCCTGGCCACTTCCCTCCCGGGCCGGCACAACCGGGAAAATGCGTTGGCTGCGCTGGTCGCCGCCCACGCCGCCGGCGCCGATCCGGAGCGGGCCGCCGAGGGAATTGCCGCGTTCTCGGGCCTGCCCCACCGCATGGAAGCCGTGGCGACGATCGGCGGCGTCTCGTACGTGAACGACTCGAAGGCGACCAACCCCAGCGCAGCGGCGCGGGCGCTCGGGGCGACCGGTGCACCCATCATCTGGATCGCCGGCGGACGCAGCAAGGACCTCGACTTCACCGCGCTGGCCGGCGTCGCGCGACAGAAGGTACGCGCCGCCGTGTTGATCGGCGAAGCGGCGAGCGAGATCGAAGCGGCACTCGATGCATCGGTCGACGTCCAACACGCGCGCACCCTCCAGGACGCGGTCGGTCGGGCTGCCGGGCTCTCCCAGCCGGGGGACGTCGTACTCCTGGCACCGGCCTGCGCCAGTCAGGACCAGTTTCGCGATTTCGAAGAACGCGGCGAATGCTTTCGGGCCTCCGTCCGCGCCCTGGGAGAAACGCGACCGTGACACGGGCCAAGCGCGAACGCGCAACGCTGCTCGAAGGCGGCGTCTTTTCGGCAGCCGCCCTGCTTGCCGGGTTTGGCGTCGTGATGGTCTACAGCACGACGGCGCCGCTGGCGATGGGGAGCCCCATCCCCCCGCACTTCATCCGGCACGTCGTCGCCCTGGTTGGGGGGATCGCCCTCGTTGCAATCGGCCTGCACCTCCCGCTGAGTTTCTGGCGCCGGATCGCGCGGCCGCTGTGGGGTGTCGGCGTCGTACTCCTCGGAGCAACCCTCGTATTCGGGATCGAAGCCAATGGCGCCCGCCGCTGGCTGCCGCTGCCCATCATCCCGGCCAGTCTCCAGGCCGCCGAAATCGCCCGCTTCGCGACAGTGCTCGCCGTCGCGGCGCTGCTGGCCCGCGCGCAACCCGACGACGGCCGCGCGCTGCTCCGCGCGATGCTCCTGGCGGCGATTCCCGCCGGGCTGCTCGTGCTCCAGCCGGATTTCGGAAGCGCGGCGCTCCTGATACTACTCGTCGGGCTGCTGCTGTTCGCCGCGGGACTGCCCCTGGGACGCCTGCTGGGTCTCGGTGCTTGCGGCGCCCTGTTCATCGCGGCGTACAGCACGGCGCGCCCGTACGCGATGGCGCGCTGGAAGGGATTCCTGGCTCCCTGGCAGAACGCACAGTCCGAGGGCTTCCAACTCGTTCAGTCCTTCGTCGCTTTCGGCCGGGGCGGAACGCTGGGCGTCGGACTCGGTGACGGCCGACAGAAACTCTCGTACCTGCCCGAGGCCCATACCGACTTCATTCTTTCCGTCGTTGCCGAGGAACTCGGGCTCCTCGGTGTGCTCGTCGTCCTCGGCGCCTTTGCCGCGCTGGCCATGGCCGGCATGCGCGTGGCCCGCCGTGCCGAAGATCCTTTCGCGCAGCTCCTCGCCTTCGGGATGACCGCATTCCTCGTGGTTCCCGCAGCGGTCAACGCAGGCGTGGTGATGGGCCTGCTTCCGACCACGGGGTTCAGCTTGCCCTTCGTCTCTTTCGGGTCGAACTCCCTCGCCGTCTGCGCCCTGGCCCTCGGCGTCCTGCTGCGCGTGGCCCGTCACCCCGACGAAGCCGCGAGTCCGGGCGGGGCAAACCGGAACACGCATCGAAACACGGCGCGCAAATCGGCGCAGCGGAGGACCGCGCGGCCATGAACTGGGTCGTCGCCGGCGGCGGAACCGGGGGCCACGTCACTCCGGCCCTCGCACTTGCGGAACGGATCCGCGAGCGGGGCGATGACGTACTGGTCATGGGCGGCCGCCTGGGGCTGGAGTCCCGGCTCGTGCCGGAAGCCGGCTTCGAACTCGTTGCGCTCCCGGCCCGGCAGCTCATGGGAAGGGGACTCGGCGCTCGCATCGCGGCCCTCCCGGTACTGCTCGGGGCCTGTGCGGCGGCCTGGCGTTTTATGGGAAGGCGGCGCACCCACCGGGTCATCTCGGTCGGCGGCTACGCATCGGTCCCGGCAGTCGCCGCGGCCGCCCTCCGGCGCGTTCCCATCGCGCTCGTGGAACCCAACGCCGTGCCTGGCCGGGCGAACCGGGCGGCCGCGCGTTTCGCCCGCCAGATCTTCACCGGCTTCGACGAAGCCGCTGCCGCCCTGTCCCCGCGCGCCGTGACCACAGGGATCCCGCTGCGACGTTCCCTGGTCGAGACCTTCCGCGGCGGCGGCCCTCGCCGAACTCCCGCGCCGCCGTTCCACCTGCTCGTGTTCGGCGGCAGCCAGGGCGCACGTCAACTCAACGAGGCCCTGATCGCCATCGCTCCGCGTCTCGACCCCGGCAAGGTCGAGGTCTTCCACCAGAGCGGCGCGGCGGACCGGGAGCGCGTCGCCGCTGCCTACGCCGCCCGCGGCATTCGCGCGGAGGTCGTCGCGTTCGAACCCGACATGCCCGGCCGCTACCGCTGGGCGGACCTGGCCCTGTGCCGCTCGGGCGCACTCACCGTCGCCGAACTCACCTTGGCCGGGCTGGCTTCGCTGCTCGTTCCCTACCCCCACGCCGCCGACGACCACCAGCGCGCCAATGCCCGGGCGCTCTCCCAGGCCGGCGCCGCCCAACTGCTCGACGCGCGCCCGCTGGAACCCGACGCGCTCTGCGCAGCGCTGGACACCCTGCTCGCCTCCCCGCAGCAGATCACCGACATGGGCTTGCGCGCCGCCGCACTCGCCCAGCCCGATGCGGCAGAGCGCATCGTGCAGGCGTGCGCCGCACTCGGGGAGTCCGGGACATGAAGCGCAGGATCCAGCACGTGCATTTCGTCGGCGTCGGGGGCATCGGCATGTGCGGCCTCGCCGAGTTGCTCCACAACCAGGGCTACCGGATCACGGGTTCCGACCTCCGGGAGGGCGCCACCCTGGCCCGGCTGCGCAGCCTCGGCATCCCGGTCACGGTCGGCCACGACGCCGCGCACGTCGGGGACGTGGATGTCGTCGTCTTCTCCTCTGCCGTCGGCCCGTCGAACCCGGAACTCCTGGAGGCCGAGCGCCGCAAGGTCCCCGTGATTCCCCGGGCCGAAATGCTCGCGGAGGTCATGCGCCTCAAGGAAGGCATCGCCATCGCGGGAAGCCACGGCAAAACCACCACGACCTCGCTCGTGGCCCACGTGCTGGCCGCGGCCGGACTCGACCCGACTGCGGTGATCGGCGGACGCGTCCTGGCTCCCGACGCATCGCCCTCCACCACGCGGCTAGGCCAGGGCGACATCCTCGTGGCCGAGGCGGATGAAAGCGACGGGTCGTTCCTGCGCCTCACCCCTGCGATCGCAGTGATCACGAACATCGACCCCGAACACCTCGACCACTACGGGACCTACGCAGCCCTGGAAGACGCGTTCGTCTCGTTCGCAAACCACGTGCCGTTCTGGGGTCTCAGCGTCCTCTGCCTCGACCATCCCGGCGTCCAGTCGATCCTGCCGCGGATGACGCGCAGAACCACGACCTTCGGCTTCGGCTCCCAGGCCGACCTGGTGGCATCCGCGGTGACACCAGCGGGCGACGGGATGCGCTTCGAGGTACGGCGCCGGGGCGAACTCCAGGGCGAAGCGCGCATCCGGCTGCCCGGACGCCACAACGTGCAGAACGCCCTGGCCACCCTGGCGGTGGCCCTCGAACTCGATGTGGGATTCGCCGAAGCCGCCGAGGCGCTCGAGAGCTTCCTCGGCATCGAGCGGCGCTTCGAACGCAAGGGCGAGGCCGGCGGCGTGGCGCTCGTCGACGACTACGGCCACCACCCGGCCGAGATCCGGGCAACCCTCGCCTCGGCGCGCGAGACCCATACCGGGCGCATCGTGGTGGCCTTTCAACCGCACCGTTACACCCGGACACGGGACCTCTGGGACGATTTCACGGCAGCGTTCAACCACGCCGACGTCCTGCTGGTCACGCCGATCTACGCGGCCAACGAGGCGGCCATCCCCGGGATCGAGTCGGCGCCCCTCGTGGAAGCCATCCGCGCCCACGGACACCGGGATGCCCACTTCGTCTCCGAACTCGACGCCCTGCCCGCCGAGATCGCGGCCATCGCGCGGCCGGGAGACCTCGTCCTCACGCTCGGCGCCGGAAACATTTCGACACTGGGCGCGCCGATCCTCGCCGCCCTCGAGAACGCCTCGTGACCGCCCCGGCTGCGCGACACGCGCTTGCGGACGCACTCGGCGATGCCGTCGCGTTCGACGTGCCCCTCGCCCGCTACACGAGTCTGCGCGTCGGCGGACCCGCGGACGCCGTGGCCACCCCGACCGACCGGCGTGGGCTGGCACGGGTTCTGTCGATCTGCCGTGCCCACGGTGTGCCCCACCGGGTGCTCGGGGCGGGCTTCAACACGGTGGTGCGTGACGGAGGGCTCGCAGGGGTCGTCATTCGCCTCGCAAAATTCCGCCGCCTCGAAGCGCGGCCGGACCGCGGCATGCGGGCCGACGCCGGCGTCTCCCACAGCCAGGTCACGCGTTTCTGCGTTCGTCGCGGACTGGCGGGACTCGAGTTCGCTGCGGGAATCCCCGGCACCGTGGGCGGCTGGCTCGCCATGAACGCGGGCATCCCCGGTCGCGAGATGGAAGCCTGCGTCCGTGAAATCGAGGTCCTGAGTCCAACGGGGCGCCACACCCGGCACGTCGCCCGGGAGCGACTCCACTTCGTCTACCGCGCGCTGCGCGGCCTCGCGCCGGGCTCGCTCATTCTCTCGGTCCTCTTCACCGTCGCGATCTCCACACCGGGCGAGGTGAAGGCCGAGGTCGATCGCCTGCTGGCGCGGCGGGCGCAAACCCAGCCCCTCGACATCCCCTCCTGCGGTTCGGTCTTCAAGAACCCTCCCGGGGACCGCGCCGGTCGCCTGATCGAAAGCGCCGGCCTCAAAGGCCACCGGATCGGGGGAGCGGAGGTCTCGACCGTCCACGCCAATTTCATCGCCAACCAGGGCGGCGCCAGCGCCGACGACGTGCTGGCGCTCATCGAACACGTCCGTCGCGAGGTGCTGTCCCGCCACGGCGTCCAACTCGAGCGGGAAGTCCACGTGATCGGGAGACAACCATGAAACGCACGCACCGCGACGCACTCACCCGCGCCGAGCGAAGCGCTCTCGCCCGGCGCCGCCGGGCCCTCGCCCACCTCGAACGCGTCCAGCAATCCGGCGGGCCGCGACGCCTCCTGGGCCGCGCCATCACCTGGCCGGCGGTCTTCGTCCTCGCGATGGCCCTGGGCGCACTCCTCGGCACTTCGGGGTTCGCGCCGGGTCCCCTCGAAACCCTGGCCGTCCGCGGGACCCGTGTCCTGACTCCCGAGGACGTGGCAGCCGCCACCGGCATGGCCCGGGGGACTGCGCTGGACGATCTGGACCCGGCCGAGTTGGCCGAGACCCTCACGAGCCACGCCTGGATCGCCGAAGCACGCGCGGTTCCGCTTCCGGGCGGCCAACTCGTCTTGCGGGTGGTCGAGCACGAGGCCGTAGCGATCCTCGCGGGGCCGGAACCCTGGGCCGTGGACGCGGCCGGCGTGCCCTTTGCCCCGGCACCTCCCGGACCGCGCGCGGACCTGCCGCAGCTCGTGCCGGACCAGCGACCGCCGAACGGCGAGGCGGCGCCCGAACTGGCCCGCGCCGTGGCCCTCGCCCGGGCGCTCGCGGCTCGCGGACTGCCGGCGCCGGTCGAAATCGCCATTGCCGCGCCGGAAGACCCCGAGGGTTTCCGGCTGCAACTCGCAGACCTCGCGCCCCAGGTGATCCTGGGCCACGAGGACCTGGATGCACGCCTCGACGCGCTCGCAGAGCTCCTGGACGCCGAACTGCCGGCCGTGTCCGGGGCTTCGCGCGTCGATCTTCGTTTCGAGGGCCAGGCGGTCCTCGACGGCTCGCCGTCTCCTGACGGAGCGGCACAAGCGGCGGCGACGCGTGGAGACGCGGCGCCGTCCAACTCGCGGCCAACCGGTTGATCCGGAGCCGCCAAAGGGGGGTAGGAACATGTCACGCAAGGAAGACCTGATCGTCGGGCTCGACATCGGCACCACGAAGATCTGCGTCATCGTCGCCACGAGAACCGAAAATGGCGTCGACGTCGTGGGGATCGGGACGCATCCGTCCCGGGGCCTGCGCAAGGGGGTGGTCGTCGACATCGACGCCACGGTGGATTCCATCAAGCATGCCGTGGAAGAGGCAGAGTTGATGGCGGACTGCGAGATCACGGCCGTCTACGCCGGGATCGCAGGCGGCCACATTCGCGGCTTCAACAGCCACGGCGTCGTCGCGGTGAAGGACCGCGAGGTCAAGGACGGCGACGTGAAGCGCGTCATCGATGCCGCGAAGGCCGTGGCGATCCCGATGGACCGGGAAGTGATCCACGTGATTCCCCAGGAATTCATCATCGACGACCAGGACGGGATCCGGGAACCGCTCGGCATGAGCGGTGTGCGCCTGGAGGCAAAGATCCACATCGTGACGGCGGCCGTCACCAGCGCACAGAACATCGTGAAGTGCGCCAACAAGGCCGGGCTGAACGTGATGGACATCGTGCTCGAGCCGCTCGCCTCAGCCGAGGCGACCCTGGCCGACGACGAGCGGGATCTCGGGGTCTGCCTGATCGATATCGGCGGCGGCACCACGGACGTGGCGGTCTTCGCCGAGGGCTCGATCAAGCACACCTCGGTCCTGGGGCTGGGCGGCTACCACATCTCCAACGACATCGCGGTGGGCCTGCGGACGCCCTTCGAGGAGGCCGAGCGGATCAAGAAGAAGTTCGGCGTGGCCTCGGCCCGGTACCTGGGCAGCGACGACGTGATCAGCGTACCCAGCGTGGGAGGCCGGCGGCCGCGCCAGGTCTCGCGAAAGATACTTTGTGAGATCATCGAACCTCGTGTGGACGAGATCCTCTCGCTCGCACGCCAGGAAGTGGGCAAAGCGGGCCTCGAGGACCGGATTCCCTCGGGCGTGGTCCTCACCGGCGGGTGCTCCGCCCTCGCCGGGCTGCCGGAACTGGCCGAGGAGATCTTCGAAGCCCCGGTGCGCCCCGGAACACCCACCCACGTGGGCGGACTCCAGGACGTGGTCCGCGGCCCGATGTACGCGACCGGCGTGGGACTCGCCCTGTTCGGGGCCGCCCAGGGCCGGACCCGCAACGCGACGCGTTTCCGGATCCGGGACGACTCCATTTTCGGGCGCGTCAAGCAGCGAATGCGGGACTGGTTCTACGAAGAGCTGAGCTGATGCACGTGGCCACCGGGTTCCGTGGCGTTTTCGGCGACAACAACGGTGTTTTTTTGTATGGTTTTGCGCGCGCAGCGCGCGGGGGGTGAGTCATGGCGAAGCGTACGCGATCACGCTCGGACACTAAGTCGTCCGAGACCCTGATTCCGGATGACGGAAGGGAAATGCTGGAGTTCGAAGACGCATCGAACCAGCGTGCCTCGATCAAGGTCGTCGGCGTGGGCGGCGGTGGCGGCAACGCCATCAACAACATGATCGAGTCGGGCCTCAAGGGCGTCGAGTTCATCGCCGCCAATACAGACGCCCAGGCACTCCAGTACAACCTCGCTCCGTCGAAGCTGCAGCTCGGCTCGGAGATCACCCGCGGTCTCGGCTGCGGGGCCGACCCGGAGAAGGGCCGCGGCTCGGCAATGGAGGTTCGCGAGCGCATTCGCGAGCAGCTCGAGGGCACGGACATGGTGTTCGTGACCGCGGGGCTCGGCGGCGGCACCGGCACGGGCGCCGCCCCGGTGGTCGCCGAGGTCGCCCGAGAAATCGGGGCCCTGACGGTCGGCGTGGTCACCAAGCCCTTCATCTTCGAGGGCCGGGTCCGGCAGAAGCACGCGGAGAAGGGCCTGGACGCCCTCCATCGCGTGGTCGACACGGTGATCACCATCCCGAACCAGCGCCTGCTGGCCCTGGCGGGCAAGAACACCGCGATGCAGGATGCCTTCCAGCTGGCCGACGAAGTCCTCTTCAACGCCGTGCGCGGCATCTCCGACCTGATCACGATCCACGGCCTCATCAATCTCGACTTCGCCGACGT
Source organism: Myxococcota bacterium (assembly GCA_036336695.1). GTDB lineage: Bacteria > Myxococcota_A > UBA9160 > UBA9160 > SMWR01. Next base: position 68,563 of record JAYZFQ010000109.1, read on the forward strand.
GCGTACGATCATGAACGAGATGGGCGTCGCGCTGATGGGGACGGGGTCGGCCCAGGGCGAAGAGCGCTCCATGGAAGCGGCCCGCGCCGCCATCTCGAGTCCGCTGCTGGAAGACCTGTCCATCGACGGCGCCCACGGCGTGCTCATCAACATCACCGGCGGATCGGACCTGACGCTGTTCGAGGTGAACGAAGCGTCGACCCTGATCCAGGAGGCGGCCCACGAAGAGGCCAACATCATCTTCGGCGCGGTCATCGACGAGACCATCGACGACGGCTCCATGCGCGTCACGGTGATCGCCACCGGATTGGACGATGACCGCATGCAGCGCGGTCGCAGCCCGGAGGCCGACGCGGCGCACCACGGCAACGTCACGCCGCTGCACCGGGAAGCCGGCGGCAGCCGAGCCGGCGCCCCGGCCGCGGAGCAACAGGGCGAACTCGGCAGCGCAGCCGTCGATGCCGACGGCGAACCCGAGACGATCGAGAAGCCCAGCGACTTCCTGTCCCCGTTCGAGGAAGACGAACTCGACGTTCCGACCTTCCTGCGCCGCGGCGAAGGCGACGACGAGGAAGAAAACGAAGACGAGCCCACGTTCCTGCGCCGCCAGATGGACTGAGTTCCGGTTCCCGGGGAGGGGGCCCGCCGCCCCCTCCCCGCTTCTCCGCTAGCCTTCCCTGCCATGCCGGATCTGGTTCTCGTCCAGCGCGACGACGACGTCGCCCTCCTCACCTTCAACGATCCCGAGCGCCGCAACGCCATGACCCGGGCCATGGGAGAGGCGTTTTCCGCCGCCAGCGCCGAACTCGCCCGAGAGCCGTCCCTGCGCTGCGTCGTCCTGACCGGCGCGGGTCGCGGGTTCTCGGCAGGCGGCGACCTCGGGATGATCCAAGCCCAGTCCGATGCGGGCCGCGCCGACCCCGAGGCCGCCCAGCCCGAAATCCGCGACACCATGCGCGCCTTCTACGGGCTCTTCCTGTCCGTGCGCGAGATCGGTTGCCCGACCATTGCGGCGCTCAACGGCGCGGCGATCGGCGCCGGCCTCTGCGTCGCCCTGGCCTGCGACCTGCGGATCGCGAGCAAGGACGCCAAGCTCGGCCTCAACTTCGCCCGGCTCGGCCTCCACCCCGGCATGGGCGCCACCTGGACCCTGCCCCGCCTGGTGGGCCCGGCGCACGCGGCCGAACTCCTCTTCACCGGCCGCACGCTCACGGGCGCCGAGGCCGCGGGCATCGGCCTGGTCAACCGCGCGGTTCCGGCCGCGGAGGTCCTCCCCACCGCCCGGGCGCTCGCCGGGGAGATCGCTGCGGCCGGCCCCATCGCCAACCGCGGCATCAAGCGGGCCCTGGCCCGGTCGGCCGGAGCGAGCCTGGACGACCAGCTCACCTTCGAGGCAAGCGTCCAGGCGGAAACCTTCGCCACCGAGGACGCCCGCGAGGGGCTCGACGCCGCCAAGGAGCGCCGCGCGCCGCGCTTCAGCGGACGCTGACCCCTCCCTAGGCGACCTCGGGAAGCCCGTACAGATCGACGGCGTTCAGCCCGAAGATCCGGTCCTGTGCGGCGCCGGGCAGGCCCTCCATCGCCTCGCGCAACTCGTCGACGACCCCGGGAATCTTCGCGTCCGGATGGGGGTAATCGCTCGCCCAGATGATGCGATCGGCACCGACGAGATCGCTCTCGGCCGTCATGCGCAGCGTGCTCTCGTCGGGATCGAAAGAGATCCAGCACTGGCGCTTGAAGTATTCCGAGGGCTTCATCTTGAGTTGGGGGACCTCCCACTGGAAGATCTCGTAGTGGTGATCGAGTCGTTCGAGAATCGGCACGATCCAGCCGCCGTTGGCCTCGAGAAAGATGCAGCGCAGACGTGGGAAGCGCTCCAGGACCCCCCCGCAGATCAACATCGTGAGGGCGATCTGCATGTCGAATACGTTGCCCAGCGCCTGGGTGAAGAAGATGTTCTTGTTGCCGAACGTGCCGTCGGCCCGCTGGTCCTGCTCTCCGGTCATCTCCATGACCGACTTCGCCCCGGGGGCGATGAACTCGCTCAGGCCGAGCTGACGAACCGCACCCGGCATGTCGGGCATGAGATACGGGTGGAACCCCACCGCGAGATCGAGATCCTGGAAGGCCGCCCAGAGCCGGTCGTAGGCGGGATCGCAGAACCACTCGCCCGCCCGGCTCGGGTTCGGCCGGAGGAAGACACCGACGTGGCCGAGCTTTCGCGCGTCTTCGACCACCCGGATGCAGCGCTCGACCTCGGTCTGGGGAGTCACGGCGATCCCGAACAGGCGGCTGGGCGATTCCGAGCAGAAATCCGCGATCCACCGGTTGTACGCCCGGGACTGGGCCTCGGCGAAATCGAGGTCCGCAAGGCTTGAGATCCCGAGAAACTGGGTCGGATACACGACCGCCTGCTCGATGTCGTCCTGGGCCATCTCGGTGAGCCGCCGAGCCGGGTCGAACGCCCCGGTCCGAATGTCCGTGTACCGCATCTCTCCGGCCAGGCAGCGCTTCCGGTCCTCCAGGCTCATGCCGCCGGCCCCCGCCAGGGACATCCGGTTGGCGTAGATCTTGAGATCGTCGTAGAGGCACCACTCGGTCCCCGCGGCGTCGGCCTCCACGTGGAAACAGCGTGCCTGGTACTCCGCGGGCATGTATTCGAGCATCGCGGTGGGGTGCTCGAGAACGTGGCCGTCGGCATCGACAATGCGCGGCTGGGGGTTGGAAACGCTGGCCATGGGGGGACCCTCCTTCCGGGGCTCCTATCCTACTCCCTGGCACCCCTTCGCAGGAACCCGGCTAGCCGGCGTCGCCCGCACTCAACAGGCGGCGAACGACCTCGCTGACCTGCTTGCCGTCCGCCGCGCCGCCCAGACGCTCCAGGGCGGGTTTCATGACCCGCCCCATGTCCCGCGGGCTCTCGGCGCCGACCTCGGCAATGACCTCCCGGACCACGCGCTCGACGTCCCCGGCAGCCGGCGCCGCGGGGAGATAGGCCTCCAGCACCTCCCGCTCCCGGCTCTCCTTCTCCGCCAGGTCCTCGCGCCCCCCGGCGCGATACTGCTCGATGGCATCGACGCGCTGCTTCACGAGACTCCGCAGCACCCGGAGAACCCCATCGTCGTCAAGACTCCCGCCGGTCTCGATCTCCCGGTTGCGCACAGCCCCGCGCACTCCCCGGATCGTCTCGAGCCGGACCTTGTCCCGCTCGCGAAGCGCCGCCTTCATGTCGGCTTCGAGCCGTTCGGCCAGACTCATGGCCTCCCCTCCCCCACTTTCGTGACTCCAGTCACCCCTCGGGACACGATTGTGTGCTAATCCCTCAAGTGTTTCAAAACTCGTACGAAATAGACTCTATTGGACTGACACGAGGAAAGGGGGGGTGACCTCGTGAGCCGAGCTCTCAAGAGCCGGAGCCTGTGGCTGACGCTGACCTACGTGGGTGTGATCCTGCTGATGGCGCGCGCGTACGCCTAGATCGCTTCGACTGAACCCAGAATTTCAGTGGCATTGAAAAAGTAGGACGTCTCGATTCGCGCCGTCTCGGGCGCGTCGGATCCGTGAGACGCATTCCGCTCGATATCGGTGCCGAAATCCCCCCGAATCGTGCCCGCTTCTGCCTGCGTCGAGTCCGTCGGCCCCATCAGGTCGCGCCAGCGGGCGATGGCGTTCTCGCCTTCCAGGATCGCCACCACGACCGGCCCGGAAGTCATGAACTTCACGAGTTCGCCGTAGAACGGGCGTTCCTTGTGCACGGCGTAGAAGCCCCGGGCTTCCTCTTCGCTCAGCCGGAGCTTCTTGAGCGCAACGATTTCGAGTCCCGACTCCTCGATGCGGGCCAGAATCTGGCCGGCCACCCCCGGGCGGCCCGCTGCGTCGGGTTTCACGATGGCCAGGGTCCGCTGCACTTCGGGCATTCGCTGCGCTCCTCCTCGGGAAGGCGGGCAGCCTAGCCCGCCGACGCCCGGTCGGCGACCTTGGCGAGGTGCTCGATCTGGCCGTCTTCGCGCCCGTGGAGCACGTCGTTGTAGCTGTGGGCGCCCGTGTGGGGCCGAACGTCCGTGGGCCCGAAGTTGGTGGTGGCGCTGATGCGATAGCGCGCCAGGTCCGGGCGCGTGGGCGGGGGGGCGGCATGCATCACGTCGCCAAAGTGGAGACTCACGTCGCCGGGTTCTGCCGCCACGCCGATCCCGGCCGGGCCGCGGGCATCCGTCGCTTCCCGGAACGCACAGGATGCCCGCGCCGAGCCGGGCAGAAAGCACAGTTCCCCGGTTTCCGGCGTCGCGGGGGTGAGGAAGACCGAGGCGACCATCACGGGGCACATCAGGGCATGGCCCCCCATGCCGCAATCCCGGTGCCAGGGGAGATCGGAAAGACCCTCCTCGATTCCGGGGCTTTTGTAGATGCAGGTGACGCCGGTTCCCTCGCCCTCCCGGGGAGCGAGATCCGCCCCGGCCAGGTCCGCCAGCCGGCGCAGTCGCGGGTCCCCGTACAGCGTCGCCAGTTTCGGCTTCTCGACGGCGCGTGTGACCCGACAGCAGATTTCCTCGCCCTCGGGCGTCGTCGCCCACCAGGAAAGTTTGTCTCCCTTCACCGCCTCGGAGCGCAGGGCCTCGGCTTCGGCCAGGAATCCGGCCACCTCGACCGCCGAATAGAGCCCCCGGACCACGAGAAAGCCGGCCGCGGCCAGGAAGGCGGCCATGTCTTCCTCGGGATCGTCCGGCGCAAAGACGCGACGCGGGTCGACCGTGCGCCCGGCGTCGTCCAAGAGCGGGTCGTTGGGGTCGTAGATCGGCCGACCCACGAAGAGCGCGCGGAGCACCGGCTCCCAGGCGATGAAGCGCATCGCATTCCCGCGCAAGCAACGGGCGCGGTTCCCGTACAACAAACCCGCCGCGGACTCGTAGTCGTGAACCAGGCCTTCCCAGTCTGCCGCCTGGACCTCGATCACGGTGGCGGCGGGTTCCGAGCCGGCCTTGACGACCAGCGTGCCGTCCCGGGGCACGTAGGTATAGGCATCGCCCGAAGGCAACTGGAACGCGAGGGCCTCGAGTCCGCCGAGTCCGGCCGACACGGCGGCACCCGCGCTACCGGCCAGGCGCTCGGGGAGCGTGTCGCGGTGGAAGGCGTGAAAGTCGATCGGGGCGAAACCCTCGAGGGCCATGGCGTCCTCCTCTCCTCTCCGAGGATACACCGCGACGGCGAAGACCCCGTCCAGCGCCGAGGCAGGCCGAGAATCCGCGACGGCGCGGTGCGCGGCTGGCTCAGTCCGTCATCGGGAAATACACGACCCAGAGGACCGCGAGCGTCGGGGTAACGACCGTGTCGAGGGCCAGGGTCAGCGGAAGCAGGGGCCACACCCAGGCAGCAGTTCCGTCCCGGTGGAGCACCGGTGCAGGCAGCGCGATCCACCCGCGGTCCCCGAGGCCCTCGCGTGGCACTGCCTCGGACGCGGCGCCGATCACGCGAACCTCGACCGGTCGACAACCCGCCGGGCGCATCACGTCCAACGGATCGACGGGCGACACGGCGATCTCGTCAACGGGCAGACGCGGCTGCACGGCCAATCCGATGGCGTCGACCGCCGCCCCGCGCTCATGCCTGCCGACGACGTCACCGAATTCGGTCGTCCGCACAGCCGTGTAACGCACCCGCAGCGTGTCGCCATCGAGACACGCTTCGTGAAGGATCTCGGGACTCTCGTCCAGGCGTCCACCCTCCAAGGTCTTTCCCGTGAGGCACCCAACCTGGAACCCGCTTGCAGCCAGCGCGAAACCCGCGAGGTAGCGCCTAGTACAACGGCGCATCGTAGACCTCGTAGGCCCGCACGGGACCCCCGGCGAAGAAGTCACTCTCCGGATACTCGAAAGTCCGCCGCGCGCGGTCGTAGCGCATGCGTCGGGAAATGCCGGCATAGTTGGGGTCATAGAAGGCGAAGAAAATTGCCTCGGGCGTTTCCTCGGCGCCGTACACGATCACCGTGTGGTTGATGTCGATGACCGGAAAGCGGACCACGTGGACCACCGGGGCCTCGTTGCGTCGCACCGCCTCCAGAAAACCTTCGGCGGCTGCCTGCTGCTGGCGGCGCGTGAACGGCAGGATCATGCGCCAGTTGCCGCGTTGGAAATACGCGCCGAGACGATCGTCGACCACACTTTTGACCAGTTCCTCCTCGCCCCGGCTGAACGCGTAGAGGTCCGGGTAGCCCGGAATGACGACAGGATCGGCGACGGGCCGCTTGTCCCGCGGGTCGCGCGCCATCACCTCCTCCATCAGGGCCCGGTAGGTGGCGGCATCCGCCCGTGGCTGGCCGGGTTCGAATCGGGCGTGGGCGTAGAAGAGCCGCGCCGCTCGCGCCATCGTCACGCAGTTCTGGCGGTATTCCGAGGGGACCTCGCGCGGGACCATGCGGAGCCGTCCATCGGCGTCCACGACGTAGTCCGACACCAGCTCGTTCGCAAAAGCGAA